>DATLZI010000134.1:0-6372 GCA_035574075.1 bacterium | reverse complement strand
CCCCTCTCGCCCCGCGCCCGCCGCGGCCGGGGAGCGGGTGAAGGCCTCCCCGCTGGCCCGGCGGCTGGCGGAGGAGCACGGCGTGGATCTCACCCGCCTGCGCGGCAGCGGTCCGGAGGGACGCATCACCAAGGAGGACGTCGAGGCCTTCCTGGCCCGGCAGCGCGCCGCCGGAACAACCGCCTCCCCCGGCGCGGCCGCTCCCGAACCGGAGGGCGGCGCGGAGTACGTCGACGAGACGCCGAGCCGCATGCGCGCGACGATCGCCCGCCGCATGGTGGAGAGCAAGCAGCAGGTGCCGCACTTCTACATCACCACCGAGGTGGCCATGGACGACGCCCTGCGGCTGCGCCAGCAGCTCAACGCCGCGCTCGGCGAGGGCCGCAAGGTCACGGTCAACGACCTCATCGTCCGCGCCACGGCGCTGGCTCTGCGCAGCTACCCGAACCTGAACGCGGCATATCTCGCTGGCACGATCCGGCGCTTCCGGCGCATCAACATCGCTGTGGCCATCGCCCTGCCCGACGGACTGATCGCTCCGGTGCTGCGAGATTGTGACCGCAAGTCGCTCGTCCAGCTCAGCGAGGAGGCGAAGGCGCTGGCCGAGCGCGCCCGCGCCGGGCGCCTGCGGCCGCAGGACTACGAGGGGGGCACCTTCACGATCAGCAACCTGGGGATGTTCGACTTCGTGCAGAGCTTCATCGCCATCGTCAACCCGCCGCATGCCGCCATCCTGGCGGTGGGCGCGGCCCAGCAACGTCCTGTGGTGCGCAACGGGCAGCTTACCGCATCGACGATGATGACGATGACGATCTCCGCGGACCACCGCGTCACCGACGGCGCGGAGGCGGCGCAGTTCCTGGGCGAAGTGCGGCGGATCCTGGAGAACCCGCTCCTGCTCGTGCTGCCCCAGGGCGCCTAGCCGCCGAAGTGCCGGCGGATCGCTTCCTCGACCTCGCCGGCGATCGTCTCCCAGGGCATCTCCGGGCTGCGCGTCACCGTGATGAAGTCGTTCAGGAAGAACACCTGGACAACGCCGGGAATGGCGAGCAGCGCGCGGGCCAGCGGCGGGATCTCCGCGTCGCCCGACCGGAACGTCTGGCTCTTCCCCTCCGTCAGCCGGCGGTCGAGCACGAACTTCAGGGCGTTGACGTTGGGCGTGGGTTGAACCTGGATCGACACGGTCATACTTCCCAGCCTAGGCGGCCCCGCGGCGAGGCGCAAGGGCGTGCCATCAGAAGGTGCGGATGATCGGACGGCCGTCGAGCGGGATCTCCACGGTCACGTCCTGCCCCGTCTGAACGGTGAC
The DNA here is from genome assembly GCA_035574075.1 of bacterium. Classification (GTDB taxonomy): domain Bacteria; phylum Sysuimicrobiota; class Sysuimicrobiia; order Sysuimicrobiales; family Kaftiobacteriaceae; genus Kaftiobacterium. The sequence continues at coordinate 5,063 of DATLZI010000134.1, read as the reverse complement.
GACGAACGTTCCCTCCCCCCGGATGCGATAGCCCAGCGGTACGCTGCGCGCGTCGATGAGCAGGAGGTACCGCCCCGGGGCGAGGTGGTCGAACAGGACCAAGCCCGCGCCGTCGGCCGTGCGGAAGACCTCGCTGTCCGCCAGTCGCACCACGACGCCCGGCAGGGGGCGCTCGCCCGCCTCCCGCCGCCCGTTGCCGTTCTCGTCGTGGAAGACGACCCCCACCACCGTCGCCGCGGGAAGCAGCGCGAAGACGACATCGCGGGTCTGCCCTGAGACCACCTGCACCCGCTGCGCGGGCTGGGGGGCGACGAGCCCGGCAGGGAGGGTGCGGTCGTCCATCTCCACCGTCACCTCGCCGGCGCGCACGCCCTCCACGGTGGCGGCGCCCGCTTCGTCGGTGACGGCCGCGCGCCTGCCGTCCACCCGCAGCACGATCCCGGCCACGCTCCGCTCCTCGGGATCGCGGGCGCCGTTGGCGTTGCGATCGACGTACACCGTCGCATCGAGGCGGCCGGTCTGCGGCGGGCCGTAGGCGAAGAGGGGCACGCCGTACTGCAACGAGACGTACGGCGCCGTCCCGCCCGTCGCGGCGTAGCGCACCCCGCCCCCCACGGCGAGGTCGGCGCCGTTGGCCAGCGGGGTCGTGTAGGTGAGGCCGATCGTGTTATCGGTGTAGGCCGCCGGGGCGGTGTAGACCCGGTGCCAGAACTGCGCGCTGAGGTGTGTGCGGCTGCCGAGGCGAAAGGTCCAGCCCAGCCCGTATCCCCACGCCGCGGTATCCCCGTCGCGGCGCGACAGTTCAAACCAAACGGGCAGGCCGGTGCGCAGAGTATACCCCAGCCGCGCCGTGGCCACTGTCGTCCTCGCCGCGGTCCCGGTGAGGATGCCGGCATCGGCGGTGCTGCTGCCGGCGAGCACCACCCCCCAGGGGCCGCGGGTCACCGTAAGGGCCAGCTGGCCGAAGGTGCTGCGGGTGGGCACTCCTCCAACGGTGTCCTCGACGAATCGGCCTTCGCCCACCAGGCCCACGCCCGGGACCGGACGGTACTGCACGAGGGCGCCTGCCACGTACCGGTCGCCCCCCACGGCGCCGCGCAGCAGGGCGGCCGATCCGGAGAACGTCCACGACGCTGAGGGCTGGTAGCTGAGGGAGAGTAGCGGCCCATGGCGTCCGGCGAACAGCGCGCTCGCGCCCATCGCCGGGAATCCGTCGGCCAGGGAGAGATAGCTGACCGCGGCGCTGGTCCGTCCGCCCGCCACCTCGACGCCCAGCCGCCACGCCGCGCCGCTGCCCATCGATGACGCGCCCCACGCCGACTCGGCGAACACCGCCGTCCCTTCGCGCAGCAGCTTGCTGCCCCGGGCCTTCACGACGAGCGCACCCGTGGCCGGGTCGTAGACCGAGGCTCCCTGGAGGAGCCACGTCCCGGTCGGCTGGAGCGCGACGGTCGCGCCGTAGAAGTGGCGCGACGTGGCGGGGATGCTCCCGCCGAAAAACCGCACTGCCGCCCCCCGCGTGCGGGTCTCGTACAGCAGGCCGAGCAGCCCCTGCTCATAGAGTGTGAGCGGGGAGTCGTGCAGCGTGAACCCGCCCACCGTCAGCGCATCGGCAGCGGTGCGGCGCGTGATCGTGCCGCCGCCACTCGCGGGCGTCGCGGCGAGGGCCAGACTGCCCTCGAGGCGCTCCGGTCCGGCGTGCGTGCGGAACTGGATCCGCCCCGTGCCTGTCGTCTCCGCGCCGAGCGAGAGGCCGGCGGCGACGTAGCCGGAGGCCACGACGAGCCGCTCGGGCGCCGGACGGAACTCGGGCACGAACGGCGCGGCGGCCGGGGGGCCGGCGGGCCGGGCGGCGGGCAGCGTCACGGGCCGGCGCGGGGCCTCGACGGGCGAGGGCGTTCTCGCGCTCGTGATCGTGACCAGGCCCTCCAGCGGGTTCCAGACCGTCAGGGTCCCGAACAGCACGTCCACGCCGCCGCGGGGGACCATCGTCGTACCCTGCATCACCTGCGTCGGCGCCTCCATCACCGCCTCGACGAGATCGCCCGACCAGATCTCGAGGCGCCCCAGGCGGAGGAGATGGCTCGTGCCGTCGGCCGTGCGCACCTCGATGGCCAGGCGGTCCACGATCAGCGTCGCCTGGAAATGCTGGGCGAGCGGGCGCAGGGGGAGGAAGACGAACCCGTCCTGGACGACGGGGGCGGGACTCAGCGCCAGCGGGGTGTCGTCGACCACCACGCGCACCGGCGCGGCGGCCGCCGCCGACGACGCCGCGGCGAAGATCAGCGCGCCGGCGAAGACGAGCGCGCGCATGGCGGCCTCACCGAACCGTGAAGGTGAGCTCGCCGGCCACCAGCGCGTCCGCGCCATAGTCGAGCACGGCGCGCACGGTGTACGCCCCGGGTGAGAGCGGCGGGGCGTCCCAGGCGACGCGGAACTCGCGCCAGCCGCCCGGAAGGATGGTCGCCTCGGCCACCGGCAGGCGCGCCAGCAGGCCGCCATCCGCCCCCAGGATCACTACCTCGCCCTGCGCGCGAACGTGCACGTTCCCGCCGTTGCGGAAGATGACCTTCACGTCGGCGCCGCGGCGGCCCGGGCGCGGGGCCGCGACCATGCCGGTGATCGCGCCGCGCAGCACCTCGGTCCCCCGGATCGGCACGAGCAGCCGGGCGGCGAGCCGGGGCACGGCGATGGAGACTGTGCCGCGCGGCCCCCCGGCCTGGAAGACCGGTGTCGGAGAGACGACGATGACGCCGTAGCGCCCCCCGCGCGCGTCGGCGGGCACCGTGACGGCGACGCGCACGGCCATCGCCTGGCCGCCCTCGAGCTCGAACTCGGCGGGGGTGAGCCGTGTCATCGCCGCCACGGACCACGGCAGTTTGCCGGGCGGCAGCACATCGAGCTCGCCGCTCGCTCGCAGGAAGATGTCCGCCACCTGGACCTGGAAGCGGACCCGCTGAGGAGTGTAGTTGGCGACCAGCAGCGTGCCGCTGGCGGTGCCACCGGGCCCCGGTACGAGCTCCAGCTCGCCGGGGCTGATCCCGAACCGCAGCCTCTGGCCAGCCAGCGGGGGAGCGGCGAGCAGCCCGACCAGCAGGAAGGCCGCTGCGGTCATCGTGGTCAGGGGTCCACGGTCCAGCATCGGCCTTCCTCCGTCGGACGTTGGTCGCGTGGTCTAGGGCTGCGTGCCCAGATACTCGACGACGATCGTGTAGCTGCCAGGGTCGTCCGCCCACTCGATGCACTGCTGGTAGAAGATCTCGTGGCTGACGCCCAGCCCCGTCGTCTTCGGCTGACTGGCACCAAAGATGTTCGCGTAGGTCGAGGTGACGTTGGTCCACGGACCGGTGCCGGCCAGCCCGTACTGCAAGGCGTTGGTCAGCTCGACCGCCCCGAACTTCGCCTTCCCGTTCGCATAGGCGGTCGGCTCCGAGCGGATCTGTAGATTGTAGGGCTTGTTGCTCTTGACGTTGATGGTGGTGGAGGTCGTGCCGCAGGCCCCCGGTCCCGTCGAGGCGATCGCCGCCACGGGCGGCACCGTGATGTCGAGGCTCGCCGCCGCCAGGACCGTTACGGTCTGGCTGCCTCCTGGCGCGCCCGACCCCACGCCGGCGGCCACGACGACGATCAGCGCGGCGAGCGCTGCGCCCTTGACCATCCGCATGAGTCCCATGCCTAGCTTCATACCCCCTACCTCCCGATGTGCAGTCCGCCCGGCCGGACCGGACGGCGTTGCCCGCGCAGGGCGGGGTCGTTCCCCCTGCTCAGCAACTTTGGTGCCATGAGGGAACCCTGGAGGAAGATGGACCGCCAGTTCTGTCGTCATCCCGCTGTACTTTCTGTGGCGGAGCGATAGGAGCTGCGGCTTCGCGGGAGCCAGGATGCTAGCGACGCGTTGCGGGCTGCGGGGCGAGCAGAAGGTACCTGGACCCGTGGCTGCCCCTGGGGATCTCGACACGCGGCAAGGCCGGACGCCACGGCGGGAACCAGGAGGGCTTCGGGGAACGAGCGGTCGCGCGGCGCGCCTGGCCCCAGGATCACGGGACCGGCGATCGCCTCGACACGGGAACCGCGCCGCCGGTTCAGGCCGATTTCATCCGGGGAGGTTCGCCCTGCCCGTTCGCCGAGGGCGCGAGCTCATCCTGGACCGCGGTGATGAGGTCGGCGGCGGCGCGCCGCAGGTGCATGCGCAGCGCGCCCGGCGGGACGTCCCCGCCGCCGACGAGCACGACGACCACCGGCCCGAGGGGGCTGACGACGAGGGCGTGGCGGCGATAGAGGATGACCACCGCGTCCGGCGCTCCGAACTCGGTCATCTCGCCCATGCGCTCGCTGACCATCACCGCGCTGGCGGCGTAGGCGGCGAGCGATTCCACATCCAGCCCCGTGTCGTCCATGGATTCGAGGACCAAACCGTCCGCGGAAGTGAGCAGCGCGGCGGCCGCGCCGGACCGCTCCTTCAGACCCTTGATGATCGTCGCCAGTCGCTCCATCGGGGCTCACCCCGGGCGCTCCTCGTCGCCCTCGGACCAGCGCTGCAGGAGGAGGTGGGTGCGCAGCGTCTGCAGCGCTTCGCCGCGCAGCTGGCTGACCCGCGACTCGGTGACCCCGAGGACACGGCCGATCTCCGCCAGCGTCAGCCCCTCGCCGTAGTACAATCCGATCACGACCTTGTGCCGCGGCGGAAGGGCCGCCGTCGCCCGCCACAGCTCGGCCTCGAGGATCTCCCGCTCCACGCCCGCGGCGAGATCGCCGCTGGCGTCGCGGGCCAGCGCGGCGGGAAGGCGGTCCGCCTCGCCCAGCTCGCCCTCCAGCGAGAGCGGCATGCCCGCTGCCGCGTCGTGCAAGGCGCCCTGCAGCCGCGAGGTCTTCAAGCCGGTGGACGCCGCCAGCTCGCCGGCGGTGGGCCGCCGCCCCAACCGGCGGGTCAGCGCCGCGTCCGCGGCCTGCACGTGGTGCACGGTGCGGCGGGCCACCCGGGGCAGCAGGTCGAGGGTGCGCAGGTAGTCGAACATCGCGCCGCGGATGCGCAGGCGGGCAAAGACCTCGAACGGGATGCCGCG
>DATLZI010000133.1:0-2413 GCA_035574075.1 bacterium | reverse complement strand
TAGCCCCTCCACCGCTCGCTCCCCTCGCTCCATCACCTCTGCAAAGCCGATTTCCTTGACGAATGCCATACCCTGCTCCAGGTCGTCGAAAGTGCGGCCATTGAACAGATCGGGCGTGTGGACGATGTGCCCGGCGCGGCGCAGATTGTCGGCAAACGCAACGACACCGCGGGTCAGCCCTTGCGCGTGGTGGAACAACACAACCTCTGCCATTCCCAACCCTCTCCTCCGCGGCCGCTACGATAGGTGGCGGCTAACTCATGATTAGACCGGTCAGCCTAACGACTTGGTGGCTCACCCGCCGGCGAAGCCGGTCGGGTGCAGCCACGAGTTATACGGAAAGAGCCAAGCGTCACCGATCGAGGGGATGGAGATCGGAGGCCTCATGCACGTCCTCTACGTTGCTTCGGGTCCGACGAACCGGTAGTCATGCGCGCGACCTGGGCCTCGATATTGCCCTGCTCCGAGACCGGGTGCGTGTAAATCCGGCCCCAGACAAATTGATCATCACGAACACCGAAGATGTTGACTCCCGCAAACTCAAAGCGACTTCCATCCACGCGGGCTCCATGCATCCGCCACTCCATCCACACGATGTCGCCGTCGGCTGCCACGCGAATGAGATCAGCTGTGAGGTCCGGCACCGCTTCGAAGAGGGCCACGAAGTTCTTCCGGACGTGGTCCTGGCCGCGGAACTCCTGGCCGGGGCGGGTAGGCGTTACGTCATGATAGTCGGCAGCGAAACAGGCCACGGCGGCGTCGAGGTTGTGGTCGGTCATGGCCCGCGTCCACCGGTGGACAACCTTGCGCGGGTCGGAGCTCTCGCGCTCAGACATGGGCCGACCTACATTTCGCAAGGCGCTCGAATTCCATGGAGTTCACCGGAGCCTCTTCCGTATAACTCATGATTAGGCCGGTCAGCCTAACACACACGCCTGTGTCAGCCTAACACGACACGGGCGGGAAACCCGTGCCCCGCAATTGGCCTCCCATCCTGAACCCTCACCATCGTGGGCGCCTCCTTGACCGGCATTATACTGCACGACCGGTCAGCCTAACATCCCGGAGGCCGGCGACCCTCACCCCTGCAGTCCGTCCATCGGGCTTCTGACGCCCTTCCCGCCTCGGTTCAGCACACGGGTGTAGACCATCGTCGTTTTCACGTCCTTGTGCCCGAGCAGCTCCTGAACGGTTCTGATGTCGTAGCCGTCCTCCAGGAGATGCGTGGCGAACGAATGCCGGAAGGAATGACAGGAGGCGGGTTTCGTCAGCCCCGCGCGGCGGACCGCTTCCCTCACCGTCCGCTGGATGACCGACTCGTGCAGATGGTGCCTGTGGCGCACCCCGGTGCGGGCGTCGACGTAGTGGGACGAGGCGGGGAAGACCCACTGCCAGGGCCACTGGCGGTCAGCGCCCGGGTACTGGCGGGCGAGCGCGTCCGGCAGCGGAGCCTGGCCGAGGCCGCGCGCGAGGTCCTTCGCGTGTTGCTGGCGCACGCCCTCAAGATGCGCCTGCAGCGGCGCCTTCACGGCCGCCGTCTGCCCTTCAGCCTCCCGGGACGGCCCGCACGTAGCGCTGGCCGGCCAGGGCCCGCGCCAGCCCCCGCAGCTCCAGTCCGACCAGCGCCTGGCCGACCACGGCCACCGGCAAGCCGCAGCGGCGGACCAGGATGTCGACATGCAGGGGATCCCAGCTGAGCTGCGCGTACACCGCCGCTTCGGCCCCCTCCAGGGCGGTCGCGATCTGCGGGGCCAGCTGCGCCGGCTGCGGCAGGCGGAGGTCTTCCAGGATGTCCTCCACGCGGCGGATCAGCTTCGCCCCCTGCTGCACCAGGCGGTGCGGCAGATCGCTCGTGGGCGCAAAGAGAGGCCCCGGCACCGCGAACCCCTCCCGCCCCTGCTCCAGAGCGCAGTCCGCGGTGATGAGCGCGCCGCTGTCTTCTCGGCCTTCAACGATCACCACCCCCAGGGCCAGGCCGCTGATCAGGCGGTTGCGCCTGGGAAACTGATGCCTAAGCGGCGGGGTCCCCGGCGGGTACTCCGACAGCAGCGCGCCGGCGCGGGCGATCTGCTCCGCGAGGCGGGCGTGCTCGGGCGGGTAGACGATGTCGATGCCGCGGGCCAGGCCGCTGACCACCGTCACGCCGCAGGATGCGGCCTACCCGGCGGCGCTGCGCACGATCGCCGACCCGCCGGCGCGGGTGTACCTGCGGGGGACGCTGCGGGAGGAGGATCGCCGGGCGGTGGCGGTGGTGGGCGCGCGCCGGGCCAGCGCCTACGGTCTGGCCGTCGCGGAGTGGCTGGGACAGGAACTGGCCCGCTGCGGCGTGACGGTGGTCAGCGGCCTGGCCCGCGGCATCGACGCGGCGGCCCACCGCGGGGCGCTGGCCGGCGGCGGGCGGACGCTGGCCGTG
>DATLZI010000132.1:0-3322 GCA_035574075.1 bacterium | reverse complement strand
CCGCGGCGCGACCAGCGGCGGCGCGGAGACCTCCGCGAGCGCGGCCGGGCGGGGCCGTCCCCTCGCCGCGCGCCCCGGCCCGCAGGGAAAGGCGCCGTCGGCCTGCGAAACAGTCAGGGTGATGAGCGCTGCGCGCGCGCTGCGCGGACCCAGGGTGTGGCTGCGGGCCTTCGTCGGCTTCTATCCCCCGTGGGATGAGTCGGCGCGGCAGCTCGATCCCGTGGCGCGGTTCCTCTTCTCGGCGCGCAGCGTCATCCTCGTCATCTCCGCCCAGGCCGCCCTGATCGCGGGCCTGCTGGCCCTGGCCGCGGGCGCCTTTGCCACCGTGCCCTTCCTCCTGGTGCTGGTCGGCTTCGTCGTGGCCCACATGATCAGCAACCTCAGCAACGACTACTTCGGCCACCGGCGCGGTCACGACACCCCCGACTCGCCGCGCCTGCGCTACACGATGCATCCCATCGCCAGCGGTCTCCTCGACGCGCGGACGCTCGGGATCGGGGTGGGCATTCTGGGCGCGCTGGGCGTGGCGATCGTGGTCTACTTCGGGCTGACGCGGGGGACGACGGCGCTGCTCTTCGCCGCCGCGGGGCTCGCCCTGCTGTACCTCTACGACGCCGCGCCGCGCCCGCTGAAGAGCCTCGGCCTGGGCGAGATCGCCGCCTTCCTGGTCTGGGGGCCGTTGATGGTCGGCGGGGGGTACTACGTCATCAGCGGCACCCTCTCTGCGAACGCCTTCCTGGCGTCGCTCCCCTACGGGCTGGGCGTGATGTCGATCCTGATGGGCAAGCACATCGACCAGATGGCGTTCGACCGGGAGCACGGGCACCGCACGTTGCCCGTCGTCCTCGGCGAGCGGGCGGCCCGCGCCGTGAACCAGGTGATCGTCGCGGGGATGTACCTGATCGTGGCGGCGCTGATCGCCCTGGGGCGCCTCACGCCCTTCGCGGCCCTCGTCGGCATGGCCTTGCCGCGCGGCTGGCGCGCGCTCTCGGTGATGGCCCGGCCCCGGCCGGCGTCGCCGCCGGCGGGCTACGTCGGCTGGCCGCTGTGGTACCACCGGGTGTGCCTGGTGCACAACCGGCGCTTCGGCTGGTTGTACCTGGCGGGACTGGCGCTCGCCGTCGTCTTCACCTGAACAGCTGCGGCTGCGCGGCGGCCAGGCTGGCGTAGTCCACGCGCCAGCGGCCTCCCTCGTCCCGCACCACGGCGGCGGTGAAGCGCGTGCGGAGCGTGCCGCCGCGCAGCACGGCGACCGCGAGCACGTCCACCGCCCCGCGCGTTCCCCTGAGCCGGACCTGCTGCACGCTCAGGCGGTACGCGGTGAGAACGGACCGCTCGAGCGGCGCCGGCCAGGGGGCGGGGAGGTTGGTGAGGAAGGCTTCCGCCCAGGCCCGGGCGGCGGGATGCGAGGGATGAGCGAACGCGTCGTACACCTGGGTCAGCGCGTTGCGGGCCAGCTCCCGGTCGTCACGCGGGTAGCCCTGGATGATACCCGCGCGGGCCAGCTGCGCGACGGCGTCGAAGGCCCAGTGCCACGGCGGAACGTCCTCGAAGGGGCTCGCCGCGGTCTGGGCCGCCGCGCTGCCCGGGGGCAGCGCGAGCAGCGCGATCAGGACCACGAAGACCAGCGGTGAACGCATGCCGCACCTCCGTGTCTGTGTCATGCCCGGATGACGACGATGCACAGGCTGGCGAAGGGATGATCACGCTCCGGTCGGCGACCGCCGCCGACGCCGTGGGCATCGCCCATGTCCACGTCGAGACCTGGCGGACGGCGTACCGGGGGATCCTCCCCGCGGAGCTCCTCGCCGCCCTCTCCGTGGAGCGCCGGGCCGCGGGATGGCGCCAGGCCGCGGCGCACAGCGGGCAGGAGGGCCGATCGTTGACGGTGGCCGAGGACGACGGGCGCATCGTGGGATTCGCCGCGGGCGGACCGGTGCAGACGCCCGACCCCGTGTTCACCGGGGAACTGTATGCCATCTACGTCCTCGACGCCTGCCAGCGCCGCGGGATCGGCCGATGGCTGGTGCGAGCGGTGGCGGAGGCCCTCGCCGCCGGCGGCCATCGCGCGATGCTCGTCTGGGTGCTCGCCGCCAACAGCGCGGCACGACGCTTCTACGAATCCCTCGGCGGTCGGCACGTCCGCGATCGGGAGGTCTCCCTCGGCGGTGCCGCCTATCCCGAGGTGGGGTATGGGTGGGACGATCTGCCCGCGCTGCTCCAGCAGATCAGCGCAGGGGCTGGATCACCACCTGGTTCTGCTGGAACAGCGGGATGAGCACGCGGTTCCGCCGGCTGTCATATCCGATGTCGGCCGGTGAGGGCATGTTGCCCACCAGCACCTCCGCGCGGGCGCCCGTCACCCGGTAGACGGCGGAGGCCGCCCAGCTGCTGACCAGCAGGACCTGGCCCGGCAGGACGACGACGCCGTCCAGCTGGCCCTGCGGCAGGCGCCGGACCTGCTCCCGGACACCCTGGGGGGTCAGCTGATAGGTCTCGCCCGTGGGACGGAAGGTCACGACGATCAGCCGGCCGTTGGGCAGCACGGCGATGCCGTTGGGTCCCCCAAGGTGCGTCCCCTTGGCGACCGTGCTCAGCCGGCCGTTGCGGATGCGGTAGACGGCGTCGGTGCCGGAGGGGCTGAAATCCGGGCGCAGGCCGCTGTCGGTGGCGTAGACCGATCCGTCCGGTCCCGCGGCGAGGTCATTGACGAACGTCGAGCCGGGGATGGGGATGGCGCCCTTCGGCGCGCCGGTCCGCCGGTCGAACAGGCGGACCACGGTGATGTCGGCGACGAAGAGGGTGTCGCCGCTGATGGCCAGGCCCTTGGGAGCGTTGAGCGCAACCGCGGCCGCGGCGCCGTCGATCCACCGGGCGGCGGCGATCGTGCCGTCAGGGCGGACGCGGGAGATGAAGCCGTTGTCATCCACGCCCGTCGGGTTGCCGTTGATGTTGGAAACGAGGTAGAGGTCGTCGGCGGGGTCATACAGCACCGACTCGGGCGTGGCGAAGCCGCTCACCCGGATCGGGGCCGGGAGGGAGGGGCTGGCGGTGAGTGGCGCGACGAGGAGGAGCAGGGCTGCGAACAGCATCACCGGTGTGGCTGGGATGCGCATCCTCATCACCTCCGCGGAGAGCTGGACCAGCGTTGCCCGTGCCAACGCGGCGCGGGGAGGAAGCATTCCCCGCGAGGCGGTTAGAGCATCGGCAGGCTGCGGGGTCGCGGGCCGCGCGGGAACGCCACCTCAATCCGGCGGATGTCCTCTGCGCTGAGGCGCAGGTCGGCCGCGGCGGCGTTGTCCCGCACATGCGCGAGCGTCGA
>DATLZI010000131.1:0-7336 GCA_035574075.1 bacterium | reverse complement strand
ATCGTGGGGAACTCGCATGCCGTGGCGATCATCGTCGTGGGCGGCAAGACCGAGGTCGTGGCAGCCGGCGACGAGCTGGGCGATCTGAAGGTGGTGCGCGTGGACCCGAGCCGACGGATGGTCACGTTCCTCCGCGCCGGCCGGCGCTTCGATGTCCGGATGGGAGGTGAGTAGGCAGATGCCGCATGGCTGGACTTATCGTCGTCGCCTCATCCTCAGCATCGCGCTGGTCGCGCTGCTGGCGCTGCCGACGCTCGGCACCGGGGCTGCCGCCGCTTCCAAGCGCCTGACCCAGGTCACCGTAAAGGACTTTGGCACCCGCCTGATCATCGGCATCGTCTCGAGCGGGCCGGTCCTCTTCAACGTCACCGAGATCGCCGCGCCCGCGCCGCCGCGGGTGGCGATCGACCTCCTCGACACCATCGCCGACGAACGGGTGCGCACCACCACCGAGGTGCGCAAGGGGAATGTTCTGCGCGTGCGGGTCGGGCAGTTCCGGGACTCGCCGGCCGTGGCGCGGGTGGTCATCGACCTGGTCGAGCCGGTGGCCGTGGAGGTCGCCCGCAGCGGATCCAATACCCTGGTCGTCGGCGTGCCCGTCGTGCCGGTGACCGAGGTGCAGGCCCGCACCGCGGCGGCCGCGCCCGTCCCGGTGCGACCGCCTGCCGCCGCGGCGGCAACAGCGTCCCCCGCCGCGGATCTCGTGCCCGCGGTCTCCGCGGCCCCCGGGACCGGGGTGGTGCGGGTAGCCCAGGCCACGGAGCGCGTCCCCGGCGGGGCCATCCGGCTGCTCGAGTTCCGCGGCGTTCCTCTGGCCGACGTGCTGAGCGCCCTGGCCCGGCTGTGCGGTTTCAACCTGGTCACCGACGGCTCGGTGACGGGCACGGTCACGCTGCGGCTCGTCGACGTGACCTGCGAGGACGCGCTGCGCTTCATCCTCGAGGCGAACAACCTGGCTTTCCGCCGCCTGGGACGGAACCTGATCATCGGCTCGGCCGAGCGTCTGGCGCCCCCGCCGGAGACGCCGGAGACCATCGCCTACCGTCTGGCCTATGGTGATCCCAACCAGATCCGCGCCGCGGTGGCCGCAGCCGTGCCCGGGATCCGCGTGGCCATCGACCCGCGGACCAACGCCCTGCTCATCACCGGCACGACGGCCCAGCACGAAGAGGTGCGCAAGGTGCTGGGCACGCTGGACGTGCGCATCGCCCAGGTGGTCATCCAGCTGCACGCCATCGAGGTGAGCACCAGCGTGCTGCGCGAGCTGGGCCTGCTGGTCACCCCCGACGGGACGGTCGGCTCGCTGGGGAGTTTCTTCCTGGACAGCACCAGCAACCGCATCGGCTTCACGGTGACCAACAGCACGCTGCTGCAGAACCGGCTGCGCGCCCTGGTCACGGAAGGCCGCGCGCACATCCTCAGCGCGCCGCGCATCGCCACGCTCGACGGGAACAAGGCCTCTATCCTCCTCGGCGACCGCGTGCCGATCTTCACCGTCACCACGCAGGGCGGCGTGACCACGACCACGGTGACCTTCGTTGAGGTGGGCGTGAAGATGGACGTCACGCCGCGGGTGAACGTGGACGGCGTGATCACGCTGAGCGTCACCCCCGAGGTCAGCTCCGTGGCCGAGATCGTCACCGGCGCCGGCGGCCAGCAGGCGCCGCGGGTGGCCACGCGGTCCGCGACGACCACCCTCGCGGTGAAGGACGGACAGACGATCGTCCTGGGCGGGTTGATCAGCCGCGAGGAGCGGCAGACCCTGATCAAGATCCCGCTGCTCGGCGATATCCCCGTGATCGGCGAGCTGTTCCGCTTCCGGACCAACGACCGGCGTGAGAGCGAGGTCGTCTTCCTCATCACGCCGCAGATCGCGCAGGACTAGCGGAGGGGGATGCGATGAGGCGCGCACTGCTGGCGGTGGTCGCCGCCGTCCTGCTCGCCGCTCCGGCCGCGGCACAGGGCACCGTCCAGGTCCAGGCGCTTCCGGCGTTCGACCAGACCCGCTTCTACGATCAGGCGGCCTTCGAGCGGGCGATCGCGCCGTACGCCGCGGCGATCGCCCGCAACGCGAACGACGCCCGCGCCCACTACTGGCTGGGCGTGGCCTACCTGCACATGGCGCGCCTCCACCGCTTCGGGCTGGCCCCGTACGCCGCCGACTTCGGGCGGCGAGCCGTGGTCTCGCTCGAGCGGGCGCTCAGTCTGCAGCCCGCTCCCGAGGTGATGCTGGCCCTGCTCGACGCCTACACGATGGTCGGCGCGGTGGAGAAGTACCGGGCGCTCGCCGCTCGCCTGGCGGCGCTGGCCCGCCCGGTGGCCGTGCGCTGACGCTCCTGTCGTTGAGACTGTCTGCGCGGCCGGAGGTTCCCGGCCGCGCAGACGTTTCTCCCCCTGGCCCACGCAGGTCATAGCGCACGGGCGGAGCGCTGTGGTGAGATGCGGCGCGGAGGGGGAGGTCCGATTTGTCCCGGATCACCGCCACGACGCCCCCGCGCGCCGCAGGCGCCGGCGTACTCGACCTGCTCGTTGTTCTGGGGATCGCGGGCTGCTTCACCGCCTTCGTCCTCTCGCTCGAGCCGCTGCGCAGCAGCCTGGCCCTGCGGGCTGCTGGCGCTCAGGTCCTGACGGAGGTGCGGACGGCGCAGGCGCGCGCCATCGCCTCCCGTGAGCCCGAGCAGGCCTACGGGCTCGTCTTCGCCGTCGGCACGGCGCGCTACGACGTCGTCCGCCGCGCATCCGGCGCCCAGCAGGTGGTCCGGCGGCGCACCCTGCCGCCGCGGGTGCGGATCACCTACGCCCGGTTCGGGGCCAGTCCGCCGGGGACGGTGTTCTTCGGAGGGACGAGCCTGTTTGGGGCGCCGTCCGGCGGCGGCACCGTGACGCTCACGGCGGGGCGGCGCCATCTCTGCGTGCGCGTGCTGCCGGCGACCGGACGGGTGCGCGTGGCGGGCGCGGGGTGTCCGTGAGGGGGGAGGCGAAGAGGAAGCGGTGGTATCCGGGGCCAATGATGCTGAGGTCTGCGATCGACGACGAGGAGCAAACGATGGAGCGGATCCGGCGTCTGCGGCACCTCATCGCGCAACAGCAGCTGGATGCGATGTTGATCTCCAAGCCCGAGAACCGTCGTTACCTCAGCGGATTCACCGGCTCCGCCGGGTTCGCGCTCGTCACGCCATGCGAGTCTCTCCTTCTCGTGGATTTCCGCTACGTGGAGCAGGCCCGCGCCCAGGCCGCAGGCTTCGAAGTGGTCACCGCGGACCGGCAGTTCATCGACACGCTGGCCGAGGTCGTCGCCGCCCGCCGCCTGACGCGGATCGGCTTCGAGGCCGACCACCTCACGGTGAAGCAGCACGCCGAGTTCGCCCAGCGCCTGACGCCGGCGACGCTGGCGGCGATCGACGGCGTGGATCGGCTGCGCTGGGTGAAGGACGAGACGGAGCTCGCGCACATCGCCCGCGCGGCCGCGATCGCCGACGATGCCTTCCAGCACGTCCTGCCGCTGTTGCGGCCGGGCGCCGTGGAGCGGGACATCGCTCTCGAGCTGGAGGTCTTCATGCGCCGCCACGGCGCGGAGCGCGAGGCGTTCGAGACGATCGTGGCCAGCGGGCCGCGCTCCGCGCTGCCGCACGGCCGGGCCGCCGACCGGCCGCTTCAGACGGGCGACTTCGTCACCCTGGACTTCGGCGCCACCGTGGAGGGCTACGTCTCGGACTGCACGCGCACGGTGGTGATCGGCGAGGCGTCGGCGAAGCAGCGGGAGGTCTACGAGATCGTCCGCGCCGCCCACGCGGCGGCCCTGGCCGGGATCCGGCCCGGGCTCACCGGCCGGGAGGCGGACGCCCTGGCGCGCACGGTCATCGCGCAGGCCGGCTACGGCGAGGCCTTCGGGCACAGCCTCGGACACGGCGTGGGGCTGGCCGTGCACGAGGGACCCACGCTCTCGCCTCGCGAGGACGCCGTGCTGGCGGCCGGCCACGTCGTCACCGTCGAGCCGGGGATCTACCTGCCGGGGTGGGGGGGAGTGCGCATCGAGAACCTCGTCGTGATCACCGCCGACGGCTGCCGTTCCCTGACCGGCCTGCCCACCGAACTGCTCGTCCTGTGATCCTTGAACGCGCCGCCGGGGGACTGCTAGAATGCTTGCGGCTTCCACGGAGGGTGCGATGATCTCGACCAACGACTTCCGGCCCGGCGTCGTCGTCGAGCTGGACGGCGAGCTCTACGCGGTGGTGCAGTCGGCGCACGTCAAGCGCGGGCGAGGCAGCGCCTACGTGCGCGCCAAGGTGCGCAACCTGAAGACCGGCGCGACCACGGAGCGCACGTTCAACACCGGGGTGCGCGTGCCGCTGATCTACCTCGACCGCAAGACGATGCAGTACCTCTACCGTCAGGGGGATGAGTACGTGGTCATGGACCACGAGACCTACGAGCAGCTCCCCCTGCGGGCCGAACTGCTCGGCGACGCTGTGCACTACCTCAAGGAGAACACCGACGTGGTCGTCGTGTTCTACGACGGTCGGCCGATCGGCGTGGAACTGCCCAACGCGGTGGAACTGACCGTCGTGGAGACCGCGCCAGGGTTCAAGGGGGACACGGCGGCGGGCAGCAGCAAGCCGGCGACGCTGGAGACGGGGCTCGTGGTCCAGGTGCCGTTCTTCGTCAACGTCGGCGACCGCGTGCGCGTGGACACGCGCACGGGCGAGTATCTCGAGCGGGTGAAATAGCGAGTCGGCTCTGGTATAATACCAACGTGCTGGACCACCCACGGCCTGTTCGCCGCGCTCCGGGCCGGATCACCGATCCGACGGGGAGGGCGAGCCCCCCGGCCGTCGGGTGGTCGCTCGTTTAGATGTCCCGCCGCCGCACGCGCGAGCTCGCCCTGCAGGTCATGTTCGAGGTCGACGTCGGACGGCAGGAGCTCAGCGCCGCCCTGGAGCGCGTTCGCGCGCAGCTGCCGGAGGCGGAGTGGGAGTGGCTGCGCGCGCTCTGCCAGGGCGCCTGGGCGGCGCGGCCGGCGATCGATGCCGCGCTGGCGCCGCTGATGCGCGACTGGCCGCTGGAGCGGCTGGCGAACACCGACCGTACCGTGCTGCGGCTGGCCGCCTACGAGCTGTTGCACATGGCGACGCCGCCGCAGGTCGTGATCAACGAGGCGGTGACGCTGGCCAAGCGCTACGGTACGGAGGAGTCGGGCCGCTTCGTGAACGGCGTGCTCGGCGCCCTCCTGCGCCGCCGCGCTCCGGGGACCCGGGTGGGCGATGGATCCTGAGGTCGTGCGCGCACACCTGTGGATCCGCGGTCTCGTGCAGGGCGTGGGGTTCCGCTTCTTCGCCGTGCGCGCGGCGCAGCGGTACGGCGTGAGCGGGTTCGTGCGCAACCTCCCGGACGGTCGGGTGGAGGCCGTCGCCGAGGGGCTGCGCGGGTCGGTGGAGGCGTTCCTGGAGGCGCTGCGGCGCGGTCCCGCCGGTGCCCTGGTCCGCGACGTGGACGTGCAGTGGGAAGCGCCGGAGGGCCGGTCCGGATTCGAGATCCGATGATGGAGACGCCGGGGGTCCTGGTCTCGCTGACCGGGCGGGCGCGGTTGATCGACGACGCCCTGGATCGGTGCCTCCCTCCGGCCTCGGTCCATCCTTCGATCATCCACCAGGCGATGCGCTACTCGGTCTTCGCCGGCGGCAAGCGGCTGCGGCCGCTGCTCGTCCTCGGCGCCGCGGAGGCCTGCGGGGCGCTGGCCGAGGACGTGCTGCCGGTGGCCTGCGCCGTGGAGCTGATCCATACCTACTCCCTGATCCACGACGACCTCCCGGCGATGGATGACGCGGACACCCGGCGGGGCCGGCCGACCTGTCACATCGCCTTTGGGGAGGCGATCGCCGTGCTCGCCGGCGACGCCCTGCACGCCCTGGCCTTCGAGCTCATCGCCGCCTGCGCCGGGCGGGTGGGCGCGGAGCGGGCCCTGGCGGTGAGCCGCGAAGTGGCGGCGGCGATCGGCACCGCCGGGATGGTGGGGGGCCAGGTCCTCGATCTCCTGGGCGAGGGCCGGGTCTTCCCCGGGGCCCCTTCCCCGGCCCCCCGCGCCCCCGCCGAGGTGGTGCGCGAGATCCACACACGCAAGACCGCGGCGCTGATCCGCGCCTGCGCCCGGGCCGGAGCGATCCTGGCCGGGGCGCGGGCGGCGGATCTCGAGGCGCTCACCCTTTACGGCGAGCGCCTGGGCCTGGCCTTTCAGATCGTGGACGACATCCTGGACGTGGTCGGCGAGGACGCCAAGCTGGGCAAGCACGCGCGGCGCGACGCGGCGAAGGCCACCTATCCCGCGGCCTTCGGCGTGGCGCGCTCGCGGCAGATCGCCGCGGACCTGACGGCGCAGGCGCAGGAGGCGCTGCAGCCCCTCGGGCCCCGCGGCGCGGCGCTATCCGCGCTCGCCGCCCACCTCCTGACGAGGGACGCCTAGACGATGGTCCCGCGCCGCGCTCCGGTGACGACGACGCGCCGCCAGCGGCTGGATGCCGCGCTCGTCGAACGGGGTCTGGTCGCGACGCGCGCCCGCGCGCAGGCCGCGGTGCTGGCCGGCGAGGTGTACGTCGACGGCCAGCGCGCGGCGAAGGCCGGGATGCCGGTCGCCCCCGACGCGCGCCTGGAGATCCGCCCCACCCGTCCGCGCTATGTCAGCCGGGGCGGCATCAAGCTCGACCACGCCCTGGATGTCTTTGGCGTGGAGGTGGCGGGGCGGCGCGCCGCCGACATCGGCGCCTCGACCGGCGGCTTCACCGATTGCCTGCTGGCCCGCGGCGCGGCGCGGGTCTACGCGGTCGACGTGGGCACGGGCCAGCTGGACTGGCGGTTGCGCGGTGATCCCCGCGTCGTCTGCCTCGAGCGACACGACGTGCGCGACCTCGCGCCGGAGGCCCTCGACGGACCTGTCGACCTTGCCACCGTGGACGTGTCGTTCATCTCCCTGGGCAAGGTCCTGCCAGCTGTGCGCCGTCTGGTGCGGGAGGGCGGGACGGTGGTCGCCCTCGTCAAGCCCCAGTTCGAGGCTGGCCCGAAGGCGGCGAAGAAGGGCGTGGTGCGCGATCCCGCCGTGCACCGCGCCGTGCTGGCGCGCGTGGCCGCCCAGGCCGCATCGGCCGGGTTCACCGTGCGCGGCGCGACGTACTCGCCGATCGCCGGACCGGATGGAAACCTGGAGTTCTTCCTGCACCTCAGCGCCGGCGCGCCGCCGGACGCGCGCGGCGTCGGGGCGGCGGAGCTGGACGCGGTCGTCGCGGAGGCGCACGCGCGCGTGCCGCGCAGAGGGGCCGGGCGATGACGGCGGGACAGCCGCGGGCGG
>DATLZI010000130.1:0-10921 GCA_035574075.1 bacterium | reverse complement strand
CGGATGGCCGACGAAGCCGGCGACGAAGAGGTTCGCCGGGCGGGTGTACAGCTCGTCCGGCGGCGCAAACTGCTGCAGCAATCCGGTGGAGAAGACCGCGACCCGGTCGGCCATCGCCAGCGCCTCGGCCTGGTCGTGCGTCACCAGGATGCTGGTCACGCCCAGGTCGAGCTGCAGCCGGCGGATCTCGCCCCGCGCCTGCACCCGCACCTGCGCGTCGAGGTTGCTGAGCGGCTCATCCAGCAGCAGCACCTGCGGTTCCTTGACCAGCGCCCGGGCCAGGGCGGCGCGCTGCTGCTGGCCGCCGCTGACCTGCCCCGGCCGGCGCTCCAGGAGGTGGGCGATGCCGAGCAGCTCGGCGGTCTGCCGCACCTTCGCCGCCAGCGCCTCCCCGCGCAGCCCCTTCAGCCGCAGCGGGAAGGCGATGTTCTCGAAGAGGGTGAGGTGCGGGTACAGGGCGTACGACTGGAAGACCATGCCCACGTCGCGTTCGCGCGGGTGCAGGTGGTCGACGCGGCGCTCGGCGAAGTAGATCGCCCCCGCCGTGGGCTGGTAGACGCCGGCGATCATCAACAGCGTGGTCGTCTTCCCGCAGCCGGACGGGCCGAGGAAGGCCACCATCTCGCCGGCGCGGATCTCCAGATCGAGCGCCTGGAGGGCGATGACCTTGCCGAAGTGCTTGGCTAGGCCCTCCAATCGCACGGCGATGCCCTTCATCCCTTCACGCCTCCCCCGTAGATGTTCAGCAGGTAGCGCTGGCCGACGAGGAAGATGGCGATGACCGGCGCGGCGTAGACGATGCCCACCGCGGCGACCATGCCGAAGTCGGCGTAGCCCTCGGTGAGGAAGGTCTGCAGGTAGCTCGACATCAGGGTGCGCTGGCTGCTGATGATCAGCGTGTAGGGCAGGATGAACTCGCCCCAGGCCGACAGCAGGGCGAAGGTGCCCAGGGCGAGCAGGCCCGGGCGGACCAGCGGCAGAGCGACCTTCCAGAACACCCCCCAGCGCGACATCCCGTCCACCAGGGCGGCCATCTCCATCTCCCAGGAGAGGTGGTCGAAGAACCCCTTCATCAGCCAGATGCCGAGCGGCAGCTCGAGCGCGGCCTTGACCAGGATGACACCGGTCAGGGTGTCGAACAGCCGGAGCAGCCGCAGGATGTAGAAGATGGCGATGAGCAGGCTGACCGCGGGGAAGGCGTGCAGGACCAGGATCAGCCCGAGGTAGAGGCGGCGGCCGGGAAACGACATCCGCGCGATGGCGTAGGCGGCCATCGAGGCCACGAGCAGCTCGACCGCGGCGACGAGCACGGCGAAGACGAGAGAGTTGACGATGGCCACGGACACCGGCGGGCGGCCGCCCACGGGCTGCCAGAGGAAGCGCCAGTTATCCAGCGCCGGCGGACCGGCGGGCAGCAGGCCGTGCACGCGGTCGAAAGTACCGGAGAGGAACAGCCAGGCCATCCCGGCGACGATGGGCAGGCTGGCCGCCAGCAGCACGACGAGGAGCAGCCGCCAGCGCGGGGGGAGCAGCGGCATCAGTTCACCTCGATCCGCGGCTCGCCGACCAGCGCGCGGAAGTTGAAGACGCGCAGGTAGACGAGCGAGACCAGGATGCCGATCACGACCAGCACCGCGGCCATCGCCGCGCCCAGCCCAAACTGCACGTTGCCGAAGTAGTTCTGCAGGGCCAGCTTGTAGGCGTGCAGCGCCCAGACCGTCGTGGTGTAGAAGCCCGGCCCGCCGTCGGTGAGGAGCAGGATGTACTCGAACGAGGTGAGCAGCGAGAGGGTCTGGTAGGCGCTGACGAACAGGATCGGCCAGGCCAGCAGCGGCAGCACCACCCGCCGCACCGTCTGCAGCGTCGTCGCCCCGTCCACCGCCGCGGCGTAGAACAGCTCGTGCGGGATGGCGCGGATCGCCGAGGTGAAGATGAGCATGCCGAAGGACGCCCCGACCAGGCCGTTGGCCAGGATGATCACCGTCCAGGGGGAGGCCGTGATCCAGTTCCGGGAGACGCCCAGCACGTCGCTGACCAATCCGAACGGCGCCTCGCGCGTCAGCCCCTGCCAGATGAAGACGTAGACCACCGGCGGCAGGATACGCGGCAGCAGCCACAGCGCCCGCACCTGCCCGCCGTAGCGCTCCCGCACCGCGGTGCTGAGCAGGGCCAGCAGCAATCCGACGCCCACGTTGAACAGCAGCGTCAGGGCCACGTAGCGCGCGGTGTTCGCCATGATCTTGCCGAGGAAGGGATCGCGCAGCAGCACCCGGTAGTTCTCGATCCCCGCCCAGCGCGGCTGCCGGAAGGTCATCGTCGAGATGTCGGTGAGCGACAGCCCGAGCGTCGTGACCACGGGGACGAGGAAGAAGCAGACGATGAGCACCGTCGCCGGAGCGAGGAAGAGCGCGGGCATGAGGTACCGGCCGCCCCGGCGCCGCCGGGGGAGGGGCACGCGCGCCACGTTCACGGCTTGCTCGGCCATCGGGCCATCTCCTCTCCCCCGCCGGCCTCACTCGATGATGATCTGGTCGCGGATGGTTCGCTGCATCTCGCTGGCCACGAGGTCCACGCCCTGCTGCGGCGTGACCTGCAGGGACTCCACGGCGGACAGCCCGCGGAAGACCGCGTCCTGCCACTTCGAGAGGTCCGGATGCGCCGGGGCGAAGGTGGTGTAGTTCAGCAGGTAGCTCACCGACTTCAGGAACCGGTCGTTGATCACGCGCGCCGTGGTGCGCAGCACGGGGAGATGCGCGCTGCCCACGGCGTGCTTGGCGTCGAGATCCGGCACCGTGGTGTAGGCCAGCAGCCGCACGGTGAGGTCCTTGTTCGCCGACTTCGCCGAGACGAAGTAGGCCTGCGGGTTGGACATCGTGATCGCCTTGCCGCCCCGCTGGTGCGTGGGGTGCGGGCCGTAGCCGAAGTGCGTGAACAGATACTCCTCGCCGCCCTTGTTGTGCACCCAGAGCTGCGCCCACTCCGCCCACTGCCAGGTGCCGCCGGAGAAGAAGAGCACCTTGCCGTCGGTGACGGGCTGCATGAATCGGTTCCAGTCGCCGTTCAGGCGGTCTTTCTCGATCACCCCCTGGTCCACGCCGGTGCGCAGCCAGGTGTAGTAGCGCAGCAGCGCGGCCTTGTTCAGGACGAGCTTGCCGCTGGCCTCGTCGTAGATCCGGCCGCCGAAAGAGCGGTACCACTGGATGAAGTCCGGACCGTTCACCGGCCGGTGGTAGTAGCCCTTGCCGGCCTCCACGACCCGCTTCTGCACCGCCTCGCGCGCCGTGGCCATGACGTCATCCCAGGTGAACTCGCCGCGCGCCAGGCGCTCCGGCAGAGCGGCGATCTGCGCGTCCGACCAGCCGAGCTGCTTGAGCAGCGTCTTGTTAAAGTACAGCGGCCGCGCCTCGGTGTCCTGGGGCACGGCCCAGATCTTGCCCTTGTACTTCATCGCCTCCCACAGCGCCGGCACGACATCGGCAAACTGCTTGTACCGCGGAATGTAGCTGTCCAGGGGGATGATGAACCCGGCCTCCGCCCAGGTGGCGTTCAGCGAGCCGTTGGCCTGGACGATGTCCGGCCCCTCGGCGCTCTGGAAGCCGAGCAGCACCCGGCGCAGGAACGAGTCCCAGTTCGTGGTGTCGAAGAAGCCTTCCACCTTGATCTGAACACCCGCGCCCTCACGCCGCAGGTCGGCGTTCAACCGCTCCGCCGCGGTGACCAGGTTGTTGTAGCGCGTCACCGACGGGTTGTCCGGGCCGATCGTCCAGGCCCGGATGACCACCACGCGCTGGGCCTGCGCCGGGGACAGCAGCATCGCCAGCAGGACAGCCGCGCCCAGGAGCGCCAGCACCGTTCGTCGCATCACCCTCACCTCCCACGCTGGAATCCCATCGCTTCGATCCAGCCCAACGTGCTCTCGGTCGGCCCCGAGGGCCGGTATTCGAGGCCGACGTAACCGTCGTAGCCGAGACGGTCCAGTTCGCGCAGCACGAAGGCGAAGTTGATCTCGCCGGTCCCCGGCTCGTGCCGCGCCGGGGCGTCGGCCAGCTGCACATGCCCGATGCGGTCACGCAGCCGCCGCATCGTGTCCACGAGGTTCCCCTCCATGCGCTGCATGTGGTAGATGTCGTACTGCAGCCGCGCGTTCGGCGCGCCGACGTCGTCGAGCAGCTGCACCGTGCGCGCCGAGGAGTGCAGGAAGAATCCCGGGACATCGTACGTGTTCACGGGCTCGATGAGCAGCATGATCCCGGCCGACTCCAGCGCCGCGGCGGCGTACCGCAGGTTGTCGACCAGGCAGGCCCACTGCTCCTCCGGCGCCACGTCCTCGCGCCGCCGCCCGACCAGACAGTTCAGCTTCCGGCAGCCGAAGCGCCGCGCCAGCTCGACGGCCACCGGCACGCCCTGCCGGAACTCCTCCCGGCGGTCCGGATCCACGGCGATGCCGCGGTCCCCGGCAGCCCAGTCTCCGGCGGGCAGGTTGAACAGCGCCTGCGCAAGATGCAGCTCGCGCAGCGCGCGGGCGATGGCGTCGGTGTCCTCCTGGTAGGGGAACATGTACTCCACCGCGCTGAACCCCGCCCGCGCGGCGCGCTCGAAGCGTTCCAGGAACGGCGCCTCGGTGAAGAGCATCGTCAGGTTCGCGGCGAAGCTCGGCATCGCGTCCTCCTCTCCCCTAGCGCTCCGCGGCGGCGGGCACCGGCACAAGGCGCAGCCGGGCGTAGGCCGGCAGCGGGCCGCCGATCAGCGGGCGGATGTAGTCCAGGTAGGCCGGCGTGACGTCGTTCCCCTCGGGGGCGATGAACTCGTCAGGCACCGGCCGCACCGCGTTCGCCACCCGCTCCAGCGGCAGCAGCGCGGTGCGGCTGCGGTAGGGCTCGTTGCTCTCCCGGACGAGGACGACCATCTTCCCGCTCTCGCCCGCCACGGCGGCCTGCACCGCGGCCTGTCCCACCCGCACCGCCTCCTCGACGTCCACCGGCGAGGCCAGCACCGCGCTGACGCGCTGGATCGTGCCCGGCTTGTCGAACCGCGCCTTGAGCTTCAGCTCGCTGCTGATCAGGTCGCACAGCACCGCGGCCGCGCCGCCCAGCTGGGGGTGGCCGAAGCGGTCAACGTCTACGGCCCGGGTGGAGGCGGCCAGGTAGCGCCCCTGCTCGTCCTTCTGGCCCTCGCAGACCGTGATCACGACATGGCCGAGGGCCCGGTAGACGCGCTCCACGTCGGCCAGGAACTGCTCGCGGCGCAGCGGCCGCTCCGGCAGATAGATGAGGTGCGGGGCGGCGTGCTCGTGGGTGCGGGCCAGGGCGGTGGCCGCGGTGATCCAGCCCGTGTCCCGGCCCATCGTCTCGATGATCTTCACCGTGTCCACGACGCCGATCGCCTCGGTGTCCAGCCCGGCGTCGCGCACGGCGACGGCCAGCCAGCGCGCCACGCTGGGATGTCCGGGGCAGTGGTCGGTGCCGACGAGGTCGTTGTCCACCGTCTTGGGGATGCCGATCACGCGCAGCTCGTACTCCTCCCGCGCGGCCAGGGCGGCGAGACGGTGGGACGTGTCCGCGGAGTCGTTCCCGCCGATGTAGAGGAAGTAGCGGATGTCGTGGGCGCGCAGCACCGCGAGGAGGCGGTCGTAGTCGGCGTCCGTGAGCTTGTGCCGGCAGGAGCCCAGTGCCGCGGAGGGCGTGTGCTTCAGCAGCTCCACCGTCTCGGCGGACTCGGCCTCGAGGTCCACGAGCTCGCCGCGCAGCAGCCCCTCCACGCCGTGGCGCATGCCGTAGATGCCGGTGATCGCCTCGTGCTGCACCGCCTCCTGGATCACCCCGGCGAGCGAGGCGTTGATCACGGCGGTTGGCCCGCCCGACTGCCCGACGACCAGCTTGCCTTCCAACGCCGCCACGATGCTCACCTTCTCCCGATGACGACCTCGTCGATGCCCGACGAGGCGAGTTCGTACTTGCCCATCAGGCCGTGGCCGGGGCGGCGGCGCGGCCGGTAGGCCCGCCCGAACAGGCGGGCCAGCCGCCGAAGCTCCTCGGGATGGTCGGCGGCCAGGTTGCGCTGCTCCCGCGGATCGTCCCGCAGGTCGTACAGCTCGTCCGCCTCGCCCGCCGGCCGCTCGATGTAGGACCACTCCCGCGTGCGGATGCAGCGGTCGATCCCCTCGTGGAAGCCGGTGATGATCGCCTCGCGGTGCGTGTCGGTCTCGCCGCGCAGCACCGCGGCGAAGGAGCGGCCGTGCAGGTAGTCGCGCGCCCCCGCCACGCCGGCCAGCTCGAGCAGCGTGGGCAGCAGATCCTGGCCCTGGATCAGCGCCTCGCTGCGCCGGCCCCCGCCCCGCCCGCCGGGCAGGCGGACCAGGAACGGGATGCGCACGAGCTCGTTGTACAGCCGGTCCGGCCCCTTGAGGAACTTGCCGTGATCGCCCAGCGGATGGCCGTGGTCGGCGAGGACGACGATCAGCGCGTCGTCGTAGTAGCCCAGACGCTGCAGCGCCTCGAACAACCGGCCGAGGGCGTGATCGACGAACGCCACCTCGCCGGCGTACAGGGCGCGGATCTGCCGCACGTCCTGCGGCGTGGCCCAGCGCTCCAGGGGACCGCCCATCGGCAGGATGAGGCGGGGCCAGCGGCCCGCGGCGCCGTAGACGTCGAACCGCGCCGGCGGATCCCACGGCTCGTGGGGGTCGAAGGAGTCCAGCCAGAGGAAGATCCGCTCGTGGCTCCGGTTGCGCTCCAGCCAGCGCACCGCCTCGTCGACGAGGCGCGGCGCGAACCAGTCCTCCTCGCGGGCGAAATCGTCGGTGTTCGCCAGGAACTGCGCGACGCGCTGCCGCCACTCCTCCGGGTAGTGCGCGTTGACGTAGTCGGCGACATCGCGGCGGGGCGGCGCCGACGACGCCGGATCGTACTCCTGGCCGCGGAGCCAGACGTAGCTGTGGAACCCCCGATGGTAGTTCATCCCCGGCGCGCGGTAGTGGTAGCAGTCGCTGATCAGCCCGCAGACGTACCCCTCCGCGCGCAGGAGCTGCGCGGCGGTGAGGTCGTAGGGGCCCAGCGGCGCCCAGGGCCGGAAGGGCAGGGCGCGCTGGCCGGTCATCAGCACGTAGCGCGCCGGGATCGTCGGCAGCGCCTCGGGGTAGGCGTTGGTGAAGCGGATGGCCTCCCGGGCGAACGCGTCCAGGTGCGGCGTGCGGGCCGGGGGCACGTCCGGGAAGACGGCCGTCCCGCCGTGGTAGGCGCCGACGTGATCCTGGCGCAGGGAGTCCAGCACGAGGACGACGATGTTCATGCCGCGAGCAGGTGCGTGAAGCGGTCCATGCCCTGCCCCCGGACCTCGGCCAGGTAGGCTGCGGCCTGCTCCGCGCTGAAGCCGCGGTGCACGATGGCGTCCACGGCCAGGGCCACGGCGCGCGGATCCTCCGGCCCGGGGAAGGTGACGTTGCGGCCGACGAGCGCGCCGCGCACCGTGGCGCCGGCGCGCATCCCCGATGCGAACTCCTGGAAGATCCCGCTCGGATCGCCCCGCGACTCCCCCCCCAGCATCAGGATCGGGCAGGTCGTGGCCTGAGCGACGCGCTCGTAGCCCTCGCAGTACGGGATCTTCAGCCAGGTCAGCGCCGACGCGGCGCCCAGCCCCGCGGCCACGTTCACGACCTTGATCAGCGCCTCGGGAGTCTTCAGCATCCGGTACTTGCCGTCCACCTGCTCGACCATCAGGGCCTCCAGGAAGACGGGGATGCCGCGGGCGTGACAGGCGTTGATCGCCTCCACGCAGTACATCATCGTGTCCAGCGAGGCCCGCTCGCGCACCTCCAGGCGGAACATCATCTTCGCCCCGTCCAGCCGCAGCTGAGCGATGCGCTCCGCGGTGTACGCCGTCATCCGGTCGTCCAGCTCGAAGCTCGTCCCGGCCAGGCCGCCGCGGTTCATGCAGCCGATCAGCACCTTGTGGTCGAGGAAGCCCGGCCCGCCCAGCTCCTTGTCCAGGCGGTTGAGGATGAAGAGCTCCTCCATGATGTCCGGCGTGGTCATCACGCCGTCGAACTCCGGGGCCGTGATCACCCGCAGGATGCGGGCCAGCAGCTGCCAGCGGTTGCCCATCGCCAGCGGGTCGTCCCCCACGCCCACGACCATCCGCGCCGGGTGGTCGGCGGCGAGGATCGTCAGCCGGCCGTCGCGGGTCAGCCGGGGCCGCCGGCGCCGCGACGCGGCCTCCTCCTGGACCACCTCCGGGCGGGTGACGCGCGTGTCGGTGATCCGCTCGAAGAGATCGCGGGGGAAGAACCGTTCCGGGACGAACGCCTGCGCCATCATCGCTCCTCACGCTCCTGTCGTCCATCTTCGACCAGCAGGTAGAGGCCCGCCTCGCTGAACTGCAGGCGAACCGCGCTGCCCACCGGCAGCATGCCGCGGGCGCGCGGCGCCTCGCTGGCGCTGACCTCGCCGACCGGCGTCTCGATGAGGTAGTCGATCGTCGTGCCCATGAAGAACGCGGTGCGCACCGTCCCCGGCAGCCCCGGGCCCGCGGTCTCGACCTGCACCGTCTCCGGGCGGGCCACCACCGTGACCGGGCCCGGGCGCACGCCGTCCTGGCGGAAGGGGAAGGTGTAGGGGCCCACCGTCACCGTCCCCTCCGCGTAGCGCCCGGGCAGGAGGTTGGCCTCGCCGATGAAGTCGGCCACGAAGCGCGTGGCCGGACGGCGGTAGAGGTCGACCGGCGAGCCGACCTGCTCGATGCGCCCCTGGTTCATCACCACGATGACGTCGGAGAGGGCCAGGGCCTCGGCCTGGTCGTGCGTGACGTAGATGCTGGTGATGCCCAGCCGCCGCTGCAGCTCGCGGATCTCCGCGCGCACCCGCTTGCGCAACTTGGCGTCCAGGTTGCTGAGCGGCTCGTCGAAGAGCAGCACCCGGGGCTTCATGACCAGGGCCCGGGCCAGGGCCACCCGCTGCTGCTGGCCGCCGGAGAGCTGGGCCGGGTAGCGCTCGCCGACCTGGGGCAGCCCGACCAGCTCGAGCGCCGCGGCGACCTGCGCGCGCAGGGCGTCCTCGGGGATCCGGGCGATGCGCAGGCCGTAGGCCACGTTCTCGAAGACGGTGAGGTGCGGGAACAGGGCGTACGACTGGAAGACCATCGTCACGCTGCGGCTGCTGGCCGGCAGCGGCGTGACGTCTTCGTCGCCGATGTAGACCCGGCCGCTGGTGGGGTGCTCCAGGCCGGCGACGATGCGCAGCGTCGTCGTCTTCCCGCAGCCCGAGGGGCCGAGCAGGGTGACCAGCCATCCGGCGGGGACCTCCAGCGTCACGTCGTCCACGGCGACGATCGGCCCGAAGCGCTTCGTCACCCGCTGCAGGCGGACCGGCACGGCGGCGGGCGCGGCCACCGCGCTCACAGCGCCACCTCCTTGCGGGTCGCCGCGCCCAGATGGCGGTTCACGGCGTACAGCGCGGCGATGACGACGATCATGAAGACGGTGAGCAGCGAGGCCAGCGCCGCGCCGCGGCCCTGCGAGCCGTACTCGATGTACGTCAGGATCTGCGTCGTGGCCAGGCTGTGCTGCGGGGTGATCAGAAAGATCACCTGGCTCACCGCGGTGAGCGCCCGGACGAAGGCGAAGACCAGACCGGAGAGCAGCGCCGGCCGGACCAGCGGCATGACGATCCGGCGCAGGGTGGTCGGCGCGGTGGCCCGCAGCAGGGTGCTGGCCTCCTCCAGGGAGCGGTCGATCTGGTGGATCGCCGCCACGCCGGCGCGGATCGCCACCGGCATGTTGCGGAAGATGAAGGCCAGGATGAGGATCGCCGAGGTGCCGGTGAGCAGCAGCGCGCCCTGGTTGAAGGCCAAAATGTAGCCGATGCCCATCACCGTGCCCGGCACGGCGAAGGAGAGCATCGCGCTGAACTCCAGGGCGGAGCGGCCGGGGAACTCCGCGCGCGTCACCAGGTAGGCGATGAGGAACCCCAGCAGGGTGCTGGGCAGCGCGGCGTAGGCGGACAGCTTCGTGCTGGTCCAGAACACCTTCCACCCCGTGGGGGAGAGGTTGCGCAGGTGCTCCAGGGTGAAGGTGTAGTCGAACCCCCACAGCTTCGTCACGCTGCCGACGAAGACCGAGCCGTACAGCCCGACGATCAGCGCCATCCAGCCCACGAAGAAAAGCGAGACCGCGTAGTCGAGCGCCGGCGGCAGGGGCCGCGGGCGGGCGGCGGACGGCCGGCCGGTGACCGTGACGTAGGAGCGGCGGCCCAGCCAGGTGCGCTGCACGAGGAAGAGGCTGAGGGTCATCGCCAGGAGCACCACGCCGTACACCGCGGCCTCGTTCGGGTTGAAGCGGCCGATGATCGCGAAGAAGACCTCCGTGGCCAAAAAGGGTTTGCCGCCGCCGAGGATGATCGGGTTGCCGAAGTCGGCCAGGCTCTCGATCGCCACGAGGAGGAAGGCGTTGGCCACGCCGGGACGGGCCAGCGGCCAGATCACGGTGCGCAGGACGTGCCAGCGCGAGGCGCCGAGCGTCTCGGCGGCCTCCTCCAGGGCGGCGTCCAGGGACTGCACGACGCCCTGCAGCACGAGGTAGGCGATCGGCGCGTAGGCCAGAATCTGCGCCACCGCCACCCCGAGCGGCCCGAAGAAGACGTTCGTGGAGAGGCCGAGCACCTGGTACGTGACGAAGCCGCGCCGCCCGAACATGTAGATCATCGCCAGCCCGAGGACGAACGGCGGGGTGATGATCGGCAGGATGGAGAACGGCCCGAGCAGGACGCGGGTGCGCAGGCGCGAGCGCTCGCCGAGCAGGGCGAAAAGGAAGCCCAGGGCGGTGGCCGCGACGCCGACGACGACGGCCAGCAGCACGCTGTTGCGCAGCGCGCCGTGGCCCAGGTACAGCGCGGCGAGCGCCCCCGCGCCCGCCCCGGCGCCCGCGGTCCAG
>DATLZI010000129.1:0-2614 GCA_035574075.1 bacterium | reverse complement strand
GGTGACCATCGCCTACTTCTACCGTGTGCGGTGGGGGCACCACGACGAGTTCCTCTCCCTCTTCCGTCGCAACCACTACCCGATCCTGGCCGACCAGCTGGCCAGCGGCCGCTTCCTGGAGGTGCGCGCCTACCGGCCGCGTTTCCACGGCGATGGGGCGGCCGGCTGGACGTTCATGGTCACCATCACCTACCGGGACTGGGCGGCTGCGGAGGCCCACTCCGAGGCCGAGATCGCCGCGGGCCTGTTCCCCGACCAGGAGCGCTACCGCGCCGAGGAGCGTCGACGCTTCGAGCTGCTGGACGCGCATTGGGACGTGCCGCTGGAGGAGGTCGACCTGACCGAGGACGCGGACGCGCGGCCCCGCCAAGGACTCGGCTTCACGTCGCGCTGAGCGGCTCCCGCCCGACGGCTTCCCATCGGTCTGTTGAACAAATTCGCGCCTTCCTGACTCATACTCGCTGATCGGTCCCGCCATGAGGGCCGACCGCACGAGGCGAAGGGATGGAGCGGCGGCTCGTCGAGCGGGCGATGCACGGCGACGAAGAGGCGTTCGACCAGCTGGTCGAACGCATTGGGGACAGCCTGTACTCCGTGGCGCGCCGGATCCTGCGCGACACGACCCTGGCCCAGGACGCCACGCAGCAGGCGTTGCTCGAAGCGTGGCGCAACCTGCCCAAGCTCAGGGATCCCGACAAGTTCGAGGCATGGGCCTACCGGCTGGTGGTGAACGCTTGCCATGCCGAAGCGCGCCGCGAGGGACGTCAACGCGGCAACCTTCGGCTGCTGCCCCACGACTCGCCCACGGCCCCGGATCCGGCCTCGAGCATCGCCAACCTCGACCAGCTCGACCGCGCCTTCCGACAGCTCAGCGTTGAGCATCGGTCCGTGGTCGTCCTGGTCCACTACCTGGGATTCAGCACCTCGGAAGCGGCCGCGACGCTGGGGACGCCCGGCGGCACGGTTCGCTCCCGGCTGCACTACGCGCTTCAGCACCTGCGGTCGGCCGTCGAGGCCGATGCGCAGATCACACAAGAGCGAGGCACGGCGTGATCCGCGACGACGACTTCACGAAGCAGCTGGAGACCTACCTCGATGAGTACGAGGGAATGACCCCGCTGCCCGATGACATTCGCGACAGCGTCCGCGCCGCGATCCCGCACACCAAGCAGGCGGCGCCCGACACGGGCCCGTCGAGGTACCTTCGCATGACGCTGAACGTTCCTCCCGTGGCCCGCTACGGGTTGGCGGCTGCCGCGGTCATCGCCGCGGTCCTGGTGGGGGCATCCATGTTTGCCGGCGGGCTGTTCGATACCCTCGGTGGCGGTCCAAGCCGGCAGCCAGGCGCGTCACCGAGTGCGTTTGCCACGCCTCGAGCCGGCGCGACCTCCCTGCTCCAAGCCGAGGAGGATGCCGATGGAAACCTCCCGGCCGGCGACTACTACGTGGACGATCCGGACCTCCCGGGGCGGATCGACTTCCAGCTCCCATCGGGATGGTGGTACTACTACGACGGGCCGCGGCCCGACGACTCCGCGACGCACGCCGTCCTGGTGAACAGCTTCGACAGCGGCGCGGCCAACGGGTCCGCCTGGGGGCTGGCCTTCACCACCGTCAGCCGGATCCGCGTCGATCCGTGCGATCCGGCGGAAAAGGTGGACGGGCCGGCCACGGTCGATGGGCTGGTGGAGGCCTTCTCCGCCTGGTCCGAGTTCCCGGTCACCACCGTGGAGGACATCATGGTGAGCGGCTTCCCCGCCAAGCGGGTGGAGATCACGCGGGCCGAGACGATCAGCTGCCGCGTGCCGTCGCTCTTCGAGACGCCATCGGGCTACCGCTTCGAGCCGCAGTTTGCGAGCACCGAGCCACTCGTCAACCAGTTCACGTTCGTGGAGGTGGGCGGCTCCGTACTCACCATCTGGACCACGGACTACCCGGGTCGCAACGACTTCGAGGTCTCGGGCGGCGCGTCGCCGGACCCGCAGGCCCATGTCCAGGACCAGGTCGAGCTGCACGAGATCCTGGACTCGATCCTGATCCAGCCCCGCTGACCTCAGTCGCGGCGGAGGACCCGGGGAGGCTTCTCCCCGGGTCTTTCCTGCGCAATCGCGCGCAGCACGGCAGCCGCCTGCAGGTCGAGGGCTACTCGACGATCGTCACCGGTACCGGCGCGGGCTCGCCGCGGGCCTCCGCGGCGGCAGCCGCCTCCGCCTCGGCGGTCCGCTCCCCGATCCGGCCGCGCGGCAGGACGACCAGCACGATCAGGGCCGCGATCAGCGCCGTGGCGATCCCCAGCACGAAGGTCGCCGCGGTGGCCAGGCTGAAGGCCTGGTGGATGCCCGCCACGATCCCCGGGATCAGCGGCTCCACCTGGGCCCGGAACGGCTCGGGCACCTGGGCCAGGATGGCGGCTCCCAGGTCCCCCACCCCGCCGATCTCGTTCAGCGTCGACGTCCCGCCGGAGGCGAAGGCGTCGGCGAACTGCTGGGGCACGCCGTTGCGCACCAGCTGGCCGGGCACCTCGGCCAGGAAGGTCGAGGCGAAGATCGAGCCGACGACCGCCAGGCCGACCGTGCCACCCACCTGCTGGAACAGGGTGACCGATGAGGTCGCC
>DATLZI010000128.1:0-7884 GCA_035574075.1 bacterium | reverse complement strand
AGGAGGTGCGCCGCTCGTGGGCGCGCATCCTGGAGGAAGTGAAGCGGACGAAGATGTTCTGCCACGCGCTGCTGATCGAGGGCGTGCCGCTCGGCGTGGAGGAAGGACACCTCATCGTCGGGTTGCGCAGCGGGTACAACTTCCACCTCGATCATCTGCACCGGCCCGAGAACCGCGCCGTGGTGGAGACGGCGATCGAGCGCGTGCTGCAGCAGCGCCTGCGGCTGCGCTGCCGCCTCCTCGACGGCGATCCGGAACCCCACGCCGCGGGGCCGGCGGTCACGGCGCAGACCGACCCGCTCGTCGCGCGGGCCATGCAGCTCTTTGGCGGCGAGGTCGTGGAGATCAAGGATGCGTGACCTCGGCAAGATGATGAAGCAGATGCAGAAGCTGCAGGCCGAGATGGCCCGCGTGCAGGAGGAGATGCGCGCCGAGCGCGTCGAGGCCAGCGCCGGCGGCGGCGCCGTGCGCGCCGTGGCCAACCTGCACGGCGAGATCCAGGAGGTGCGGATCGATCCTGCCGCGGTCAGTCCGGACGACGTCGGCCTGCTCGAAGACCTCATCCTGGCTGCGCTCAGCGAGGTGCAGCGCGCGGCGCGCGGTAAGGCCGAGGAGAAGATGCGCGCGGTGACGGGCGGGCTGCCCCTGCCGCCGGGTCTCCGCTAGCGCGCCGCAACCGCCGTGTACGCGGAGCCGCTGGCCCGGCTGATCGAAGAACTGAGCAAGCTGCCGACCGTGGGGCCGAAGACAGCCCAGCGGCTGGCCTTCCACATCCTGCGCATGAGCGCCGAGGACGCGGCGCGGCTCAGCGAGGCCATCCTCGACGCCAAGGCGCGCATCCGCTACTGCAGCGTCTGCTTCCACATCACCGACGTCGACCCGTGCGCGCTGTGCACCTCCCCGGCGCGCAGCGGCGCGCTGCTCTGCGTGGTCGAAGATCCGCGCGATGTCCTGGCGATGGAGCGGACGCGCGAATTCAAGGGCCGCTACCACGTCCTGCACGGCGCGATCTCGCCCCTCGATGGGATCGGGCCGGACGACCTGAAGATCGCCGAGCTGCTGGCCCGGGTGCGGGGCGGCGAGGTGCAGGAAGTCATCATCGCCACCAACCCGCGCGTCGAAGGAGAGGCCACCGCGATCTACCTGGCGAAGCTCCTCAAACCCCTGGGCCTCAAGGTGACGCGCATCGCGCACGGTCTGCCCGTCGGCGGCGACCTGGAGTACGCCGACGAGGTCACGCTGGCCAAGGCGCTGGAGGGCCGGAGGGAGATGTGAGCGCCCCCGGCCGCGGCGACTGCGCTGCTCGCGCCGGGGGCATCGACGGAGGGGAGGCCTGCCGCCGGCGGCGCCGCGCGCTGATTGCGGGACGACGCGCCGCTGGCGTATACTCAATGCGGCAGCCCATGGACACGCACGCCATGCCGCAACCGATCGACGCGCCGGGGGACCACGCCGACCCGGCGCCCTCGCCGCGCCCGGTCAAACCGGCGCGCGGCACGCTGGAGTTCATCAGCCCCACCTCCGGTAAAGTCTCGTTCCGCCAGATGTTCGAGCAGATCGTGGCCTACATGAGCGAGGAGCCGGATCAGGCCTATCACCTGATCATCGGTACGGACTCCCTGCTCAGCGACCAGACCTGCTTCGTCACCGCGGTGATCATCCACCGCCTGGGCCACGGCGGGCGCTACTTCTACCGGAAGATGTACAACCGCAAGATGGACAGCCTGCGCCAGCGCATCTTCTTCGAGACGGCGCTCAGCCTGGAGACCGCGGGGTTGCTCAGCGCCGAGCTGTCCCGCAACGGGCACTCCGAGCTACCCGTCGAGATCCACCTCGACGTCGGCCCGAACGGCGATACGAAGCGCGTGATCCGCGAAGTGGTGGGCATGGTGACGGGCTCCGGCTACCTGGCCGTGACCAAGCCCGACGCCTACGGGGCGACGAAGGTCGCCGACAAGCACTCGAAGTAGGGCTACTTGCGCGCCGGCTCCCAGTCGTGCACCGGCAGGATGTCCACCGGCGCGTAGTCATCGGTGAGCACCGGCACGTCCCCCACCGGCACCGGTTCCTCGTAAAGGTCGTAGACGTAGCGCGTCAGCAGCGCCGGGCCGATCCGGCGCTGGCGGCGCAGGTGCTCCAGCGTGAGGAGGAAGTCCTTCTGCTGCAGGCCAGGGCGCGCCGTGGCCAGGAGCATGATGCTGCGGGCGCTAGAAGCATCCTTGCGGCTGCGCCAGCCCTCGCCGAAGACGTAGAGGGCGGGAAACTCCGTGGCGTAGGTCTTGTAGATCGCCCGGAAGAGGCGGCTGCGCGGGCCCTCGAAGTAGCCGATGACGTGCGCCATGATCATCCCGCCGGGGGTGAGGTGGCGCTTGGCCAGCTGGATGAACTCCCGCGTGGTGAGGTGGAAGGGCACGCCCTCGTGGTTGTAGGCGTCCATGACGATCAGGTCGTAGCGCTCGCTGGCCTTGAGCAGGAACCGCCGGCCGTCCTCGATGATGATCCGATGGCGGTCGTTCTCCACGACCTGGAAGAACTGCTTGGCCACGTCGCGCACCGTGGGATCGAGCTCCACGGAGTCCACCCGCACCTGCGGGAACTCGTGCAGCAGCCGGCGCGGGATGGAGCCAGCGCCCAGCCCGACCATCAGCACGCGGCTGATCTGGGGGTTGACGAGCCAGGCCAGCAGCACGTAGTCGGGATAGACCAGCGGCGTGTCGAGCATGTTGCCCAGCCGCGCGCCCCCCTGCCGGGAACGGTTGAAGAACAGCCAGCGGATGCAGCCGTCCTCCTCGACCCGGATGTGATGGTACTCCGTGTCCTTGACAAAGAGAGTGCGCAGCTCGCCGCACTGGGTCTGCGCGGCGACGGGCGGCCGGCCGAGGACGAGGGCCAGGAGGGCCGCCGCGGCGGCCAGGCGCGCGGCGCGGGTCGCCAGCAGCAGCATCAGCGCGGCGAACGCCACGAGGGAGACGCCGAGCGCGTACAGGATCGCCCGCACGCCCATCGTCGGGATCAGCACGAACGCCGTGAGCAGCGTCCCCAGGATGCTGCCCGCCGTGGAGATGGCGTAGAGCACTCCCGCCGTGTTCCCCACCCGGGCCAGGGTGGTCGCGGCGAGCTTGATCGCAAACGGCGAGGTCGCGCCCATCAGCACGCTGGGCAGGGCGAAGAGGACGACCGAGGCCAGCAGCGGCGACAGTCTCGGGCCGAGGTCCCACGCGGAGAAGGCCTCGAGGATGGGCCGCGCGACCACCGGCAGCAGCAGCACCAGCACGCCGGCCGTGCCCAACGTCGCGGCCAGCACCCCCGGCCGGGGCCAGCGATCCGCGGCCAGGCCGCCGAGGTAGTAGCCCACGCTGAGCGCGGCGAGGAAGATGCTGATCAGGCTGCCCCAGACGTACACCGAGCTGCCGAAGTAGGGCGCCAGGACGCGGCTGCCGACGATCTCCAGGGCCATGAGCACGGCGCCCGAGCCGAAGACGACCAGTCGCAGGATCACGGTCGGATCTCCCCCATGCCGTTCATGTAGGGCACGAGCACCTCAGGAACGCGGACGCTGCCGTCGGCCTGCTGGTAGTTCTCGAGGACGGCGATCCAGGCCCGCGGGGTGGCGATCGCCGTGCCGTTCAGGGTGTGGGCGTAGACGGTGCCGCCGGCCCGCCGCACCCGGATGCCCAGGCGTCGGGCCTGGAAGTCGGTGCAGTTGCTGCAGGACGTCGTCTCGGCGTACCCGCCGCGGCCCGGCATCCAGGTCTCGATATCGTAGGTCTTCGCCGCCGGCGTGCCGGCGTCGCCGCCGGCGAGCAGCACAACGCGGTGCGGCAGGCCGAGGCGCTGCAGGATGCGCTCCTCGAGGCCGACGAGGTACTCGTGCTCGTCCCATGACGCCTCGGGCGCGGCATATGAGAACATCTCCACCTTGTCGAACTGGTGGACGCGGAAGACGCCCCGCGTATCCCTTCCGTAGGTGCCGGCCTCGCGGCGGAAGCACCAGGACAGTCCGGCCAGGCGCAGCGGGAGGACCGTCTCGTCCAGCGTCTCGTCCTTGTACAGCCCGGCCAGGCTCTGCTCCGAGGTGCCGATGAGCACGAGGTCCTCGCCCTCGATGCGGTACACCTGCTGGGTGTCGATCTCCGGCCCCCCGTACGCGCCGACCATCACCTCCGGCCGGATGAGGAAGGGCGTGACGATCGGCGTGAACCCCTCGGCCAGGAGCTGGTCGAGGGCGAAGCGGATCAGGGCCTGCTCCAGCAGCACCCCCGCGCCCCGCAGGTAGTAGAAGCGGGAGCCGGCCACCTTCGCCCCGCGCTCGATGTCGAGGATGCCCAGCCGCGTCCCCAGCTCGACGTGGTCCTGCGGAGGGAACGGGAACGCGGGGATCTGCCCCCAGGTGCGCACGACGACGTTGGCCGAGGCGTCCCCGGCGGGCACGCTCTCGTGGGGCAGGTTGGGAAAGCGCAGCAGGACGCGGGTCAGAGCCTCCTCGGCCGCCTTCAGCTCGGGCTCGAGGGTCTTCAGATGCGCCGCGAGCTGGCGCATCTGGGCGATCCGCTCCTGCTTCGCCTCGCCGCTTAAGCGGGGCACCTCGGCCGAGACCCGGTTCTGCTCCGCCCGCAGGCGCTCCACCTCCTGCAGGAGCTCGCGGCGGCGGCGGTCGATCTCCAGGGCCTGATCCACCAGGGCCGGATCGGCCAGGCGCTTGCGCAGGCCGGCGCGGACCTGCTCGGGGTTGTCGCGGATGAGCCGCAGATCCAGCATCGGGCTCTATCTCAGATTGCACGCCGGCGCCGGAGAATCCCCCTCAGACATCGAAGATCACCCGGGCCTGCCAGCGCTCGTTCTTGCGGATCTCGAGCTGGTGATACGTCGCGGCCTTCACGTCCAGGCGGAAGCGGTGGCGCTGGGGGTCCACCGGCTCGCCCAGGACCTCGGCCTCCAATCGGGTGTCGGTGAGCTGCGCGATGCGGTAGTCGCGGGGGATGAACCCCTCGCCGTTCAACAGGACGAGCAGCTCGTTGAGCCAGGCCACGAGCAGCCCCTCCCGGTCGTCGGCGGTCACGGTGAGCCGCCGCTCTTCCAGCGGACGGACGGCCTCCGCGTCGATGAGGAAGGCCATCATCCCCGCCGCGGCGTTGGCGAACAGCTCGGCCAGGGTGCGGCCGTAGGCGATGATCCCCACATCCGCGGTGTGCTCGATGACCTCGAAGGGCCGGGCCGGCCGGCCCGCGGCGGCGGCCACCGTGCGCCGGGCTTCGTCCGCCAGCTCAAGGATGCGGCGGGCCCGCTCGTAGAGCGCCTGGCCGGCCGCGGTGAGCTCGACCCGGCGGCCGCTCGTCGTGAACAGCTCCACCCCCAGCGACCGCTCCAGATCGCCGATCTGGATGCTGACGGAGGGCTGGCTGATGCCCAGGGCCTCCGCCGCCCGGGAGAAACTGCCCAGGCGCGCCACCGTCTCGAAGATCCGCAGCTGATGCAGTGTCACCGGCCTCATCGTATCAGGCGTGCTACAATACCCCAAGAGTTGCGCCAGAGGAGGTGCGATCGTGACCGCGCGCGAGCGCATCCGGCTCACGGCGATGGTTGCCTGCGCGGGGTGAGCGTCGAAGCTCAGTCCTGAGGACCTGGCGCAGGTCCTGCGCCAGCTGCCGGCCCCCAGCGATCCTAACCTCCTCGTCGGGACAGCCACCGCCGACGACGCGGCCGTTTACCGCCTCCGGGACGACCTGGCCCTTGTCCAGACGGTGGACGTCTTCACGCCGATCGTCGACGATCCGTACCACTACGGCGCGATCTCGGCGGCGAACGCCTTCTCCGACGTCTACGCGATGGGCGGCCGACCCATCCTGGCCCTCAACGTCGTCGGCTTTCCCCGCGAGAAGCTGCCGATGAGCGTGCTGGTCGAGATCCTCCGGGGCGGCTCGGACAAGGCGCGCGAGGCCGGCGTCGTCATCGCCGGCGGACACAGCATCGACGACCCCGAGCCGAAGTACGGGCTGGCCGTGACCGGCCTCGTGCACCCCGACCGGATCGTGCGCAACATCGGCGCGCGGCCGGGCGACCAGCTCGTCCTGACAAAACCGCTCGGCATCGGCGCCATCACCACGGGGATCAAGCAGGAACAGACCTCGCCCGAGGCGGCCGCGCAGGCCATCGCGGTGATGGAACAGCTGAACCGCGCCGCCGCCGAGGCGATGCTGGAAGTCGGCGTGCACGCCGCGACCGACGTCACGGGCTACGGATTGCTGGGACATCTCTATGAGATGACCGCGGGCAGCGGGGTGCGCGCCCGGCTCTCGTTCCAGGCCGTGCCCATCCTGGAGGAAGCGCGCCGCCTGATCCGCCGCGGAGCGGTCGCCGGGGGCACGGCCCGCAACCACGCCTACCTCGCCAGCCGGGTGCGGTTCCGGGGGCTGGACGAGGGCGACCAGCTGCTGCTCTGCGACGCGCAGACCTCCGGCGGGCTGCTGCTGGCCGTCCCGGCCGAACGCTGGCCGGCGCTGACCGACGCGCTGACACGCCGCAGCGTGCTCGCCGCCCGGATCGGGGAGATCACCACGGAGGGCGATGGCACGATCGACGTGGACCCCTGAACGGTGGCGCCGCACACCGGCCGCCGCGGCGCGCGCCGTTATGGCGGCATGCCTGCTGGCCGCGCTGCGCCCCGGCATCCCGCCTGCGGTGGCCGCCACCACCGCCCACGCCATCGAGGTCGGCGGGGTGCGCCGGACGTTCCGGCTCCACGTCCCGCCGTCGCTGTCGCCGCGCGCGGTGCCCCTGGTCTTCGTCCTCCACGGCGGAGGCGGAACTGGCCGCCAGATGGAGCGTCTGGGATTCGGCCCCCTGGCGGACCGCCACGGCTTCATCGTCGTCTACCCCGACGCCTTCCAGCGGCACTGGAACGACGGCCGGGGCGCCCCCGCCATCCGGGCCCAGGCCGAGGGGATCGACGACGTGGCGTTCATCGAGGCGCTCATCCTCCGCCTGTCCGCGGTCTACCGCGTCGACCCCGCCCGGGTGTTCTCCACCGGGATCTCGAACGGCGGATTCATGTCGCAGCTGCTGGCCGCGCGGCTGTCCAGGCGCATCGCGGGGATCGCCGCCGTGGCGGCCGGCATGGCGCCGTCCGTCGCCGCGACGCTGGCCCCGGAGCGGCCGGTCTCCATCCTCGTTCTGAACGGTACGGACGACCCGCTCGTCCCCTACGGGGGTGGACCGGTAGCGCGCCACCGCGGCGAGACAGTCTCCACCGACGAGATCGTCCGGAGGTGGGTCGCCGCGAACCGCTGCGCCAAAGACCCGGAGGTCATCCAGCTTCCGGATCGGGATCCCACAGACGGCACGCGGGTGAGGAAGACGGCCTACACCTCCTGCGCGCAGCGATCAGCGGTCGTCCTCTACACCATCGAGGGCGGCGGCCACACCTGGCCCGGCGCAGCGCAGGCCCTGCCCCGCGCCATCGTCGGCCGGGTGAGCAGGGAGATCAACGCCACCGAGGTGATCTGGCAGTTCTTCGCCGCGCATCCGCAGCCGTAGCCGGGAGCAATCCTTCCCGCATCGCGTAGAAGAGGTGCTGCTGGGCGTAGCCCGCCAGCTCGCCGAAGCGGCGGCGGGCGAAGGCGCGGATCTCCGCGGCGCGCACGCGCCGGCCGCCGAAGTACAACCGTTCCACGGCGCGCCGCACCCAGACGTCGACGGGGAACGCCTCGCCCTTGCCGTAGGCGAAGAGCAGGACGCAGTCCACGACCTTCTCCCCGACTCCCGGCAGCTGCAGGAGCATCTCGCGGGCCTGATCGTAGCGAGCGAAGCCGGGCGCGTCCAGGTCGATGCGCCCCCGGGCGACCAGCTCCGCCACCTGCCGCACGTACGCCCCGCGGTAGCCCAGCA
>DATLZI010000127.1:0-38229 GCA_035574075.1 bacterium | reverse complement strand
CCCCGCCGCTGCCGGAGGGCGCGGTGTCCTACCGCGTCGCCGGCGGCGCCGTGGAGGCCGTGCATGCTCACCGCGCTTAGGCAACTGCTGCGCGGCGCGGCCCGGGCGCTGGGCGTCGAACGGGCGGCCTACACCGCGCTCATCGAGGATCTGTGGCCAGCGGTGGTCGGCCCGGAGGCCGCCGCCCACAGCCATCCGGTGGACCTCAGGGGCGGGGTGCTCATCGCGGCCGTGGATCCGGGGTTGTGGTCCCAGGAGCTCTCCGCGCGGCGGGGCGGTTTCGTGGCAGAGATCAATCGGCGTCTGGGTGCCGGCGTGGTGACGGAGATCCGCTTTACGCCCCGGCCGCGGCCCTCCGGCGCTCCCCTCCCGGCCGCGCCGGCGCCGCCGGGAGGGGCTGACCCCGCGGCGGGCGAGGCGACGGCGGACGAGCTCGCGGCGGTGGAGCGGATCGTGGCGGAAATCTCCGACCCGGAGGTGCGCGAGGCGGCCCGCCGGGCGATGCGCAGCCAGGTCGCCTGGCGGAA
The DNA here is from genome assembly GCA_035574075.1 of bacterium. Classification (GTDB taxonomy): domain Bacteria; phylum Sysuimicrobiota; class Sysuimicrobiia; order Sysuimicrobiales; family Kaftiobacteriaceae; genus Kaftiobacterium. The sequence continues at coordinate 37,702 of DATLZI010000127.1, read as the reverse complement.
GCGGCATGTACCTCCACCTGGGGGGTGAAGTGGTTCTTCCCATCCGCGAGGTCGTGGCGCTCCTCGACGCCCGCACGGCGCGCGGGTCGGTGGTGCTGCGCGAGTTCCTGGAGCGCGCCGCGGCGAAGGGCCGGCTGCACGGCGAGCCGGACAGCCCGGAGTGCCGCACCCTGGTCATCACCGCGGCGGGGCGGGTCTACACGTCCGCGGCGACGGCAGCCACGCTGGCCCGCCGGATGACGCATCTGCGGCAGAGTGCGAAGGCCTGGAACGCAGAAAACTGAGGTCTGATGCGGGGTTTTGCGTTGACAGGCGATTTCCGCGCATGATAGACTGAATCGTGCGGCATCGCTACCAGCAGCAGTTCGCACTCCGCCCGCACAATCGAAACGACGTCACCGCGAGGGGCGCCGATCCCGTGCGCTCCTCGCCGCATGTTCAGAAGGGGTCAACGACACCGCATCGACATGGCTGAGGACCGTGACATGGCTACCAACCAGACGACCCCCTACGGCGCAGAGCAGATCCAGGTCCTCGAGGGCCTGGAGGGGGTGCGCAAGCGCCCCGCGATGTACATCGGCAGCACCGGCCCCGACGGCCTCCACCACCTGCTCTTCGAGGTCGTGGACAACTCCGTGGACGAAGCGCTGGCCGGCCGGTGCACGCAGATCGACGTGATCCTCCACACCGACGGCAGCGCCTCGGTGATCGACGACGGCGCGGGGATCCCCGTCGACCCCATCCCGCGGATCGGCAAACCGGCGGTCGAGGTGGTGCTGACCACGCTGCACGCCGGGGGCAAGTTCGGCGGCGGCGGCTACAAGATCAGCGGCGGGCTGCACGGCGTCGGCGTCTCGGTCGTGAACGCGCTCGCGGAGTGGCTCGAGGTCGAGGTCTGGCGCGATGGCAAGGCCTGGCGGCAGCGCTTCGCCCGGGGCAAGAAGACCACGCCGCTCGAAGTGGTCGGCGCGGCGCGCAAGACGGGCACCCGGGTGACGTTCAAGCCCGACCCCGAGGTGATGACGGCGACGACGTTCGAGACCGCGCCGATCGCGGCCCGCCTGGACGACATCGCCTACCTCAATCGGGGGCTGGTCATCCGGCTCAAGGACGAGCGCAGCGGGACGGAGCAGACCTTCCGGCATGCCGGCGGCATCGCCGAGCTCGTGCAGACGGCGAACCGCGCGAAGACGAAGATCTCCGACGTCATGCACATGGCGAAGGAGCGCGACGGGACGGAGATCGAGATCGCCCTGCAGTACAACGATGGCTATCTCGAGCACACCCTGACCTACGTGAACACCATCCCGACCACGGAGGGCGGCACGCACCTCGCGGGCTTCCGCGCGGCGCTGACGCGGGCGATCAATGACTACGCCCGGCGCGCCGGGATGCTGAAGAACGGCGAGATCGCGCTGACCGGCGAGGACGTGCGCGAGGGTCTCACCGCTGTGATCAGCCTGAAGTTGCCCGAGCCGCAGTTCGAGGGCCAGACGAAGACGAAGCTCGGCAACACCGAGGTGAAGGGACTCGTCGAGTCGGTCTTCGGGGACTGGCTGACGGAGTGGCTGCACACCCATCCCGGGGACGCGAAGCGCATCGTCAGCAAGGCCCTTACCGCGGCGCGGGCGCGCGAGGCGGCGAAGCAGGCGCGCGAGCTGGTGCGCCGGAAGAGCGCGCTCGAGGTCTCCACGCTGCCCGGTAAGCTGGCGGACTGCGTGGAGGACGATCCGCAGCACAGCGAGATCTTCATCGTCGAGGGCGAGTCGGCCGGCGGCTCCGCGAAGCAAGGCCGCGACCGCCAGTTCCAGGCCATCCTGCCGATCCAGGGCAAGATCCTCAACGTGGAGAAGGCGCGCGAGGATAAGATGATCGGGCACGAGGAGATCCGCGCGATCATCACCGCCCTGGGCACCGGCTTCGGCGAGAAGTTCGATTTCGACGCGCGGCGCTACGACCGTGTGATTATCATGTGCGACGCGGACGTGGACGGGAACCACATCCGCACGCTGCTCCTGACCTTTTTCTACCGCTACATGCGCCCGCTCATCGAGCACGGCAAGGTGTACATCGCGCAGCCGCCGCTGTACCTCGTCCGGGCGGGCAAGGAACGCCGCTACGTTTACTCCGACGAGGAGCGGCAGGTCGTCGTCAAGGAGATCGAGCACCGGGGCGGCAAGCCTGAGGTGCAGCGCTACAAAGGGCTGGGCGAGATGAACCCCGAGCAGCTCTGGGAGACGACGATGAACCCCGCGACGCGCACGCTGCTGCGCGTCGAGATCGAGGACGCCGCCGCGGCGGACGAGATCTTCAGCAAGCTGATGGGCGAAGAGGTCGAGCCCCGGCGAGAGTTCATCGTGAAGTACGCGCGCGAAGTCCGCAACCTGGACATCTAGGAGCCGCCCATGGCGATGGCCGACGACACCCGGATCGTTTCGCAGCCGATCGAGAAGGAGATGCGCACCTCCTACCTCGATTACGCGATGTCCGTCATCGTCAGCCGGGCCCTGCCCGACGTGCGCGACGGGCTGAAGCCGGTGCAGCGGCGCATCCTCTACGGCATGCTCGAAGCCGGCCTGCGCCCCGACCGTCCCTACCGCAAGTCGGCCGCCGTGGTCGGGGACGTGATGAAGAAGTACCATCCGCACGGCGACGTGCCGATCTACGAGTCGCTCGTGCGCATGGCGCAGAGCTGGGCGTTCCGCTACCCCCTGGTGGACGGCCAGGGCAACTTCGGCAGCATCGACGGCGATCCGCCCGCGGCGATGCGCTACAGCGAGTGCCGTCTGACGCCGCTGGCCATGGAGCTGCTCGCGGACATCGAGAAAGACACCGTCGACTTCACGCCCAACTACGACGAGTACGAACGCGAGCCGGTGGTGCTGCCGGCGAAGGTCCCGCACCTGCTGATGAACGGCGCGGCGGGCATCGCCGTGGGCATGGCCAGCAACATCCCGCCGCACAACCTCGGCGAGCTGGTCGACGGGCTGATCGCCCTGATCGACGACCCGCAGACGGACTCCGACGCCCTGCTGAAGATCATCAAGGGGCCGGATTTCCCCACCGGCGGCCTGATTCTCGGCCGCGACGGGATCAAGGCCGCCTATACCACCGGGCGCGGCAGCATCACCGTGCGGGCGAAGGCCGAGATCGAGGAGGTGCGCGGCGGCCGCACGGCGATCGTCGTCACGGAGATCCCCTTCATGGTGAACAAGGCGGCGCTGATCGAGCGCGTCGCCGAGCTAGTGCGCAACCGCAAGCTGGTGGGCGTCTCCGATCTGCGCGATGAATCCGACCGCCGCGGCCTGCGCATCGTCTTCGAGCTGCGCCGGGACGCCAACCCGCAGATCGTGCGCAACCAGCTCTTCAAGCACACGCAGCTGCAGACCACCTTCGGCGTGAACATGCTGGCCCTCGTGGACGGCGTGCCGCGCACGCTGTCGTTGCGCGACATGCTGCTGCACTACCTGAACCACCGGCGCAACGTTGTCATCCGCCGCACGCGTTTCGAGCTGGCCCGGGCCGAGGAGCGGGCGCACATCCTGGAGGGCTACAAGATCGCCCTGAAGTTCCTCGACGAGGTCATCGCCCTGATCCGCCGTTCCAGGGACACCGCGGCGGCGCGCGCCGGGCTGATCAAGCAGTTCAAGCTCAGCGAGGCCCAGGCCGAGGCGATCCTCGAGCTGCAGCTGCGCCGCCTCTCGCAGCTGGAGCGGGAGAAGATCGAAGAGGAGTACAAGGCGCTGCTCAAGGACATCGCCCGCTACCGGGAGATGCTGGCCGACGCCACCGCGGCGCGGCCCCGCCTGATCATGGCCGCGATCCGGGACGAGCTCGCAGAGATGAAGGCCAGGTACGGCGACGCGCGGCGTACCAGGATCACGAGCAAGGAAGCGGAGGAGTTCGAGGCCGAGGACCTCATCCCCGACGCCGACGTCGTGATCAGCCTGACCCACAGCAACTACATCAAGCGCCAGCCGCTGGAGACGTACCGCTTGCAGCGCCGCGGCACCCGCGGCGTGCAGGGTATGGCCACGCGCGAGGAGGACTACGTCGAGCAGGTCATGGCCACGACGAACCACGCCTTCCTCCTCCTCTTCAGCGATCGCGGCAAGGTGTACCGGCTGAGGGCGCACGAGGTGCCGGAGGCCTCCCGCACGGCGCGCGGCACGGCCCTGGTCAACCTCCTGGCCCTGGCGCAGGGCGAGCGGATCAACGCGATCATCGCCCTGCGCTCGTTCGAGGACGCCGGCAGCATCTTCATGGCGACGCGGCGCGGCGTGGTCAAGCGCACCGGGCTCATGGAGTTCATCAACGCCAAGCGTGCCGGCATCTTCGCCATCACCCTGGACCGCGACGACAGCCTGGTCGGCGTGCGCCTCATCGCCAAGGACAGCGAGATCATCCTGGCCACGCAGCAGGGCAAGGCCCTGCGCTTCCGGGCCGGACAGGTGCGGGAGATGGGCCGCGGCGCGCGCGGGGTGACGGGCATCCGCCTGCGCGCCGGCGATGCCGTGGTCGGCGTGGCGGACGTGAAGGAGGGCAGCGCGCTGCTCACCGTGACCGAGCTGGGTTTCGGCAAGCGCACGCCGCTCGGGCAGTACCCGCTGAAGAGCCGCGGCGGGATGGGCGTGATCAACCTGAACGTGAGCAAGAAGACGGGCCAGGTCGTCAGCGTGCGGGCGGTGGAGGACGACGACGAGGTGCTGCTCGGCACGAGCAGCGGCGTCTTCAACCGCATCCCCGCGGCGCAGATCTCGATGCTCGGCCGGGCGGCGCAGGGCGTGCGCGTGATCCGCCTGGAGGACGGCGATCGCATCGCCGCGCTGGCCCGCATCCCGGCGAAGGAATAGGCGGCCGGCGGGGAACGTCTGTCAGGACGGTGTGGCGCCGGATCGCGACCGCCCTGGGCATCGTCGGAGCCACCGTCGCCGTGCACGAGGCGGCGCACGCCCTGGCCGCGTGGCGCGGGGGCGGCGCGGTGAGAGAGGTGGGCGTGGGCTTGGGCCCCGCGCTCTGGCGCCTGCGCGTGCGCTCCCTGCCACTCGTCCTGCGCGCGTTCCCCATCGGCGGGTATGCCGCGGTGGACGTTGAACGCCTTCCGCCCCGGCGGCGCCTGCCGATGCTCCTCGCCGGTCCCCTGGCGAACATCGCCATCGGATTGCCTCTGCTGTACGGGTTCCGCCGGCATCCCGCCGTGGCGCTCGGCGAGGAGGGGAGGACGGTGGGCCTGACCGGGGTCATCGGCACGTTCGCCGCGCTCCTCCAGGCCGCCGAGCACGGCCGCGGCGCCCTGGGCCGCCTGGCGGGCGGCATCAACGTTGGGCTGGGGTTGATGAACCTGCTGCCGATCTACCCGCTGGATGGCGGGCACATCGTGGCGAGCGTGCTGGAGTCGCGGGGCGCTCCGCCCTGGACCCGCGGCGTCTTCGTCCGCCTCAGCGCGGCGGCGTTCGCCTTCCTCGTGCAGAGCGCGATGCTCGCGGATCTCCGCCGTCTCGCCGCCCGCCGGCGCGTCGCTGCCTAGCGCGCATGGCAATCACGGTTCGTCCTGCCAGCGCGGAGCATGAGCAGCTGCCGCGCGTCGTGGCCGGCCGCCAGGCCGCGCCCGAGGAGTGGCTGGCCTGGGCGGAAGAGCCGGGCCAGGACCTCGTGGCGCTGGACGCCGACCGGGTCGTCGGCGGCATCCACGTCGCGATCGTCGGGCGCAGCGAGGCGTGGATGGAGGCGCTGCGCGTTCACCCCGATGCGCAGGGCCGCGGCATCGGCGGGCAGCTCGTGCAGGAAGCGGAGCGGCTGGCGCGCCGGTACGGCGCTGCTGTGCTGCGCACCGCCGTGCCCGCGCACGACTACGCTGCGCTGGTCCTGGCCGAGCGGTCGGGCTACCGGCGCGTGGCGACGTGCGTCGTGATGGAGACACCGGTGGCCGCCGGGCCGGCGCACGTGCCCTACGAGGCCCCGGTGAGCCGCCCGCGGCCGGAGGAGACGCCCGCCGTGCTGCGCTTCATCGAGCGCACCGCCACGCTGGCCGCCTGGGATCACCTGGTGCCTCTGGGCTGGCGGTTCCGGCGGATCGTCCCGGAGCTGGTGCGGGGAGTGATCAAGGACCGGCGGGTGGTCCTGGCCGCGCGGCCGGATCGCGCAGACGATCCCCAGGCCGTCGCGCTGTACGCCCGTCCGGAGGGCGCCGTGGTCATCGGGTTCATCGACGGCGCGCCGACCGGGACACAGGCCATCTTCGGCGAACTGCTGGAGGAAGCGCAGGAGCGCGGGGCGAGCCGGCTCGTCGTCTTCGCCCCGCACCCCCAGGCGCTCGCACCGCTGGAGGTGCGTGCCTGGCAGCCGCACGCCTGGTGTCCGGACGGCCTGGTCATCGTGCAGAAGTCCCTCGCCTCATGACGACCCTCCTCTACCTGCACGACAGCTACCTGCGGGCGTTCGACGCGGAAGTGACGCGCGTGGAGGGCGCGGCGGTGGCCCTCGATCGCACCGCGTTCTACGCCGGCGGCGGAGGACAGCCGGTGGACGTGGGGATGTTGCGCTGGGCCGGCGGTGCCTGCCGCGTCACCGACGTGCGCAAAGACGGCGAGACCGTGTGGCACATCGTCGCCGACGCGCCGCCGCCGCCCGGCGCCGCGGTGCGCGGCGAGCTGGACTGGGAGCGGCGCTATGCGATCATGCGCCACCACTCTGCGCTGCACGTCCTGGTCGGCGTGGTCTACCGGTCGTTCAACGCGCGCGTCACGGGCGGCGCGATCTATCCCGACCGCGCGCGGATGGACTTTGCGCTGGAGACCCTGGAGCGGGATCTCGTGGCCGCGATCGAGGCAGAGGCAAACCGCGTCATCGCCGAGCGGCGCCGCATCCTCGTGCGCTTCCTGCCGCGCGAGGAGTTCGAGCGCGCCGACCTTCTGCGGCTGGCGAAGAACCTGCTACCGCCGGGGATCGCCGAGGTGCGGGTCGTCGAGATCGAGGGGTTCGACGCCCAGGCCGACGGGGGGACGCACGTCGCGAACACCGCGGAGATCGGCCGGCTCGTGGTGACGAAGACGGAGAACAAGGGCCGCCTGAATCGGCGGCTGGAGATCGCCCTGGCCGTGGGATAATGGAACGCGGGGGTGGGACGGATGGCGGAGCTCATCTGTGTCTCGTGCGGACGCGCCGGAAACCTCGATGATCCGTTGCCCTGGTACGAGGGCACGACCCGCGACGTCGTCCTCGACCCCGATGAGACGGCCGTGGAAGACGGCTCCTACCTCTGCGGCGACTGCCATCGCCGTCTCGACCCCGAAGATCGTCCCCGCTGGAAGCGCGTCTCGCCGCGCCGCGGCCTGATCCGCGAAGCGACGGAGGGCTGACCAGCCCGCAGGACTCGTTCCCGCGGGATGCGAATGTTCTCTTCGCATTCTGAGGATCCCCATGCGCTGGACGCCTGCCCCAGATGTGCACACCAGGCTGCGCGCCATCGCGCAGGCGCTTGGTCTGGGCTACGTCGATCCTGCCCGCGTGCACTGCGTGCGGGTGCGCGGTTCCCGCGCCAACGCGCTGGCCCGCATCTGGGGGCTCCCCCCGGTGTTCCAGGGGCCGCTGGGATTGCGGCCGCAGTACGTGATCGAGTTCATGGTGCCGGTCTTCGACCAGCTGCCGCGCGAGGAGCAGGACCGCGTCATCATCCACGAACTGCTGCACATCCCGCGGACCTTCAGCGGCGGGATCCGGCCTGAGCGGTCGCGCTCCCTGACGATCAACCACCGCACGGTGGAGCGCTACTACCGGCAGTACCTGGCGGCGATGAAGGGCCGGTGAGGCCCACCCGTCTCTACCTCCTCCGCCACGGCGAGACGACCTGGAACCTCGCCCGGCGGTATCAGGGTACGCTCGACTCCCCGCTCAGCGAGGCCGGTCGCGCGCAGACCCTGCGCCTGCGCGAGGCGCTGCGCGGCGCGCCGCTGCGCGCGGTCTACAGCAGTCCGCTCCCCCGGGCCGCCGCCACAGCCGCTGCGGTGGCCGCTCCGCACGGCCTGCCTGTCCTGCATTGCCCCGGGCTGGCCGAGATCCGCGTCGGGGAGTGGGAGGGACTCACCGTGAGCGAGATCGAGGCCCGCCACGGCGAGGTGATGCGCCGCTGGCACGAGGCGCCGCACCAGATGCGCCTGCCGGGAGGGGAAACGCTCGAAGAGCTGCGGGCCCGGGCCTGGGATGCGATCGCGGACCTCCGTCGACGCCACGCCGGAGAAGCGGTGGCCGCGGTGGCGCACGGCGGCGTGAACAAAGCCATCCTGCTCACCGTGCTCGGCGCGCCGCTGGCTTCCTACTGGCGCATCCGTCAGGGCAACGCCTGCATCAACATCATCGACTTCACGGGCGACCGTGGAGTGGTCATGACGATGAACGACACCACGCACCTGCGCGGCGCGGCACCGTCCGCGTCCCCCCCCGCCCCGGTCCGCTCACCGGAAACCTGGTAGGTCCTGTGGCGCGGGCAGCCGCGCGGGGAACCGCGTGAACACCAGCGCCCCGAGCGCCACCGCGGCGGCGGCCGCCGCCGGGACGAGGCGTAGCCCCAGGTCTCTTCCGGCCGCGTAGCCGAAGCGCTCCAGCAGCCCGCCCAGGGCGAGCGCGGCCAGACTGGTCGTGCCGTTGAAGATCAGCCCCTGCAGCGCGAAGAGCAGCGCTTCGCTGCGGTGACCGTAAGCCGCGGTGTGCGCGTCGGCGATGTCGGCGAGCAGGGCGTTGGGCAGCACGAACAGCGCGGCCAGGGGCGGGCCGGCCAGCCCGACGAGGACGTACCCCTGCACGGCAGGGCTGAGCGGGAGCGGCACGCGGCCGATCAGCCCGATGAGCGGGACGACGAGCGCGGCGATGGCCATCGCCAGGAGCAGCGCCGTGCGCTTGCCGTAGCGCGCCGCGAGGCGGGCGATGAGCGGGAAGGACAGCAGGGAGAAGCCGATCGTCGCGGCCAGCACCGTGCCCACCGCCCCGCGCGGCAGCCCCATCAGCACCGTGACGACGAAGGCCAGCGCGAGGTTGACCATGCTCAGCCCGAACCACAGCAGCGCCAGCCCCAGCAGGTAGGTGCGGAACGGCCGGTTGAGCAGCACGGCGCGGGCCGCGGGGAGGAAGGCCACGGGCGATTGGCCGACCGCATCCTCCCGCACGCTGAGTGCGGCGATCCAGATCGCCGCGGCGGCCACCGGGGCGAGCAGGAGGCCCATCGTCGGGAAACCGTACCGGCTGGCCAGGGCGGACGAGCCGAGGAACGCCGCCGCCGTCCCGGCCAGGCTGAACCCCGCCTGCCACGCCGCGGTGTGCACACGCCCCACGCCGCCCGCGGTGATCTCCGGCAATAGCGCGGTGTAGGGGTTCATCACCACGGTGTAGAGGAAGTAGAACGCGCCCAGGAGAGCGGTCAGGTAGAGGACGTTCACGGTTGAGAGATGAGCGTGCGGAGGGTTCCAGAGCAGCGCGAACACCAGCGCGAGGAGCGGCGCGCCGACGAGGATGAACGGCCGGCGGCGGCCGAAGCGCCAGCGCAGCCGGTCGCTGAGGTAGGCGATCGGCGGATCGGCCAGGGCGTCCACGACGCGGCCCGCCCCCATCGCCAGGCCGAGCAGGGAGGCCGCCACGCGCACAGGCAACCCCTGCCCCGGGGGCGGGGCGTAGAAGTAGAAGACCCACAGCAGCACGGTCTGCTGCAGCAGGCTGCCGCCGAAGCTGCCGAGGCCGTAGAGTATCTGCGTCCGCACGCGCGGTCCTCCACCCCCTGGCCCGGGGTGGACGCTGCCACCATTAGAGGATGCGCGGGGGACCTCCTCTGCCGGCCGGGGCGGACCGTTCCCCCTGCCGGGCGAGAGGAGGAGCGTAATTTCAGAACGAAGTTCTACCAGGCAGTACGCAGTAGCGGCTCCCGATCGGGGGTGGAGGGTGGGGGCTGCGCATCACCGTGAGGGGGGAGAGGGCATGGGTAGATCCAGGATGTCCGGTGCGCGGCGACTGTCCGTGATGGCCCTGCTGGGGGTGATGTTGGCGCTGGGGGTCGCCGCCGCCCCGTCGACGGCGCAGGGGTATCCCGAGCGCAACATCATCGGCATCATCCAGTGGGGCGCCGGCGGCACCACGGATCGCGTGTCGCGGAAGGTGGCTCCGCTGGCGGATCGCCTGTTGGGGCAGCGGATCGTTTTGAACAACATGACGGGGGCCAGCGGGGCCACGGCCATGCAGTACGTCTACGACCAGCCGGCGGACGGCTACACCCTGCTGTTCGCCGCCGAGAACCCGACGCTGTACGGCATCCTGGACATCTCGCCGCGCACCTTCGACGAGTTCATCCCGATCAACCTGTTCGCTCGCAGCATCCCGGTAATCGTCGTGCGCAGCGACTCGAAGTATCGGTACCTCGACGACCTGATCCGTGACGCCCGGCAGCGCCCCGGCCAGATCAAGGCCGGCGGCACGGGCATCGGGGGCGTGCCCTTTGTCGTCGGCGCCATGATGACCGCGGTAAGCGGCGTGAAGTTCAACACGATTCCCTTCGACGGCGATGGGCCGGCTCTGGCCGCCTTGCTGGGGGGGCATATCGACTTCCATGTCTCGGTCCTCTCGGCAGCGGCGGAGCATATGCGGGCTGGCCGCATGCGGGCGATCGCGGTCGTAGACAACGTGCCGAACGCCGGCGCGCCCGGCGTGCCGGCCCTGGGGCAGATGATCCCCCGCTACGCCCCTACCTCCCCTGGGGACCGTTCTTCGGGGTCTGGGTCAAGAAGGGCACCCCCGCTCCGGCCGTGGCCAAGCTCACCGAGGCCTTCAAAGCGGCGGTCGGCAGCGAGGAGTTCAAGGAATTCGCCGAGCTGTTGGGCGCGGTTCCCTTGAACCTCTCCGGGGACGAGGCCGTGCGGTTCGTGAAGCAGTGGCAGTCCGTGACCGCCTGGCTGCTCTACGACGCCGGCGCGGCGAAGAAGTCGCCCCAGGCGTTCGGGATTCCGCGGCCCGGGAAGTAGGATGGCGGCGGACCCCTCCCCGGCGGCGCCGCGGGCGAAGTGGTCGGCCCGCGCACAGGCGGCGGGGATCGCGGCCCTGGGTGTGTTTGTGTTCGTGCGGGCGAGCCGGTTCACGGATTTCTGGTCTGATCCCGGCTCGCCCGGCGTTTTCCCGGCGCTGGTCGCCGCCGTCCTTCTGGCCTGCGCTGTATCCATCTGGCGACAGGAGCGATCTGCGGATGAACCGGCTGAGCCGGTGACGGGGTGGGCGCTGCTGTACGCCGCCCTGATCATCGGCTACGGAGCCCTGCTCAGGCCGTTGGGGTTCGTCCGGTCCTCCCTGGTCTTCCTGCTGGTGTCGTTCCTGTGGCTGCGGGCGATGCCCTGGTGGAAGTCCCTGCTGGTGGCGGCCGTGGCGACCGGGGTGACATTTGCCGTGTTCCGGTACCTGTTCGTCGTCATCCTGCCCTAGGAGGCCGACCATCGACCTGGCCCTGCGCGTGCTCGGCGAATTCCTCTCCCCGCTCAACGTTGCGCTGTCCGCGCTCGGCGTGGCCGCGGGCATCCTGGTGGGCGCCACTCCGGGCCTCAGCGTGACGATGGCTGTGGCCCTGCTGGCCTCGATGACCTATTCCTGGGACACGAAGACGGCGCTGGCGTTGATGCTCGGCGTGTACGCCGGCGGGGTGTACGGAGGGTCGCGATCGTCGATCCTCATCAACATCCCAGGCACCCCTTCCGCGCTGGCGACGACGTTCGACGGCCACCCTATGGCGATGCGGGGGGAAGCCGGCCTGGCGATCGGGGTGGCCACCGTCCAATCCGTGGTGGGTGGGTTCATCGGCCTTCTGGCGCTGATCCTCGCCGCGCCGCCGATCTCCGAGCTCGCCCTGAAGTTCGCGCCCAGAGACTACTTCCTGCTGGCGGCGATGGGCCTCTCGCTGACCGGCCGCCTCGCGGGGGGATCGATGGCGAAGTCGATGGTCGGCGCGGCGGTGGGCGTCCTGGTCGGGTTGATCGGCATGGACCCGATCACCGGCGAGGGGAGGTTCACCTTCGGCCAGCCGGTGTTGATCAACGGCGTGCACTTCATCGCCGCCGTGATCGGGCTCTTCGGGGCTTCCGAGGTGATCTATCAGATCGGGAGGATCGTGCGGAGTGGGGTTCCGCAGGCCCGGATCGCCGAGGTGGGCGGCGTTCTCCCGGGGTTCCGATACTTCTTCAAGTACCTGCCCGTGACCATCCGCGCCTCGGTGATCGGGGTCATCGTGGGAGCGCTGCCCGGGGCGGGAGGCGACATCGCCGCGCTGCTCGCCTACGCGGACGCCAAGCGGACGGTGAAGAAACCATCGCGTCCCTTCGGCCAGGGCGCGGTGGAAGGGGTGGTCGCCCCGGAGACGGCCAACAACGCGTGCATCGGCGGGGACATGATCCCCATGCTCACCTTGGGCATTCCGGGCGACGCCGTGACCGCGGTGCTGATCAGCGTGCTGTTCATCCACGGGCTGCGGCCCGGGCCGTTGCTCATGGTGGAGCAGCGAGATCTGTTCTGGTTCATCGCCGGCTCCTACGGCCTGGCGAACATCTTCCTCTTCTTCTTCGGGCTGATGGCGGTGCGCCCGTTCGTCAAGGTCGTGAACATCAACAAGAAGATCCTGATGCCGCTCATCGTGCTCATCTCGGTCGTCGGGACCTACGCCATCCAGAACAACATCTACGACGTCTTCTGGATGATCGGGTTCGGCGTGCTGGGGTACTTCATGAAGCTGGGCGGCTATCCGGTGGGGCCGATGGTGCTGGGGGTGATCCTCGGACCGCTGGCCGACATCAACTTCCGCCGGGCCATGCTCGCCGTCCAGGGCAACGTGCCGCTGTTCTTCTGGGAGCTGGTCAGTCATCCCATCAGCCTGGTGCTGACCGTCATCTTGCTCTCGGCCTTCGCGCCGAGTCTCTCCATCGGCGGGATCGTGAACCTGGTGCGCCGCCGACGGATCAGAAGGGAGGTGGCGTGATGGCAACGGTGCCGCGTGCCACATCCGCAGCGATGAAGGACGTGCCGACGTATGCCCTGCTGGTGGGCGGCCGGTGGACTCCGGCTGAGTCCGGAGCCACGATGGACACCTACAACCCGGCTACGGGCCGGGTGGTCGCCCGCGTGGCCAGCGCCGGTCCGGCCGACGCGGAGCGCGTGGTGGCGGCGGCCCGGCAGGCCCTGGAGACCGGTCCCTGGCCGAGGATGAGCGGGGCCGCCCGGGCGCGGCTGCTTCGCGCCGTGGCCGATCGGATCGAAGCGCGGGCGGACGAACTGGCGCGCCTGGAGACCATGAACTCGGGCAAGCCGATCCGCGACGCCCGGGCCCAGATCCTTAAAGCCGCGGCGTGCTTCCACTACTACGCGGGACTGGCCGAGAAGCTCTGGGGGCGAACCCTGCCCGTGGATGAGGGCCTCTTCGCCTACACAGTGCGCGAGCCGATCGGGGTGTGCCTGGGGATCACGCCCTGGAACAGTCCCTTCATCATGGCCGCCTACAAGACGGCCCCAGCCCTGGCTGTCGGGAACACGGTGATCCTCAAGCCGGCCAGCGCCACGCCGGTGACCGCTCTCCTGCTGGGTGAGATCTGCCTGGAAGCCGGTCTACCGCCGGGGGTGGTCAACGTTGTCACGGGGCCCGGGGGAACGCTCGGGATGGCGCTGGTCAGGCACCCCGGGGTGGACAAGATCGCTCTCACCGGCGACACCGAGACCGGCACCGCTGTGATGGCCGCCGCCGCGGCCACGGTCAAGCGCCTGACGCTGGAACTCGGCGGCAAGTCGCCCAACGTGATCTTCCCCGATGCCGATCTTAAGCGGGCGGTTCCCGGGTCGATCACCGCCGTGTACTCCCACGCCGGCCAGCGGTGCACAGCCCGTTCCCGACTGCTGGTGCACGACGCGATCTATGAGGAGTTCGTCGAGCGATTCGTCGCCGCCGCCCGGGCGATCAAGCTCGGAGATCCGCTGGATCCGGCGACGGAGATGGGCCCGGTGATCTCACAGGCGCAGCGCGCGTCCATCCTGGGGTACGTGCGGAAGGGCCTGGAGGAAGGCGCCGCGCTGCTCTGCGGCGGCCGGGTGCCGGACGACCCCGCGCTGGCGGAGGGATACTACCTGCTCCCCACGGCGTTCGGCGAAGTGCGCAACGAGATGACCATCGCCCGCGAGGAGATCTTCGGGCCGGTGGTGTGCATCATGCGGTTTGCGGAAGAAGCGGAAGCGGTCAGGATCGCGAACGAGACGCGCTACGGCCTGGCGGCGACCGTGTGGACCCGCGACGTGGGGCGGGCGCACCGTCTGGCGCGCGCCCTGCGTGCCGGGGTGGTCAGCGTGAACAGCGTGCCCGTGACCTACATCGAGGCGCCCTTCGGCGGCTTCAAGCAAAGCGGCCTGGGTCGGGAACTGGGCCTGGAGGGACTGCTCGAGTACAGCGAAGTGAAGAGCGTCTTCGTGGGACTGTCCGAGGAGGGGTGAGACGTGGGCGTCAGGGCGCAGCCCGGGATCCGAGTGGTCCGGACGTACACGGAGGGGAAGGCCTACTGGATCGGACTGGACAATCCGGGATTCCGCCGCAAGGTGTTCCGCACGGTGGACAGAGAGCTGTGCGGCTCGGAGCACCTGGTGGCGGGGATCACCGTCTTCCCCCAGGGAGAGGCGAGCTCGCTGCACAGCCATCCCGAGTCGGAAGAGATCAATGTGGTCCTGGCCGGCCACGGGGAAGTGGTCGGCGCCGATGGCTCGCGGCAGCCCTTCGGCCCCCACGACATGATGTTCGTGCCCAAGGGACTGCCGCACCAGCACGTCAATACCGGCTCCGAGCCGCTCGTGCTGCTGTGGTGCTACACGCCGCCGGGTGAGAACCCGACCCGGTGATGGAGGTAGGAGCATCACGCCGTCCCGTCTCTCTGCCAGACGACCGGTCAAGGTCGGCCGACACCTGCTGGGCGGGCCGACGGTGCTCACCTGCGTGCCCCTGACGGCGCGCGATCGCGGCGCGCTGGTCGACCAGGCCCGCGCGCTGGCCGCGCTCCGGCCTGACTGCATCGAGTGGCGTGCCGACTTCGTCGCCGACCTGACCCCCGCTGACGTCCCGGCGCTGCTCCAGGACGTGGCCGCCGCCGCGCCGATCCCGCTGATCTTCACGAACCGCCTGGCCGGCGAGGGCGGGCACAGGATCCAGGAGGAGGATCGCCGGGTGGCCATCCTCACCGCGGCGGCAGCGACCGGTACCCCGGCGCTGGTCGATGTGGAACTGGCCACCCCCCCACCCCTGGCCGCGCGCGTGACCGAAGCGGCGGGGCGAGCGGGCGTGGCGGTGATTCGGTCGTGGCATGACTTCACCGCGACCCCCGCCGTGCAGACGCTGCTGGGGACGCTCCGGACGATGCAGAGCGCCGGTGCGGCCGTGGCGAAGGTCGCGGTCACGCCGCGGATGCCGGAGGACGTGCTTGCCCTGCTCACCGCCGGCCTGGAGGCGCGCCGCACGTTCCTGGAGATCCCCTGCATCCTGATGTCCATGGGAGCGCTGGGCGGGGTGAGCCGCTTCGCGGGGCACTTCGGATCCGACCTGACGTTCGCGGTGGGCCTGGAAGCCTCGGCCCCCGGTCAGATGGACCTGGAGCTGATGCGCCGGGGGTTGCGGGCGCTGGGTCTGGCCGGCGGTCCCGGCGAGGAGGGGCCGTGATGTTGATGCGGGCGGCGCGCCTCCATGCCCCGCGCACGGTGCGGGTGGACCGCCTTCCCCCACCGGTGCCCCAGGCCGGCGAGGTGCTGGTGGCCATCGAGCGCGTGGGGGTGTGCGGCAGCGATGTGCACCTCTTCCAGGGGCACCGTACGGCGCCCTATCCCCTCATCATGGGACACGAGGGGGTGGGACGGATCGCTGCGGTGGGCCCTGGCGTGGGCGCGGAGCGCGTCGGCGAGCGCGTCGTCCTCGAGCCCAACGTGCCCTGCGGACGATGCCTCTGGTGCCGGCGCGGCCGCGGCGCGATCTGCCCCGACAAGCGCTCCCTGGGCGTGAACGTGCCCGGCGTGCTGGCCGACTACGCGACCCTTCCCGCCACCCACGCCTGGGCCATCCCGCCGGCTCTGTCCTGGCAGGACGCAGTGCTCATCGAGCCCCTGGCCGTGGCCATCCACGCCGTCGCCGTCTCCAAGCTGGTGCCGGGGGATGCCGCCCTGGTTCTGGGGTGCGGCACCATCGGCCTGGTCCTGACGCGCCTGCTGGCCGGCATGGGCGTCCGCATCTGCGCCATCGATCTGGATGAGCGGCGGGTCGAGGCCGCGCGACGCGCCGGAGCCGCCGAGACGGTGGTGATGTCCCGCGAAGATGCGACAGGGCTCGCGCGCCGCGTCCAGACCGGGGCTGCCTGGCCGGTGATCTTCGAGTCCTCCGGCACAGCCTCCGGGGCGGGCTGGTGTCTGGAGGCGGTGCCGCGTGGAGGCACCG
Organism: bacterium; assembly: GCA_035574075.1. Taxonomy (GTDB): domain Bacteria; phylum Sysuimicrobiota; class Sysuimicrobiia; order Sysuimicrobiales; family Kaftiobacteriaceae; genus Kaftiobacterium. The sequence continues at coordinate 21,243 of DATLZI010000127.1, read as the reverse complement.
TGGTCCTGCTGGGACTGGCCACCGATCCCGTGTCCCTGCAACCGTTGCGCATCGTGCGCGAAGGGATCACCATCACCAGCTCGATCATCTACGACCACCCCGATGACTTCCGCAGGGCCATCGGTCTGGTGACCGGTCGCGGGATCCTGCGGATCGGCGACCTGGTGGAGTCCGAATTCCCCCTCGCCGCCGTGGAGGACGCCCTGCACGCCGCGGGGGGGCGGCTGGCGGGGAAAGCCGTGGTGCGCATCGCGGAGTAAGGTGGTGGGAGATGGGAGCCAAGCCCTACAACGTTGCGCATCAGATCACGCGGTTCCTGGAGGCGATCGGGACACGGTACGTCTTCGGCCTGTGCGGGCACACCGTGATCGCGCTGCTGGACGCCTTCCGGGACAGCCGGATCCAGTTCGTGATGAACCGGCATGAGCAGATCGCCGCGCACATGGCCGACGGGTACGCCCGCGCCTCCGGGGAGTGCGGGGTGCTGCTGACCCACGTCGGGCCGGGGCTGACCAATGCCGTCACGGGGGTGGCCAACGCGGCGCTGGATTCCGTCCCGCTGCTCGTCATCGCCGGCGATGTTCCGTCGTACTTCTTCGGCCGCCACCCCCACCAGGAGGTTCAGGTGCACAACGATGGCGATCAGTCCGCCATCTACCGGCCCTTCGTGAAGCGCGTCTGGCGCGTGACGCAGCCCAGGGGTCTGGCCCGGATCCTGGAACGCGCCTACCTGCTCGCCATGAGCGGCCGTCCCGGGCCGGTGCTCGTGGACGTGGCCATGGACGTGCTGTCCCGGCCGGCGGAGGATCCTGATCCCCCCGCTCCGCGCCCTGCGGCGCGGCCCGGACTGGAACCGGGAACGGCACACCGCATCGCCGAACGCCTGCTGGCGGCCCGACGGCCCGTGCTCTATGTGGGCGGCGGCGTCATCAGTTCGGGTGGCGCGGAAGAGCTGGCCCGGCTCGCCGAGCACCTCAACGCTCCCGTCGCCTACTCCCTGATGGGGAAGGGAGCGATCCCGGACGACCACCCGCTGGTCCTGGGGATGACCGGCTTCTGGGGGACGGACCTGACGAATCGCGTGACCCGGGAGGCCGACGTGCTCCTGGCCGTGGGCACGCGGTTCGCCGAGGCCGATGCCAGTTCGTGGGACGCGAGATTCACCTTCGCCATCCCGCCCACCGAGCTGATCCACATCGATGTCGATCCGGCCGAGCTCGGCCGATCCTTCCCGGTGGCGATCGGGGCCGTCGCCGATGCCCGGGCGGCGCTGCGCGCGATCCTGGAGGCGATGATGGAGCTGGCGCCCCGCGGCGGCCGCGGGCATGTCGATCTAGCGGAGATCCAGGCCGAGCGGGCGAAGTGGCGCGAGAGCCTTGCCGGCCCGATGCGGTCGGAGAAGTACCCCCTCGCCCCCCAACGCATCCTGGCCGAGGTGCGCGCCGCCCTGCCCCGGGACGGCATCCTGGTGACGGACGTCGGTTGGAACAAGAACGGCGTGGGGCAGCAGTTTCCCATCTACTTCCCACGCACGCACCTGACCCCGGGCGGGCTGGCTACGATGGGGTTCGGGCCGGCCGCCGTGCTAGGCGCCAAGCTGGCGAAGCCCGAGCGCGCCTGTGTGGCGATGGTCGGGGATGGGGCGTTCAGCGCCAACCCCTCCGTGCTGGCCACGGCGGTGGAGCAGGGCATCAACGTCACGTGGGTGGTCATGAACAACTTCGCCCACGGGACGATCGCCGGCCTCATGAACCAGCACTTCGGCCACACCCTGGGCTGCGAGTTCCGCCACGAGGGCAGGCCGTACTCGCCCGATTTCGCCGCCCTGGCGCGAGCCTACGGCGCGGAGGGTGTGCGCATCGAGCGCGCCGAGGATCTGGGCCCCGCGCTGGAGCGGGCGCTGCAGGGCCGGCGGCCGACGGTCCTGGATGTGCCGATGACCAACGATCCCGTACCGACGGGAGGGCACTGGGACATCAACGACATCTACCAATGGTAGCGGGCAGAAGCTGGGTCGGAACAGGGCGAAAGGCGGGCGTCGCGGCGGTGGACCGGGCGCTGACGGTGCTGACGGTCTTCCGCGAGGGGGATGCCACGCTCACCCTCGCCGACATGGCCGAGCGCACCGGCATGTACAAGAGCACCATCCTGCGGCTGTGCGAATCGCTGGCCCGCCACGGCTACCTGCACCGCGTCGACGGCGCGGGGTACCGGCTGGGGCCGACCCCGATGCGTCTGGCCAGCCTGTATCAGCGGTCGTTCCGGGTGGGCGACCTCGTGGTGCCGATGTTGCGGAAACTGGTCCGGCAGACCGGCGAGAGCGCGTCCTTCTACGTGCGCGAGGGGACCGTGCGCGTCTGCCTGCATCGCGTGGACTCCCCCCGAGCCATCCGCGACCACGTGCGGGAGGGCGACCACCTGCCGCTGGACCGGGGCGCCGTCGGACGGGTGTTGCTCGCCTTCAGCGGCGAGCCCGGGGAGGTGTACGCGCGGATCCGCCGCCAGTATGTCGCGGCAACCTTCGGTGAGCGGGACCGCGAAACCGCCGCGGTCGCGGCGCCGGTCTTCCGGATCGGCCAGGAGCTGGTCGGGGCGCTGTCCGTCTCCGGCCCGATCTACCGGTTCCGGAGCCGGACCGCGGAGCGGATCAGGGCCCTGGTCCTGGTCGCCTCGGCGGAGCTCACGGCCGATCTCGGCGGCGACCGGCGGCCATTCGACGAAAGGATCGAGCGTCGTGGCCGCACCGCTTGAAGGCGTCCGCGTCCTTGACCTCACCAATGTGCTGGCGGGGCCGTTCTGCACCTTTCAGCTGGCCCTGCTCGGTGCCGATGTCATCAAGGTCGAAGTCCCGGGCAGCGGGGATCTCGCCCGGCAACTCGGCGCCGACCCAGCCCTCAACCGCGCCCTGATGGGGGCCTCGTTCCTGGCGCAGAACGCGGGGAAACGCTCGGTGACCATCAACCTCAAGGATCCGGAAGGACAGAGGGTGTTCGAACGGCTGGTGGTCACCGCCGACGTGCTGGTGGAGAACTTCCGGCCCGGCGTCATGGCCAGGCTCGGCCTGGGATACGACCGCCTCTCCACGCTCAACCCCGGTCTGATCTACTGCGCGATCTCCGGGTTCGGCCAGGACGGCCCCCTCAGCCCCAACCCGGCCTACGATCAGATCATCCAGGGGCTGGCCGGGGTGATGGACGTCACCGGCGACGAGCGGAGCGGGCCGCTGCGCGTGGGCTTTCCGGTCTGCGATACCATCGGCGGGCTGGCCGCGGCCTTCGCCATCGCCAGCGCGCTGCGTCTGCGCCAGCAAGAGGGCCGGGGGTGCCTGCTGGACGTGTCGATGCTCGAGGCCACGCTGGTCAGCATGGGGTGGGTGGTGTCCAATTACCTGATCGCCGGCGAAGTCCCCCGCCGGTCGGGCAACGAGAACTTCACGGCCAGTCCCTCGGGGACGTTTCGAACCGGCGACGGAGTGCTGAACATCGCCGCCAACAAGCAGGAGCAGTTCGAGGCGCTGTGTCGTGAGATCGGGCGGCCGGACCTCATCACCGATCCGCGGTTCGCTGACCGGGACGCCCGCCTGCGCCATCGGAAGGCCCTGACGGCGGAGATCGAAGCCCGCCTGGCCCAGCGGTCGGCGGCGGAATGGGAGGAGCGACTGAACAGAGTCGGGGTGCCCTCCGGCCGCGTGCTTTCCGTCCCCGAGGTGCTCGCCCATCCGCAGGTCAGCGCGCGCCGCCTGGTTCAGCACTTTGGCGATGTGGCGGGCATCGGTCGCGATGTCGACGTGACCACGACCGGCGTCTTGATCTCCGGTCACCGGCCGACCGCCGCCGCGCCGCCGCCGCGCCTGGGGGAGCACACGGACGATGTGCTGCGGAGCCTGGGATTCACGGCGGAAGAGATCGCGGCGCTCCGGCGCAGGGGGGCGATATGAGCGACCCGATGGCTGACCCTGTGCGGGATTGGTGGCAGACGGCCATCATCGATATCGCCCCGGGAAGCATCCGGATCCGGGGCTACGCGATCGAAGAGCTCATCGGCAACCTGAACTTCCCCTCGATGGTCTGGCTGATGCTGCGGGGAGAGTTGCCCACGACGACCCAGGCGCAGCTCCTCGAGGCCGCGCTGGTCGCGGCCGTGGATCACGGGCCCCAGGCGCCGTCCATCGCGATCGCGCGCATGACGGCGACCTGCGGGGTGGCGTTGAATGGCGCCGTGGCCGCAGGGGTGAACGCGCTGGGGGACGTGCACGGCGGCGCCGGCCAGCAGTGCATGGAAGTCTTGCACGCCGTGGCCGCGGGGTGGGATCAGGGGATGTCCCTGGAGGAGGCCGTGGAGGCGGCCCTCAGCGGGCTTGGCCCTGGAGCCTACGTGCCCGGGTTCGGCCACCGCTTCCATCCCGTCGATCCCCGGGCCGTGCGGCTCCTCCACCTGGTCGAGCGGGCGGTCGGCGCCGGGGCGGTCTCCGGCCGCTTCGCGCGCATCGCGCGCGCCGTGGAAGCTACGCTGGAGCGGCGGGCCGGACGGAGGATCCCCATGAACATCGATGGGGCCACCGCTGTGGTGTTCTGCGAACTCGACTTCCCCCCGGCCCTGGGGCGGGGGCTGTTCATCCTGTCGCGCTCCGTGGGGATCCTGGCGCACGCCTGGGAGCAGATGCAGCAGGGGGAGCGCATCAAGGGGCCCACGCCACCGCGCTGCGGCTACACCTACGCAGGGGTTCCGCCTCGGCCCTTCCTCCCCCGGCCGTAGCTCCCTCCGGCCGTGATGCTTGCGCCGCTACCGCGGAGGGCCTAGGCTAACCTCCATGAGGAACATCGCGCTGATCGGCATGCCCGCGACGGGCAAGAGCGCTGTGGGACGTCGCCTGGCGTTCACGTTGGGCCTCCCCTTCTTCGATACCGACGAGATGATCGAGAGCCGCGAGGATGCGTCCATCGCGGAGATCTTTGAGACCCGCGGGGAGGCGTACTTCCGCGCCCTCGAGCAGGCGGCGATCAGCGAAGTGACCGGCCAGAGAGGCGTTGTCGCTACCGGCGGCGGCGTGGTGGAGCGGCCCGAGAACATGGCCACCCTCCGGGCCTGGGGGTGGGTCATCGCCCTGGTGGCGCCCCCCGAGGTGCTGGCCCGTCGGGTCGGGCAGGCCGACCAGTGGCCGCTCCTCAAGGGCGGGGCCGTTCAGAACCTGGAGCGCCTGTGGAAGCGGCGCGAGGCGGGATATCGCGCCGCCGACCTCGTGGTGGATGTCGCGGAGGAGGACGTCGACGCGGTGGTGCGGAGGATCGTCCGTTTCCTTGCCGAGCGAGAGCCCACGGCGGTCGTCTCCGTCCATCCCCGCCATGCCCCGGCCTATCAGGCGATCGTGGGCGATGGGGTGCGGGGGCTGGTGGGGTACTACGCGCGGGAAGCCGGGCTCCAGGGGCGGGCCGCCGTGCTGGCGTCTCCCGCCGCCGCCAGGTCGTACGGCATCCAGCTCCGCGACGCGCTGCAGGGCGCGGGCTTCTCCCCGGTGCTGATCGAGATTCCGGCCGGGGAGAGCGCGAAGACGTGGGAGTCCGTCGGCTGGCTCTGTGACCGACTGGTCCAGGAGCAGCTCGACCGGACCGGCTGTCTGGTGGCCATGGGAGGAGAAGAGACGCTGGACATCGGCGGGTTTCTCGCCGCGACGTATATGCGCGGTGTCCCGGTAGTCTACCTGCCCACGACGCTGGTCGCCCAGCTCGACAGCTGCATCGGCGGAAAGGTCTCGCTCAACCATCCCCGCGCCAAGAATCTCATCGGCCTCCTCCACCATCCGCGGTTGGCTGTCGCCGACGTCCAGCTGGCGCAGGCCGGCGGCCTTCGAGCGCTGCGCGCTGGACTGGCCGAGGCCGTGAAGTACGGGGTGATCGCCGACGCCGGGCTGTTCCGCTTCCTGGAAGAACGGGCGGGCGATCTGCTCCGCGGCGAGGGCCTTGCCGACCTGGTGGCGTGGTGCCTGCGGATCAAGGCCGCCATCGTCGATGAAGACGAGGAAGGTACGGGACGCCGCCTGCTGCTCAACTACGGCCATACCTTTGCGCATGCCATCGAGGTTTCGACGGGCTTCCGTCGCTACACGCACGGCGAGGCGGTGGCCATCGGGATGACCCTGGCCGCCCGGGTGGGCTCGGCGATGGGGATCACCGCTGGAACGCTGGCGGATCGGCAGACGGCCCTCTTGCGGCGGCTGGGTCTGCCGTGCGATTTCTCGGGGGTGGCGGCGGCGCACCTCGTGGAGGCCTTGTGGCGCGACAAGAAGAAGCAGGGCGCCCGGTTGCGGTTCGTGCTGCCCACAGCCCTCGGCAGTGGCGAGGTGCACAGCGACGTGCCGCTCGACCTGGTGGCCCGTGTGGTCAGCGACCACGGAGCGGCGGCGGGGCAAACCGCTGGGGATAGCCTGCCGCAGTCCTGAGCGATCGCGCACCGCGCCGCCCCCGCCTCCGGACTTCCCCAGGATCGCAGGGAGATTATGCTATCATTCCGGGTATGATCGCCCCGCGGGCGCACGGAGGGATCGTCGGGATCATCGGGGATCCCGTGGCCCACTCGCTTTCCCCCCGCATGCACACCGCGGCGTTTGCGGCGCTGGGGATGGACTGGCGGTTCGTCGCCTTTCACGTCCCGGCGGAGCACCTGCCGGATGCGCTGCGCGGCATCCGGGCGCTCGGTCTGGCCGGCGTCAACGTCACCATCCCCCACAAGCGGGCCGTGACGAGCCTCCTCGACGAGCTCGAGCCATCGGCCCGCGCCATCGGCGCGGTCAACACCGTGCGCGTCGAAGCCGACCGGCTCGTCGGCTACAACACCGACGCGCCGGGCGTGCTGGACGCCCTGGTGCGCGATGGCGGTCGGACCCTGGCCGGGGCCCGCTGCCTCGTCCTGGGCGCCGGGGGCGCCGGTCGTAGCGCCGCGTTCGCGCTCGCCAGCGCCGGCGCGGCGTCGGTGGTGATCTTGAATCGGACCACGTCGCGCGCGGAGGAGGTGGCCGGTCGTGTGGCCGATGCCCATCCGGCCTGCGCCGTGCGGGCGGGGCCCCTTGATCCCGCGACCGTCGTCCGAGCAGCGGAAGAGGCCGACGTGATCATCCAGGCGACCAGCGCGATGCTCGCGGAGATCTCCGACGGGCGCGGCGAGGCGCCGGCCTGGCTGCGGGCCCTCGATCCGGTGCTGCGTCCCGGCATGATCGTCCTGGACATGGTGTACACGCCGCGGCGGACGGCGTTGCTGAACGCGGCGGCCCGCGCGGGGGCGACGATCGTGGACGGCCTGAGCATGCTGGTCTACCAGGGGGCGCGGAGCTTCGAGCTGTGGACCGGCCGGCCCGCGCCCATTGCGGCCATGCGGCACGCGGTTGACGGCCCACCCCCGCCCTGATGACTCTGCGCTTCCTCACCGCCGGAGAATCTCACGGCCAGGCGCTCACCGCGATCCTTGAGGGGTTGCCCGCCGGGTTGCCTCTGAGCGCGGATGAGATCAACGCTCAGATGGCCCGGCGTCAGGTGGGCTACGGGCGCAGTCCCCGGATGAAGCTGGAAGCTGACCGGGTGGAGATCGTCTCCGGACTCATGGGCGGGGAGACGATCGGCGCGCCGGTCGCCCTGCGCGTGGAGAACCGAGACGTGCGCCTGAGCGAGCCTCCGCTGACACGGCCGCGTCCCGGACACGCCGATCTGGCCGGGGCGATGAAGTACGGTTTCCGCGACGCGCGTCGGGCGCTCGAGCGGGCCAGCGCGCGGGAGACGGCGGCGCGGGTGGCCGTCGGCGCGGTGTGCCGGGCGCTGCTGGGCGCTTTTGAGATTTCCATCTTCAGCCACGTCGTCGAGATCGGGTCGGTTGCGATCACCCGCCGCCCCGCCCGCTGGGAGGATATCCCCCCCGTCGCCGAAGGGTCAGAGCTGCGCTGCGTGGATGCCGAGGCGGAGGCCAGGATGCGCGAGGCGATCGAGGCGGCGCGGAAGGGCGGGGACACCCTGGGGGGCGTGTTCGAGGTGGTGGCGCTCGGCGTGCCTCCCGGCCTCGGGAGCTATGTGCACTGGGATCGAAGACTTGACGGACGGCTCGCGCAGGCCGTGATGTCGGTTCCTGCGGTGAAGGGCGTGGAGGTGGGGCCGGGATTCGAGATCGCGCGGACCCCGGGGTCGCGGGCGCACGACGAGATCCGGTACCTGCCAGACCGCGGCTTCTACCGTGAGACGAACCGGGCCGGCGGCACCGAGGGCGGCGTCACCAACGGCGAGCCGGTGGTGGTGCGCGGGGCGATGAAGCCGCTCTCCACCCTGATGGCCCCCCTGCTCTCCGTGGATCTGGAGACCAAGGCGCCTTCTCGCGGCGCCGTGGTGCGCAGCGACGTCTGCGCCGTGCCGGCGGCGGGGGTCGTGGCGGAGGCCATGGTGGCGTTTGTGCTGGCCGACGCCTTCCTCGAGAAGTTCGGGGGAGATGCGATGGCCGACATCCGAACCGCCTACCAGGCGTATCGCGCCCGTCTTCGTGCCCTGTGATGCCCTCCCCCCATGCGTAACGTCGTGCTGATCGGCTTCATGGGCACGGGCAAGAGCGCGGTGGGGCAGATCCTGGCCCGCCGCCTCGGGTGGACCTTCGTGGACACCGAGCGGCGAGTGGCGGCGCGGGAACGGGCGACGATTCCGCAGATCGTGGCCCGCCGCGGGGAGCGGTACCTGCAGGACGTGGAGGCGCAGATCATCGCCGAGCTCGCCGGGCGCCGCGACCTCGTGATCGCCACCGGCGCCGGAGCGGTGCTCCGTCCCGAGAACATGCGGCGCCTCCGCCTGCACGGCTGGATCGTCTCGCTCACGGCGCCCGTGGACGTCCTGCTCGCACGGCTGGGCCACGACGAGCGACGGCCGCTGCGCGGCGATGCGCGCGGCGAGGTGGTCCGTCTGCTCGATCAGCGTCGGCCGCTGTACCGCGATGCCGATCTCTTGATCGACGTGGCGGTGGCCACGCCCGAGCGCGTGGCTGAGACGATCCTCGCCTTCCTGGCCCGCCGTGATCGCCGCACGGTGCCGGTGCGTCTGGTCGGCCGCGACTATCCCATCTACATCGGCGAGGGGATCTTGGCGCTGCTGCCCGGCGATCTTGTCGCGCTGGGCGCGGGCCGGCGGCTGGCGATCATCAGTCACCGCGGCGTGATGCGGTCCGCGGTGGGCGCCCTCCTGCCGGTGCTCAGGAGCCAGGGGTTCGACGTCTCGGTGCTCGACGTGCCGGTCGGCGAGAGCTCGAAGAGCCTGGCTACCGTCGGCGCGCTCTGCGCGCGTCTGGCTCGGGCGCGGCTGGACCGCCACAGCACGCTGCTCACGGTCGGCGGCGGGGTGATCGGCGATCTGGGCGGGTTCGTGGCCGCGATCTACATGCGGGGGATCCGGCTGGTGCATGTTCCCACGACCCTGCTGGCCATGGTCGACAGCAGCATCGGCGGGAAGACCGGGGTCAATCATGCCGGGGTGAAGAACCTCATCGGCGCCTTTCACCAGCCCTCGGCGGTCGTCGCCGATGTCCGCGCGCTGCGGACGCTTCCCGAGCGCGAGCTGCGCAGCGGGCTGGCGGAGGTGGTGAAGACCGCCGTCATCGGCGACGTTGAGCTGTTTGAGTTCCTGGAGGAGAACCTGCCTGCGGTGCTCCGCCGGGAGCCGGAGGCGCTGATCGAGGTCATCGCGCGCTGCGCCGCCTTCAAGGCCCGCGTGGTGGAGGCGGATGAAGCGGAGCGCGCCGAGCGCCAGATCCTGAACTACGGTCACACCCTGGGGCACGCCGTCGAGGCAGCGGCGGGATTCCGCGGGCTGACGCACGGCGAGGCCGTGGCCATCGGCATGGCGCTGGAGGCGCGTCTGGCCCAGCGCCTGGGGTTGGCGAGCGCGGCCGCGGTCGAACGGCAGAACGCCCTGCTCGCCCGCATCGGGCTCCCCATCAAATTGGGGCCGGTGAGTCGGACCGCGGTGTGGCGGGCGCTGGCCCTGGACAAGAAATCGAGGGACGGCGTCCTCCGCTGGCCGGTGCTGGTAGGCATCGGGTCAGTGCGGCGCGAACAGGAAGTCCCGGAGGCCTTGCTGCGGGAGGTGATCGGTGGAGCAGGAACACCTCGTCGGCATTCCCGGCCTTCCTCGGCGCGCTGAGCGGGGGCCGGCGTCGATCGGCCGCGACATGGTCGGGACGCGGTAGCGGATGCACGTCCGGGGCATCCGCGGGGCCACGACCTGCGAGGCCAACACGGAGGAGGCCATCCTCTCCGCCACCGTCGAGCTGCTGCAGCAGATGGCGCAGGCGAACGGCGTAGAGTCCGACGAGATCGCGGCGATCCTCTTCACCGCCACGCCCGACCTGACCGCGGCGTTTCCGGCCGAGGCGGCGCGCCGGCTGAACTGGACCCTGGTGCCTTTGATGTCCGCGACGGAGATGGCCGTGCCGCGCGCCGTGGCGCGCTGCATCCGCGTCCTGATGCTCTGGAACACCTCCCGCTCGCAGGAGCAGGTCGTGCACATCTACCTCCACGGCGCCGCCACGCTGCGGCCCGACCTGCAGGCCCGGCGCTCCTAGCCGCGTCATGGACGCGACCATCGTCCCCGCCGCCGCCCTCTACGGGCGGATCCGTGTGCCGGGGGACAAGTCGATCTCCCACCGCGCGGCGATCATCGGCGCGCTGGCCAGCGGGCGGACGGTGATCCGCAACTTCCTGCGCGCCGACGACTGCCAGCGCACGCTGGAGTGCCTGCGGGAGCTGGGCGTGCGGATCGACGATGACGGCGACGTGCTGACGGTGCACGGCACCGCGGGACGGCTGGTGGAGCCGACCGCAACGCTGGACGCCGGGAACTCGGGGACGACGATGCGGCTGCTGGCCGGGGTGCTGGCCGCGCAGCCGATCGCGGCGGTGATCGACGGCGACACCTCCCTGCGATCGCGGCCGATGGACCGGGTGGCCGCGCCGCTGCGGGCGATGGGCGCCCGCGTGGACCTGCGCGACGGGCGCTACCCCCCCCTGCGCCTGACCGGCGCGCGATTGCGCGGCATCCGGTACGAGATGCCCCTGGCCAGCGCGCAGGTCAAGTCGGCCGTCCTCCTCGCCGGCCTGCGCGCGGAGACGCCCACGACGGTCGTCGAGCCCGCGCCTTCCCGCGACCACACCGAGCGGCTCCTGGCCCAGCAGGGCGTGGCGATCCGCCGGGCAGGGTCGCAGATCACGGTGGTCCCGGGGCTGCCCCGGGGCGGCGAGGTGGTCGTCCCCGGCGACATCTCCTCGGCGGCGTTCTTCCTGGCCGCTGCCGCCGCGATGCCGGGCGCCGAGCTCACGGTGCAGGACGTCGGGATCAACCCCACCCGCACCGGGATCCTCGACGCCCTGCGCGCGATGGGCGCGATGGTGGAGAGCGACCGCCCCGCCGACGAGATCGGTGAGCCCGCGGGAGCGGTGGCGGTCCGCGGCGCCCCGTTGCGCGGGATCGAGCTGCGCGGTCCAATCATCCCCCGCCTGATCGACGAGCTGCCGGTGCTGGCCGTCGTCGCCGCCCGCGCGGAGGGGCGCACCGTGATCGCCGATGCCGCGGAGCTGCGGGTCAAGGAGTCGGACCGCGTCGCCGCGCTGGCCATGGGGCTGCGCGCCCTGGGGGCGCGGGTCGAGGAGCGCCCGGACGGGCTGACCATCATCGGCGGCCGGCTGCGCGGCGGCACCGTCGACGCCGCCGGCGACCACCGCCTGGCGATGGCCTTCGCTGTGGCCGGATTGCTCGCGGACGGGCCGGTGACGGTGCGCGGCGCGGAGGCGGTGGCCATCTCCTTCCCCGGCTTCTTCGAGCTCCTGGAGCGCCTGCGGGGGCGGGGCGCGGGCGCCGGGTCGTCCCGTGGGTGAGGTCGCCCCCGTCGCGCGGGCGCTGCGCGAGGGCATCGGTCGGGTCATCGTCGGCAAGGAGGCGGTGATCGAGCTGGCCCTCGCCGCGCTGCTCGCCGAAGGGCACCTCCTGATCGAGGACGTGCCCGGCATCGGTAAGACGTTGCTGGCCAAATCGCTGGCCCGCGCGCTGGGCTGCACCTTCCGCCGCCTGCAGTGCACGCCCGACCTGCTGCCCGGAGACGTCACCGGGCTGCACTTCTTCAACCAGCGGACCCAGGCATTCGAGTTCCGGCCCGGGCCGGTGTTCACGCACATCCTCCTCGCCGATGAGATCAACCGGGCCACGCCGCGCACCCAGGCCGCGCTGCTGGAGTGCATGGAAGAGCGGCAGGTCACCCTGGAGACGGGGACCATCCCGCTGAACCGCCCCTTCATGGTCATCGCCACGCAGAACCCCGTCGAGCTGCAGGGCACCTTCCCGCTGCCCGAGGCGCAGCTCGACCGCTTCCTCCTGCAGCTCCCGGTGGGCTATCCGTCGCCCGGCGACGAGATCGAGATCCTCCGCCGCTTCCGCGGCGGCAACCCCCTCGACGACCTGCAGCCGGTGACGGGGCCGGACGAGCTGGTGCGTCTGCAGCAGGCGGTGCGCCGCGTGCACGTCAGCCCCGCGGTGGAGGAGTACATCGTGGCCATCGCGCGAGCCACGCGCGCCCACCCCGAGGTCGAGCTGGGGGCCAGTCCCCGGGCCAGCCTCGGGCTGTACCGCGCCGCTCAGGCGCTCGCCGCGGTGCGCGACCGGGACCACGTCCTGCCAGATGACGTCAAAGAGCTCGCCCCGCCGCTGCTGGCGCACCGCCTGATTACCACGGCCCAGGCGCGGCTGCGCGAGCGGGGCGCGCGCGAGATCGCCGCGGAGATCCTCCGCGCGGTCCCCGCGCCGGTCGAGGCGGGGTAGTCGAGGCCGAGGCGATGTACACGCAGGGTTGGCTGCTCATCGGCTGGCTGCTGCTCCTCGTTGGGCTCGCCGCGCGCAGCGGCGTGGCCTTCCTCCTCGGCGGCGCGGTGCTGCTCAGCGCCGGCGCCTCCTACCTCTGGGACCGCTTCTGCCTGGCCGGCGTCGAGTACCGGCGGTCGTTCACCCCGCGCCGCGCGTTCTACGGCGAGACGGTGACGCTGACGATGGAGGTGACGAACCGCAAGATCCTGCCGCTGGCCTGGCTCGAGGTGATCGACGAGCTGCCGGTCGAGCTGGAGGTGCAGACGGGTCGGGTCATCCCCAGCCCGCGCCAGAGGCGCCAGCACCTCGTCAACCTCTTCAGCCTGCGCTGGTACGAGCGCGTCCGCCGACGCGTCCCGGTGCGCTGCGCGGCGCGGGGGTACTTCCCGCTCGGCCCCGCGCGCCTGCGCTCGGGCGATGTCTTCGGCTTCACGGTGCGGGGGCGCGATCTCGAGCATACCGACCATCTGCTCGTCTATCCCCGGCTGGTCCCGCTGGCGGCGCTGGGACTGCCCGCCCTGCATCCGCGGGGCGACGTCACCGCGCCCCGCGCCGTCCTCGACGACCCGACGCGCGTCGTCGGTGCCCGCCCCTACGCGCCAACCGATCCCCTCCGCCGCATCCACTGGAAGGCCACGGCGAGGACGCAGCAACTGCGCAGCAAGCTCTTCGAACCGACCAGCGCCCACCGGCTGGCGGTGTTCCTCAACCTCGACACCCTGGGCCGGTACGCCGAGTACCGCGGCTTCGTGCGGGCGGTGCTCGAGCTGAACATCCTCACCGCGGCCTCGATCGCCGCCTGGGCGATCGACCAGGGGTACCTCACCGGCCTCTACGCTAACGGCTACCTCCCGCGCGGGCTGCGCTGGATCCGCATCCCGCCGTCGTCCGGCCCAGAGCACCTCGCGCAGATGCTCGAGGCGCTGGCCCAGGTCTTCCCCACCCCGGTGATGCCGCTGGGCGATCTGCTGCAGCTGGAGGCCTCGGCGCTGCCCTGGGGGACCACGGCGGTCGTGGTCACCGCGGTGACGGACGCGTCCCTGCAGGCCGGGCTCGGCCGCCTGCTCGACGCCGGGCACGCCGCGGTCGTCATCCTGGTGGGCGATGACGCGGCGCCGCCTGCGCTGCCGGTGCCCGCCTACCGCGTGGCGGCCCAACGCGGTTGGCAGGCGCTGGAGGGGCTGGAGATCGAGCCGGCGGAGAGGGGATCGTGAGCGCGATGCTGCGCGAGGCGCTGCCCCTGGCCCTCGCCGCTCTCGAGGTCGCCTGGTTGTATCCCTGGCTGCTCCTCGTCAGCGGCGCCTTCTATGGCGACGGACCGCTCCTCGGGCCCATGGCCGTCTTCCTCATGCTGGGCGGCGGATTCATCACCGTGCGCGTCGCCCTCTCCCGGCCGTGGAGATTGCAGATGGCACGGGTCGTGGTCGTGGGCGCGGGCGCGATCGCCGGCTTGGGGGTGGTGAGGGCGGCGTACTTCCCCCGGGCGGCGGCCTACGATCTGCGCTGGATCGCCGCCCTGCTCCGCTCGGCGCACGATGCGCTGCCGGCCGTACTGCCGCCGGCGATGGCGGCCCTCGCCGCCACCGTGCTCTGGTGGCGGGGAGTGGCGCTCGGCGAGCGGGAGTTCACCCACCTCGAGGCGGAGCGGGGATTCCGCCGCGGCGTCGCCTGGACGGTGGCCTTCGTCCTGCTCTCCGCCCTCTACGGTCGGAGCCGGGCCTTCGCGGCGGCCGCGGCGGCGCCGGGCTTCCTGCTGGCGTTCTTCGCCCTCGGACTGTTCCTGCTGGCGGTGACGCGGCTGCTGGCGATCTGGCAAGAGACGCGGCCTGACCCGACGCAGGCGCTGGCCGCGAACCGTCACTGGGTCCTGCTGCTCGTCGGCGTCGTCGGCGCGATCCTCTCCGGCGCGACGCTCGTCGCGGGGCTGCTGAACTTCCCGCTGCGCCCCGTCGCGCTGCAGTGGCTGCGGCCCCTCGCGCCGGTCGTGGAGTACATCTTCCTGGCGCTCTTCGCCGTGGCCCTGGTGATCGCCAGGCTCATCATCGCCGTCCTCTCCCGGCTGCCGTTCCAGCCGCGCGCGCTCGAGCCGCCGGCGATGGTCCGTCAGCCGCTGGGGAGCCTGCTCCGCGAGTTGCCGCCGCACGTCGTGAGCGGCGCGCGGTGGGGCGTCGTGCTGCTGGTCATCGCCCTCCTCGTTCTCCTGATCGCCATCGCCGTGGTCCGCGGCCGCCGCCGGTCCCCTCGGCCGGGAGAGGACGAGCACGAGTCGGTGTGGGACAGACGGTCCGTGCTGAGCGGTCTCGGCGCAGCCTGGCGGGCGGTGTGGCGACGGGCGGCTCCCGCGGCGCGCCAGGAGCCGGCGGTGTCCGCCATCCGCGCGCTGTATCGCGAGGCGCTGCTCGTGGGCCGGCGGCTCGGCGTCCCGCGGCAGCCGGACGAGACCCCGTACGAGTACCGGCCCAGGCTGGGCGGCCGCCTCGCCCGGGCCGCCCTGCCCATCGCGGCGCTGACGGAGGCCTATGTGCGCGTGCGCTACGCGCGCCACCAGCCCGATGCGACGGAGATCGCGCAGGCGGAGGCCGACCTCCAGGAGATCCGGGCGGCGGCCGCGGCGGGAGAGCCGCCCGAGAGGAGCGGAGGAGGGTGAGGTTGGGTGGGGACTGACGGCCCGGCCGCGGGCGCGCTGACCCGCTGTTCGGTTGTCCAGGCTCTCCGCCCGCCGGCGAGCCGAGCGGCCGGCGGCGGTTGCCCATCCACGACGCAGCGCACGTGCGCAACGCCCTCGCCCGCTTCAACCAGGCCGCGTTCGAGGGCGACGAGGCGCGGGAGCGGGCGCGGCGCCGCCTGCTGAACGCGGCGAAGAAGTTCGGCATCGTCCCCGTCGGGTTCATCACCCGAGAGCTGCAGTCGGAGAGCCGCCACGCCGCGGCGGGCCGCCTGGTCATCGAGCTGGGCGCCGGCGCGGCCCCGGGGGCTTGACGGCGCCGCGGGTATGCTATAATGGCCACTACATCCAACCGCATAGGGCCGATGACCGGGAGGAGTACCCGCTCCGAGGACTCGGAGAGAGCCGCGCAGCGGTGAGAGCGCGGCAGTTACAGGGCGGTGAATGGACCCGGGAGGCGCGGACCGACCTCCCCCCCGCGGGAGCAGGCTCCGCCGGCTGTCTCCGCCGTGACCTTCGGAGGAGAGGATCGAGCCAGGGCTCCGTCCTCTGACGAGCGCGGATCCGTCAGGGTCCGAAGTCGGGTGGCACCGCGGGAGTGACGAACCTCTCGCCCCAGAGTCGGGGTGAGAGGTTTTGTGTTTGGGGGGATAGAGCATGATCGTCGTCATGGAGCCTCGCGCGACGCGCGAGCAGATCAACGACATCGTGAAGCGCATCCAGGACGCGGGGCTGAGCAGCCACATCTCGGCCGGGGTGGAGCGCACGATCATCGGCGTCGTGGGCGACAGCCACACCAAGGAGCTGCTGCGCCAGTCGCTCGAGGCCTCCCCGGGGGTGGAGAAAGTCGTCCTCATCCTCCAGCCGTTCAAGCTGGTCAGCCGGGATTTCCGCCCGCACGACTCGGTGATCGACGTGCAGGGGGTGCGGATCGGCGACGGCGCGATCACGGTCATCGCCGGGCCCTGCTCGGTGGAAAGCCGCGAGCAGATCGTGCGCACGGCGCACGCCGTGAAGGCGGCGGGCGCGGTGATGCTCCGCGGCGGCGCCTTCAAGCCGCGGACCTCCCCCTACAGCTTCCAGGGGCTGGAGGAGGAAGGGCTGCGCCTCCTGGCCGAGGCCCGCGCCGAGACGGGGTTGCCGGTGGTCACCGAGGCGATGGACGCCGCCCAGCTCATGCTGGTCATCAAGTACGCGGACATGGTGCAGATCGGCGCCCGGAACATGCAGAACTACACGCTGCTGCGCGAGGTCGGCCGGGCGAAGTATCCGGTGCTGCTCAAGCGCGGTCCCAGCGCGACCATCCAGGAGCTGCTGCTCGCCGCCGAGTACATCATGAGCGAGGGCAACTACAACGTCGTGCTCTGCGAGCGCGGCATCCGCGGTTTCGACAACTACACCCGTTACCTGCTCGATCTCTCCGCGGTGCCGGTGCTCAAGCAGCTCACCCACCTGCCGGTGATCGTCGATCCCAGCCAGGCGGCGGGGAAGGCGCGGTACGTGCCCCCGCTGGCCCGGGCCGCGGCGGCCGCGGGCGCGGATGGCCTGATCATCGAGGTGCATCCCGAGCCGGAGAAGGCCCTCAGCGACGGGCCCCAGCAGATCACCCCCGACGTCTTCGGCCAGCTGATGGCTGAACTCACCCCGCTGGCGGCGGCCCTCGGCCGACGGGTGCAGCAGCCGGCGGCGCTGCGGCCTCGATGATCGGCCCGCGCACCGTCGGCATCGTCGGCACGGGGCTGATCGGCACCTCGATCGGTCTGGCCATCCGCCAGCGGCGCGTGGCCGAGCGCGTCGTCGGCGTCGATGTCGACCCCGCGGCGGTGGAGGCGGCGCGCACGCGGGGCGCCCTCGATAAGGGCGGCACGACGATGGAGGTCCTGCGGGAGGCGGACCTGGTGGTCGTGGCCGTGCCCCCGGACGCGGTGGTGCCAGCCGCGCTGCAGGCCGCCGCGGAGCTGCGACCTGGGACGGTGCTCACGGACGTCGCCAGCACGAAGGCCGGGATCGTGGCGGCCCTCGAGCAGCGGCTGCCGCCCCTGATCCGCTACGTGGGCGGCCATCCGATGGCCGGCGCGGAGCGGAGCGGACCGCAGGCCGCCGACCCCGCCCTGCTGGCCGGGCGGCCGTTCATCATCACGCCGACGGCGGCGGCTGATGCGGCGGCGATCGAGATGGTGACGTTCCTGGCGCGGGGAATCGGCATGGAACCGGTGGTCCTGGCGCCGCACGACCACGACGCGCTGGTCGCAGAGGTGAGCCACGCGCCCTATCTCCTGGCCGCAGCGGCGCTGCTCGCCACGTCGGATGAGGCGCGGCGCATCCAGGGACCGGGGTTCGCCGGCTTCGCCCGGCTCGCCCAGAGCCCGGTGGAGCTGTGGACCCAGATCTGCGCCGGGAACGCGCAGGCCATCCGCGGCGCGCTGGAGCGACTGCGCGCAGCGCTCGACCAGCTGGACCGGGCGCTCGAATCCCGCAACGACCTGGCCTTGCTGCTGCTCGAGGCCCAGCGGCGCGCCGGGGGAGGGGCCTGACGATGGCCTGGGTGCTGGACATCGCTCCGAGCAAGACCGAGTTCCTGAGCCGGACGCGCGCGGGGAACCTCGTGCCGGTCTCCTGCGAGCTGCCGGCGGACCTGGAGACGCCGATCTCGGCGTTCCTCAAGCTGCGCGGCGACGGCCACGCCTTCCTCCTGGAGAGCGTCGAGGGCGGCGAGCGCATCGGGCGTTACTCCTTCATCGGCAGCGGACCAGCGACGACCATCGTCGCCCGCGGGGACGAGGTGGAGATCCGCGACGGCGGGCGGGTGGAGCGGCGGCCGGCCGACGTGCTGGAGGTGACGCGGGCGATCCTCGGCCGGCATCGCCTGGTCGCCGACCCCGGGTTGCCGCGTTTCTCGGGCGGCGCGGTCGGCTACTTCGGCTACGATCTGGTGCGATCGTGGGAGCGGCTGCCGCACCGCCCGCCGGACGATCTCCACCTGCCGACGTGCTACCTGGTCGTGGCCGACACCGTGGTCATCTTCGATCACGTGCGGCACACGATGAAGATCGTGGCCAACGCCCTGGTGGACGACGACGGGGGTGCCGCCTACCGACAGGCCGTGGAGAAGGTGGAGCGCCTGTACGAGCGGCTGCGCGCGCCGCTGGTCGCTCCGGGCGGCGGCGGGCGGGTGCAGCCGGTGATGGATACCGACCTGCCGGTGGCCGGCTTCCTCGGCGCGGTGGAGCGGGCCAAGGCCTACATCCAGGCCGGAGACATCTTCCAGGTCGTGCTCTCCCGGCGCTTCTCGATGGGCCTGGAGGGGGTGGACGGCCTGGACATCTACCGCGCGCTGCGCACGGTCAACCCCTCGCCGTACATGTTCTTCCTGGATTTCGAAGGGGTGAAGATCATCGGATCCTCCCCCGAGCTGCTGGTGCGGCTGGAGAACGGCGTGGTGGAGACGCGCCCCCTGGCCGGGACGCGGCCGCGCGGGGCGACGGAGGCCGACGACCTGACGATGGAGGCGCAGTTGCTGGCTGACGAGAAGGAACGCGCGGAGCACGTGATGCTGGTGGACCTCGGCCGCAACGACCTGGGCCGCGTCTGCGACTACGGGACGGTGCGGGTCACCGACCTGATGCAGGTCGAGCGCTTTTCGCACGTTATGCACATCGTCTCCGACGTGCAGGGGCGGCTGCGCGCCGGCCTCGACGCGGTGGACGTGCTGCGGGCCTGCTTCCCGGCGGGTACCGTGACCGGGGCGCCCAAGGTGCGGGCGATGGAGATCATCGACGAGCTGGAGCCAGTGGCCCGCGGACCCTACGCCGGCGCGGTGGGTTACTTCAGCTTCTCCGGCAGCATGGACACGGCGATCACGATCCGCACGATCGTGATGACCGGCGACCGCGCCTACATCCAGGCCGGCGCGGGGATCGTCGCCGATTCGGTGCCGGAGCGCGAGTACGTGGAGACGGTGAACAAGGCGAAGGCGCTGGTGCGGGCGGTCGAGCGCGTCGGACGGGCGGGGGTGACGCGATGATCGTAGTCATCGACAACTACGACTCCTTCACCTACAACCTCGTGCAGTACCTGGGCGAGATGGCGGCGGAGGTGCAGGTCTTCCGGAACGACGCGCTGTCCGTCGACGACCTCCTCCGGCGGCGGCCGCAGGCCGTCGTCATCTCGCCGGGCCCGTGCACGCCGGCGGAGGCGGGGATCTCCACCGCGCTGGTGGCGCGTCTCGCCGGCGCGGTGCCGATCCTGGGGGTCTGCCTCGGCCACCAGTGCATCGGCGCGGCCTTCGGGGGGCGGATCGTCCGGGCGCCCGCACCGGTGCACGGCAAGGTCTCGGAGATCCACCACGACGGCCGCACGATCTACCGCGCGCTGCCCAATCCCATCGTCGGCACGCGCTACCACTCCCTGATCATCGACCGGGACACGCTGCCGCCGACGCTCGAGGTTTCCGCACAGCTCGCCGACGGCACGATCATGGGCGTGCGCCACCGGCAAGCGCTCGTCGAGGGCGTGCAGTTCCATCCCGAGTCGGTGCTCACCGCGCCCGGAAGGCAGCTGCTGCGCAACTTCCTGGAGCTGGCCGGTGTGCCGATCGCCACCGCCGTGGGGGGAGCGTCGTGACGGAGCCCGCCGCGGCGCTGCGCGAAGCGATCCGGAGAGTCGTCCTCCGGGAGGACCTGAGCGAGGCGCAGGCCCACCAGGCGCTGGGGCAGGTCATGGACGGCCAGGCCACCCCGGCGCAGATCGCCGCCCTGATCACGGCCCTGCGCATGAAGGGCGAGACGGTGGAGGAGATCGCGGGTTTCGCCCGGGCGATGCGGGAGCGGGCTCAGCGGATCACCCCGCGCGCGGAGGCGCTGATCGACATCGTCGGCACCGGCGGGGACCGCCTGAGCACTTTCAACATCTCCACCACCGCGGCGTTCGTCGTCGCCGCCGCGGGCGGCTACGTGGCGAAGCACGGGAACCGGGCGGTCTCCCGCCTCTCCGGGGCGGCCGACGTCCTGGAGGCGCTGGGAGTGGCGATCCAGGTGCCGCCGGACGTCGTGCGCGCCGCGATCGAGGACATCGGCATCGGCTTCATGTTCGCCCCCCTCTACCACGCGGCGATGAAGCATGCCGTCGGCCCGCGGAAGGAGATCGGCATCCGCACCGTCTTCAACATCCTCGGGCCGCTGACCAACCCGGCCAACGCCGCCTTCCTGGTCGTCGGCACCTACGACCCGGCGCTGACCGAACTGATGGCCCGCGTGCTGGGCGAGATGGGGGCGCGCCGCGCCTTCGTCGTGCACGGGCTGGACGGGATCGACGAGATCTCCACGGTCGGGCCGACCCGCGTGTCCGAGCTGCGGGGGGGCGAGGTGCGCACCTACACGCTGACGCCGGAAGACTTCGGCCTGCCGCAGGCCACCCCCGAGCAGCTGGCCGGCGGCCGGCCGGAGGAGAACGCGGCGATCACCACCGCGGTGCTGCGGGGCGAGGGCGGTCCCCGCCAGGACATCGTCCTGGCCAATGCCGCCGCGGCCCTCGTCGCCGCGGAGCTGGCTGAGGACCTCCGTGCCGGAGTGGCGCTGGCCCGCCGGGCCATCGCCTCCGGCGCGGCCTACGAGAAGCTCGAAGCCCTGCGCGCCCATAGCCGGGCGGCGACGACATGACCGCGATCCTGGACGAGATCCTGGTCCACAAGCGCGCCGAGGTCTCGGCGCGGGCGGC
>DATLZI010000126.1:0-8725 GCA_035574075.1 bacterium | reverse complement strand
CCGGCCCGGCCGGCCGACTGCTCGCCGGCCCGAGCACGAAGTCGTGGAGGGCGCTGAGCGTCAGCGCCGCCACCACCAGGACGAGCTTGACGGCGAGGATGCGCCCGAAGCTGCCGGCGAAGAGATGACCGCTCGCCGCGCTCTCCCACGTCACCCCACGGTAGCCCAGGTTGATGAAGCCGGTGACGACGAGCGCAGCGAGCGCCGCCCAGGCCACCGGCAGGAAGCGGCGGCCCAGCGCGGCAATCAGGGAGGCACGCTCCCCGGGCGGCAGCCCCCGCGCGACGGGCACCGCCACCAGGGCCAGGAACAGCAGGCCGCCCACCCATACCGTCGCGGCGACAAGGTGCAGGAAAACGCTCACCTGGTACATCGCTTCAGACCTCCTCGCCGGCCCCCTCTCTATCCTTCGACAGGAGCACCTGCCGTTCCGCGTTGCTCCGGATGAGCGCCAGGAGGCGGGGCACGACGTGGAGGAACTTGCCGTGGGCGGCAGTGAGGTAGACCCGTGACGTGCGTCATCCCGAGGGGCAGCAGGACCCGTTCATCCCCGGCGAGCATCGTGGGGTCCGCGAGGTCGGGGCCGCTGCGTTGCTTGCCAGCCAAAAGCTGAGCGACGTAGGCGAGCTGACCCGGCTGCTGGGCGAGAATCCGCCCCCGGATCGCGTATGAGCCCGAGGACCTACCGCATGAGAGGCGCGCCAGATACGGGTCTTCGCACCGTCTCGTGCGGACCTCTGTGCGGACCTGACACCCGGCATGGCAGGGTATCGTCGACGTAAACAAGCCCGAACCGAGAGTGCTTAGCGCGCCCGAGTGCGGCCGGGAGGGTGGGCAATGGCATAGGAGGAGTAGGGATCGCCCCGGCGCATGCAAGTGACCCGGACCATCGGCGTCCCGGCGAGGGCCTCCAACCAGAAGTGCACCATCTCGCAGACTTCCTCATGCTGCCTGGCTAGCTCCATCAATGGGCAGTTGTGCTCGCGCAGTACGTAGCCCGATGCTCTCCGCTCGAGCACGGGAAGGAAGCCACGTTCAGTGAGAATCTCGCGCAGGCGCTCCAGCCGCGCCGCGCCGCGCAGCCCGCTCACCCTCGGCAGGTCCCGGGCGATCCATCGCCGCCCGATCCGCCGGAGCACCGCGCGAAGCTCCCCGGGTCCCTCCTGCTTAATCTCCTCCAACACCGCCGCCGCGAACGCATCGTACGCCTTGGGGAACAGGACGTCGGCCTTCGGGGTGAGGACGTACAGCACGCTAGGACGCCGGCGGCCCGCCCGGAAGCCCTGTCGCGCCACCAGACCATCCGCCTGAAGCGCGCCGAGCTGGGTGGTGATCGCGGTACGCGTAAGGCCGAGGCGTTTCGCCACATCCTCGACGGTTCCACCGCCCTGGAGGCGCAGGAGCTCTACGATTCGCCGCCTCGTCTCATGGACCATTAATTTTCATCTTACGGCCCGGACGTGACAGCGTCAATATCAACAAATATGACTATTTTTATTGACATATTATGCGAACTGTGCTAGCGTGTGCCACACCACCTCTCAGGGGAGGCTCGCCATGCGCAGAATGGTTGCCGTTGCGTCGCTCGCCGTGGTGCTCGCGATTGTCCCTTCGATTTCCGGCCCCTCCACGGCCGTGGCCCAGGGATCCACCCCCGGGGCCAAGACCGTGGCGTTTCGTCTCGCCATGCGCGTCCTTTGGGAAGATCACATCACGTGGACGCGCTTGTATCTCGTCAGCGCAATCGCCGGCCTGCCCGACACCCAGCCGACTGCACAGCGCCTTCTCCGTAATCAGACCGACATCGGCAACGCCGTGAAGCCCTTTTACGGCGAAGCGGCGGGCGCGAAGCTCACCGCTCTCCTGCGCGATCATATCCTTATCGCCGCAGACCTCGTCGGCGCGGCCAAGGCCGGCGATGATGCCAAGACCGCTGCGGCACGCAGGCGATGGTACGCCAATGCAGACGAGATCGCAGACTTCCTGAGCTCCGCCAACCCCCGCCATTGGCCAAAGGCGGAGATGCGGTCAATGATGCGGGAGCACCTTGACCTCACGCTGGCTGAGGCGACCGCCCGGTTGAAGTCCGATTGGGCACTTGATATCTCGACCTACGATAAGATCCACCGCCAGATCCTGGGCATGGCCGACATGTTGAGTGCCGGCATCATCGCACAGTTCCCGGCCAAGTTTCGGTGACGACGCACCGCCCCGCCATCCGCTCTGACGCTCCCCGGGCATGTCTTTCCCCCCCCCCGCCGGGATCGCGGAACCGGAGAGGGCGGAATGCTCAGAGACCGGCCGCGGCCCGTATCGTGGGGGCAGCAGGGCGGTGGCTCCTGGTAAGACAGGGCGATACCCAAACGCCTGCGGGACATGGCTGACCTAGAGGAGCGCCGCGGCGAGGGCCCAGTCTTTCTGCGGAGAGTGGTCGGGGCGACTACCCCCGGCCACCCTCACCGCCTGGCGCGCGATCTGGCACGTGTGGCGGAACGCGACCGACGGGGAGTGATCCTGCTAGCCGAGCATGGCGTGCCGGTTCAGATCACTTCTCTTCGGTCACGGTCCGGAACTCTCCGGGGCAGGCGCGGGCTGCTCCAGGACGTAACCCCCGCCGTGGTCGTCGGCATCCGCGTGGTCCTCACGCTTCCGCTTCGATACGAGCTATCGAATGCCCGCGAGGAGGCGCCGCTGACCGACGTCAGCCGGGAGTGATGAGGGCTCGTCTGCGTCAGCAGCCGGTGATGGAGGGCCGAGCCTGATGCCCACCGTGAAGGTTGTCGCGGTCAAGGACGTGCCACCCGGAACGGGGAGAGTCGTCCAGGCTGGCGGCAAAGCGCTCGCTGTGTTCAACATCAACGGTGTGTGCTTCGCGCTCGACAACCGATGCACGCACGTTGGCGGACCGCTCGGACAGGGACGTGTGGACGGCGGCACGGTCATCTGTCCCTGGCACGGCAGTCGGTTTGACATCGCCACAGGGAATGTGCTGGGTCCTCCCGCCCGTCGTCCCGTGGCCACGTATCCGGTGACCGTCGAGGGCGGCGTCATTCTTGTCGATCTTGGTGAGGGTTAGATCCTGCGCTCTGAACGCTCCCTGGGAACCATGGCGTCGCACCCCCTCCACGCCGTCCCGCGCCCGGGACACAGGCAGTGAATTTTCATCAACGGTGTATCCCAGCTTCAGCCACTCCCGACCGGGCACAGACAAGCGGGGAGTAAGATGAGCCGAGGGGCGCACATCCTGTTGGTCGAAGACGACCCCCGGATCCGCTGGATGTCACCGGGCGCGCCCTGGATCGCCCAACGGCAGAGTCTCCTGAGAGCGTCCAGCTCACTCTCGCCCCAGAGAGCCGAAACGCCCGGAACCCGCATCTGGAGCGGTTTCCGAGCGTTTCAGGGCTACGTGGTAGCGGGGGCAGGATTTGAACCTGCGACCTTCGGGTTATGAGCCCGACGAGCTACCTGGCTGCTCCACCCCGCGTCGACAACCTTCATTATAGGGGGACCGCCGGGAGGGGTCAATCCAGAGGGGAGGATGGGATGGCGTGGCCGGCGAACGGCGTTGAGTTCCACAATGGACCTCGTCCGCGCCGCCCGGCGTATCACCGCCACGCTGTTCGCCGCGCAGAGCCTGGCCTCGGCCGCGCAGGTCGCCATCTTCCCGGTGGCGGCGATCGTCGGCGCGCGCCTGGCCGGCCGCGCCTCATGGGCCGGCGTCCCGCCCGCCGTCTTCATGATCGGCTCCGCCCTCTCCGCCGCCCTCTGGGGACGGCTGATGGACCGTCTGGGGCGGCGCGCCACGCTGTTGCTGGGCCTGGGGGCCGGCACGGTCGGGGCGGCGGTCGCCGCGGCGGCGATCGAGCTGGCCTCCTTCGGCGGGTTCCTGGTGGGCTCGCTGCTCGTCGGCGTGGCGGTCTCGGCGGTGCAGCTGGCCCGCTTCGTCGCCGCGGAGGTGCATCCGGAGGGGGAGCGAGCCCGGGCCATCTCCACCGTTGTCCTGGGCGGCACCGTGGGCGCGGTGGCCGGCCCGCTGCTGGCCGGCGCTTCCACGCGCGCCGCATCCGCCGCCGCGCTGGAGGAACTGGCCGGCCCCTACGTCGTGACGACGCTGCTGTTCCTCCTCGCCGGTTTGATCATCTTTGCGCTGCTCCGCCCGGATCCGGAGGTGATCGGGCGGGCCGTCCCCACGGGCAACCCGACGGAGGGCGCGTCCGGTCCGGGACGGCCGATCGGCGCCATCCTGCGCGTGCCGGCCGCGCTCGTCGCCGTGGCGGCGATGGTCTTCGGCCAGCTGATCATGGCCATGCTGATGGTGATCACACCGCTGCACATGCGGGGCCACCATCACGCCCTGAGCGGAATCTCGTTCGTCATCTCCGTGCACGTCGTGGGCATGTACGCCTTCTCCATCCTCTCCGGACGGCTGGCCGACCGGCTGGGCCGCGGGCCGGTGATCGCCGCGGGCGCGGCGATCCTCATCCTGGCGGGCCTGGCGGCGCGGCTGGAGCCCTCGCTGCCCTCGATGTCGGCGGCCCTGTTCCTGCTCGGGCTGGGGTGGAACTGCTGCTACGTCGGCGGCTCGACGCTGCTGGCCGATCAGCTTTCCCCCGCGGAGCGGGGGCGGACGCAGGGCTTCAACGACCTCCTCGTGGGGATGACCTCCGCCACCGGGAGCCTGGGCAGCGGCATCGTCTTCGCCGCGATCGGCTACGGGGCGATGGCGCTGGTCGCCGCGGCCGTGGCCCTGATCCCCTTCGGCCTGACGGTGTGGTGGCGGACGGTCAGCCGAGCAGCGTCCCTAGCTCAGCCAGCGAAGTGACGATGGCGTCTGGCTGCGCGGCGGCGAGGGCGTCGCGGTCGCCGAAGCCGCCCAGCACCGCGGCGCAACGCGTCCCGGCGGCCCTGGCCATCGCGATGTCCTCCACCGTATCACCGACGTAGAGAGCGGCCGGGGGGTCCACGCCGAGCCGTTCCAGAGCGTACCGTAACGGCCCCGGCAGCGGCTTGCGCTCGGGGACGTCTCCCCCGCAGACCACCACGTCGAAGGCGCCCATCCAGCCGCTGCGGTGGAGATCCCGCTCGACCCGGGACCGATCGCCGGAGGTGACCAGGCCGAGGCGGCGACCCGACGCCCGGAGAGCGGCCAGCAGGGTGTCGGCGTACGGTCGCGGAGCGGGGGCCTCGTCCGCGTAGTGGCGCAGCCACAGCCGGTCCGCCTGCGGCCACTGCTCGCGCGGCAGGCCCATCCGCTCATAGAACAGGTACCAGTTCGGCGAGTAGCGCGCGGCGTAGTCCCGGTCGTCCAGGCGCCGCCCCAGGGCAGCGAAGACCTTGCGGTAGACGGCGTGGTGCGCGGCGAGGGAGTCCAGCAGCGTGCCGTCCAGGTCGAAACAGACGGCGCGAAGAGCCAGCATGGCCCTATTCTAGCCGCTTCTGGAAGCGGATGACGCTGGTCGTGAAGAAGGCCAGGCCGAGGATAGCGAGCGGGATGATCTGGCCGATCAGTTCCGCGACGCCCACGCCCTTGAGGATGATCCCCCGGACGATGACCAGGAAGTAGGTGAGGGGGAGCGCGTAGCCGATCCACTGGATCACCACGGGCATCCCTTCCCGGGGGAACATGAACCCCGAGAGCAGGATCGTCGGCAGGAAGATGAAGAACGCCCCCTGCATCGCCTGCCGCTGGGTGCGGGACACCGTGGAGACCAGGATCCCCTGGCCGAGGGTCGCCAGGTAGAAGACCAGGGTGAGGGTGTAGAGCAGCGCCAGGCTGCCGCGGATCGGCACCTTGAACCAGTACGCGCCGATCAGCAGGGCCAGGGTGATGTCCACGTAGCCCAGCACGGCATACGGCAGGATCTTGCCGAGCATCAGTTCGGCCTTGCGGATGGGCGTGGCCACCAGCTGCTCCAGCGTGCCCAGCTCGCGCTCGCGCACGATGGCGATCGCCGTGAGCATCAGGGTCAGCAGGCTGAGGATCGTCGCCAGCAGCCCCGGCACCATGAAGTTCACGCTGCGCATGTCCGGGTTGTACCAGGCGCGGGTGCGCACGTCGAGCGGCAGCGCCTGTCTGGCCAGGCCGGCCCGGCCGAGCCGGCGGGCGATGATCTCCAGGGATGCGCTCTGCCCGATGGCCCGCGCCGTGGAGAGGGCGCTGCTGGCGACAAGGGGATCGGAGGCGTCGACGATCACCTGCACCAGCGCCGTCCGGCCGGCCTGCA
This sequence comes from bacterium, assembly GCA_035574075.1. Taxonomy (GTDB): domain Bacteria; phylum Sysuimicrobiota; class Sysuimicrobiia; order Sysuimicrobiales; family Kaftiobacteriaceae; genus Kaftiobacterium. The sequence goes on along the minus strand of DATLZI010000126.1, from coordinate 2,501 downwards.
CGGCCGCGGCGTAGTCCGGCGGGATGACGATCCCCACCCGCATCGCGCCGCGGTCGATCGCCCGTTCGATCTCCTGCGCGCTGGCGGCGCGCGCGCGGATGTCGAACAGCCGCGAGTGCACGAACCGTTCCAGCAGCCGCCGGCTCTCCTGCGTCTGGGACTGATCGAAGACGATCGTCGGCAGGTGCTCCACCTGCGTGGTGATGGCGTAGCCGAAGAGGAGGAGCTGGATTACCGGCATGAGGAGCGCCATGGCCAGCGTCCGCGGGTCCCGCGCCAGCTGCACGAACTCCTTGAGGATGATCGCCCCCAGGCGTCTACGCATCGGCGTCCTCCCTCGCCCCGATCAGGGCGACGAACACCTCCTCGAGCGTCGGCAAGCCGGCCTGCTGCTTGATCGCCCCCGGCGTGTCGCAGGCGATGATCCGCCCGCCGTGGATGAAAGCCAGGCGGCCGCAGTGCTCCGCCTCGTCCATGTAGTGCGTGGTGACGAGCACCGTGGTGCCCTCGTCGGCGAAGCGGTAGATCAGCTCCCAGAACTCCCGGCGCTGGACCGGGTCGGTCCCCGCGGTCGGCTCGTCGAGGAGGAGCAGCTCGGGCCGGTGCAGGATGGCGCAGCCCAGCGCCAGGCGCTGCCGCCAGCCGCCGGACAGCGTGCCGACCAACCGGCGCTCCTGGCCGACCAGGCCCGCCCGCGCGATCCAGCCCGCCACCTTGCGCCGCCGTTCCTCGTCCGGCAGACCGTAGATCCGACCGTAAAAGTCTAGAACCTCGACCACCGTGAGGTCGTCGTAGAGGCTGCTGCGCTGGCTCATGTACCCGATGCGCTGCCGCACGGCCTCGCCCTGGCGCGATGGATCCAGCCCCAGGACCTCGATCCGCCCGGCGGTCGGCAGGATCAGCCCGCACAGCATGCGGATCGTGGTCGTTTTGCCGGCGCCGTTGGGGCCGAGGAAACCGAAGATCTCGCCCCGCGCGATGACGAGGTCGATCGCGTCCACGGCGACGAAGTCGCCGAAGCGCTTCGTCAGCCGCTCCGCCCGAACGGCCGCGCCGCTGGAACTCATCGCGAGCGCCCGAGCAGGAACACGAAGACATCCTCCAGGGAGGGCTCGATGCGCCGGGCGGTCGCCACCCGGATGCCGGCGGCCTCCAGGGCGTCCGCGATCTGCCGCTCGGGCGTTCCGGGCGGGACGACGACGTGGAGCGCTTCGCCGAAGACCGTGGCCTGCTGGACGCCCGCGAGCCTTCGCACGGCGGCGAGCGCCTCTCGACGGGGGGAGGCGATGATTTCCAGGATGAGGTCCGGGAAGCGCGCGCGCAGCGCGCCCGGGGCGTCGAGGGAGAGGACGCGGCCGCGGTGCATCAGGGCGACACGCGCGCAGCGTTCGGCTTCGTCCATGTAGGGCGTGGCCACCACGATGGTCTTGCCCTCCCGGTTCAGCGCCTGCAGGATCTGCCAGAACTCCCGCCGGCTGAGGGGATCGACGCCGGTGGTCGGCTCGTCCAGCAGCAGCACGTCGGGCTCGTGGAGGAGCGTGGCGGCCAGGGCGAGCTTCTGCTTCATCCCGCCGCTGAGGTGGTCGGCGCGCCGGAGGGTGAATCGCTCCAATCGGCTGACCTGCAGCAGCCGGGCCAGGCGCGGACCGATCTGTACCCGGGGCACGCCGAAGACCTCAGCGACGAAGCGCAGGTTCTCGCTCACCGTGAGGTCGCCGTAGAGCGCGAACGCCTGCGGCATGTAGCCGATGCGCGGGCGCACGCGCTCCGTCTCCGTGCGGATGTCCGCCCCGGCGACGCGGGCCGTGCCGGCGGTGGGCGCCATCACCCCGGCCAGGATCCGGAACAGCGTCGTCTTGCCGGCCCCGTCGGGGCCGAGCAGCCCGAAGATCTCGCCCCGCGCGACGGCGAACGAGACGCCGTCCACGGCGGCGACGGCGCCGAAGCGCTTGATGAGGCGGTCGACCGCGATCACGCCCGGACCGATCAGCGGGTGATGATGGCTGCGTCAACCGGCATCCCCGGCTTGAGGACGCCGTCGGGATTGGCCAGCGCGACCTTCACCGCGAAGACGAGCTTGACCCGCTCTTCGCGGGTCTGGACGTTGCTCGGCGTGAACTCGGCCTGCTGCGCGATCTCGGTCACCCGACCGGCGAAGGTGCGGCCCGGCAGGGCGTCAGTCGTGACGTCGGCGCGCTGGCCGAGCGTGATCGCCCCCAGCTGCGGCAGCGGGATGTAGAGACGCACCCACACCTCATGCAGCTCGGCGAGGGTGAGGATGGGGGCGCCGGCGGCGACGATCTCCCCTTCGCCGGCGTGACGGCTGAGCACGGTGCCGTCGATGGGCGCGGTGACGACGAGGTTCTCCCGCTGCGTCTCGAGCTGGCGCAGCGCGGCCTCGGCCTGCGCCACCTGAGCGCGCGCGGCCGCGACGTCGGCCCGGCGGGCGGCGACCATCTCCTCGCCGGCGCGGGCCAGGCGCAGCGCGGCCTCGGCCTGCG
>DATLZI010000125.1:0-9947 GCA_035574075.1 bacterium | reverse complement strand
CGCCTGCTGCCGCCCCGCCTGCTCGGCCTGGAGGGCGAGACCGTTGGCGTGCTGGGCCTGACGATCGGCGCGCTCCTGCTGCTGGCCGTGCCCTTCCTGGACGTCTGGGCCCGCCAGGAACGGGCGCATCCCGCCGTTACCGCGGCGGGGGTCCTGGCGCTGCTCTTCGTCATCGGCATGAGCCTGATGGCCTGGGCGGTCCCGCCATGATCGCCACGCCTCTCCTTGGTGCTGTCGTCATCATGTTGGGGACCCTGCTGCGCCCGCCCGGCACCGCCGCCGCTCCGGCCGCCGACGGCTGTACGACCTGTCACAGCGCGCTGGAGGGCAGGCTGGGACGACCGGCGCAGAGGGCGGCCGCGGATGTGCACATCCGCCGAGGCCTGGGCTGCGCCTCCTGCCACGGCGGCGACCCGCGCGAGCTCGGCATGGACGCACACCGCCCTCGGGCGGGCTTCGTTGGCGCCCCGCGGCCAACGGAGGTGCCGCAGTTCTGCGCCCGATGCCACAGCCGGCCCGAGACGATGCGCCGCTTCAACCCCCGGCTACCCACCGACCAGCTGGCCCGCTTCCAGACCAGCGTGCACGGCCGCCGTCTGGCGCGGGGTGATCCGAACGTCGCCACCTGCACCTCCTGCCACGGCGTGCACCCCGTCCGCGCGGTCGGAGACACCGCTTCGCCTGTCTATCCGACCAACGTGCCCCAGACCTGCGCCCGCTGCCACGCCGACGCGAAGCGGATGCGCTCGTACGGCATCGCCACCACCCAGTACGAACAGTACCGGGCCAGCGTGCACGGCACGGCGCTGCTGGACCGCGGAAACCGTCAGGCGCCGGCGTGCAACGACTGCCACGACAACCACGGCGCGGTTCCGCCCGGCGTGACCTCCGTGGCCAACGTCTGCGCGCAATGCCACAGCGCGACGCGGGATCTCTTCGTGCGCAGCCCGCACAAGGCGGCGTTCGACATCCTCGGCGAGGCGGAGTGCACTGTCTGCCACGGCAGGCACGATATCGCCTTCCCCACGGATGAGATGATCGGCGCCCGGCCGCCGGCCGTCTGCGCGCGCTGTCACCCCGGCGACAGCGCGGGCGGCCAGGCCGCGGCGCGGCTCCGGGCGCAGCTGGAGCGCCTGAAGACGGCGATGGCCGGCGCCGAGACGTTGCTCGGGCAGGCGGCGAGGGCCGGGATGGACGTCACCGAGGCCGGTCTGGACCTGGACGAGGCGCGGACCCAGCTGATCCTGGCCCGGGCGGTGACGCACACCGCCAGCCCGGCGGAGGTGGAGAAGCCCGTGGCTGCGGGGCGGGCGGCGGCGGCGCGGGCGCGGGCCTTCGGGCAGGCAGCCATCGCCGAGCTGACCTTCCGGCGGCGCGGGCTGGCGGCCTCCCTCGCAGTGATCGTGTTCGTCGCAGTGACGGTGGCGCTCAAGATCCGCGAACTGGAGAGGAGCGGTCGATGAGGACAGCAGCAAGCGTGCTGGTGGCGTTCGTCATGATGATCGGGACGCTCGTGGTCCTGACCGGCGCACAGCGCACCTCGGCCGGGCCGGCGGCGCAGGGCTGCCCGGCCTGCCACGGCGCGGCGGGGAAGGAGCCGTCCCTGGACGCGCTGGCCAAGCAGGTGAAGGGCCACCCTGTGTCGGCGGCCAAGACCGTGCAGCAGTGCGCGCTGTGCCACACCAAGGGGCCCACGCCCGCCCCGTTCCGGACGGCGCTGCACAAGATCCACCTGAACAGCGCGAAGTTCGCCTCCCCCGCGTACAAGGGGACGTGCACTTCGTGCCACAGCGTGGACAAGGCCACGGGGGTCGTCACCGTCTTCGGCCTCGGGCGGTAGGGGCGGCGCATCAGCGCCGCAGCCGCCCTCCCGTGCCCGGCTGAGTGCCCATCGGGCGCCCGCCCGATGCCGGAGCGATTCCCACGCTCGTACGCTAGTCAGTGAGCGTTCACGAGATCTTCACGCCGCGTTCGCGGCTGGTTCACACCCGGCCGGTAGCGTCGGGGGTGGAGAAGCCGCAAGGCGCTCACAGCGACGTGGGGAGATGAGAGCATGAAGCAGCGCTATCTCTATCTGGGTATCGGAACCCTGGTCCTGGCTGCGGCCCTGGCCGTGCCCGTCTTCGGGCAGCCGCGCGGTCCGGCGCAGGGGCCGGCGTGGGGTCCGGGCTGGATGCAAGGCGGGGGGATGCATGGTGGCTGGCCCGGTTCCGCCGCCGCGGCCCGTCCTGTCGCCACCATCCAGGAAGCCGCGGCCCGGGCGCGCGAGGTCCTCGCCGGCTACGGCGGCGATCTCGTCGTCGCCGAGGTGATGGAGTTCAGCAACCACTTCTACGTCCTGGTGAAGGAGCGGTCCACCGGGCGGGGGGCGATGGAGCTCATCGTCGAGCGCAACGGCGTCGTGCATCCCGAGCCCGGGCCGAACATGATGTGGAACACGAAGTACGGTCACATGTCCGCCGGTTTCGGCTACGGCATGATGGGTGGCGGCATGATGGGCGGCGGATGGTATGGTCAGGGGCCGGCTACGCCCCAGGGGCAGCCGATCACGCTCGAGCGCGCACGGCAGCTGGCCGCGCAGTACCTCGCCCAGACCTTCCCCGGCGTGGTGCCGGAGCACGGGACGGCGTTCTACGGCTACTTCACCTTCGACGTCGCCCGCGGCGGGAAACCTGTGGGCATGCTGAGCGTCAACGCCTACACCGGACAGGTGTGGTACCATGCCTGGCATGGCGCGTTCATCGCGGAGCAGGAGTTTGAGGAGGGGTCGAAATGAGCGGCCGCGAGCTGTCGATCGTGCTGCTGGTCCTGCTCGGCGCCGTCATCCTGCTGCCGGCGCTCTGGATGACGGTCGGCGTGGGGGGGATGATGGGCCCCATGCACATGGGCGGCTGGTACGGAAGGCCGTGGGGATGGGGCTGGGGCGGCCTGCTCGTCCTCGCCCTGGTCGTGGTCGGAGCGATCCTCATCGCGCGCGGCCTGCTGGACCGGGGCGGCTCGGACGAGGCGCTGGCGATCCTGCGGCAGCGCCTGGCACGCGGCGAGATCACGCCAGAGCAGTATGAAGAGCTGAAGCGCACTCTCGGCCGGTGATGCCCAGGCGCACGGTGCTGATCGCCGAGGACGAGCCTGAGATCGCCGACGTCGTCCGCCAGTACCTGGAGAAGGACGGCTATCGGGTGATCGTGAGCAGGGACGGGGTCCGTGCCGTCGAGGCGTACGCGCGCCTGCGGCCGGACCTCGTCCTGCTCGATCTGATGCTCCCCGGTCTGGACGGCTACGAAGTCTGCCGGCGGATCCGGGCGCAGGGGCCCACGCCGGTGATCATGCTCACCGCGCGCGACGAGGAGATGGACAAAGTCGTCGGTCTCGAGCTGGGCGCCGATGACTACATCACCAAACCCTTCAGCCCCCGCGAGGTCGTGGCCCGGGTGCGGGCCGTTCTCCGCCGGGCCCAGGGGGGCGGGGCCCCCGAGGCGGAGCGGGTGCGCGTGCACGACCTGGAGATCGACCCTGCCCGCTTCGAGGCCTTCCGCGCGGGGCGACCGCTCAACCTGACCCCCACGGAGTTCAAGCTCCTCCTGGCGCTGGCCCGCCATCCGGGGCGGGTCTTCACCCGCCTGCAACTCATCGACCAGGTGCAGGGCTACGCCTTCGAGGGCTATGAGCGCACCGTTGACGCCCACGTGAAGAACCTGCGCCAGAAGCTCGAGCCCGATCCGCGCCGGCCGCGCTACATCCTCACCGTGCACGGCGTGGGCTACCGGCTGGCCGAGGTCCTCTCATGAGCAGCGTCCGCGGACGGCTGGTCCTGGTGCTGGTCCTCGTGGCCTGGCTGTCTGTGGCGGTGGTCGGCGTCGTCACCGACCGGCTGACCGGGTCGCGCGTCCAGGCGTTCCTGCGCCACGAGCGCGCGATGCCGGGGATGGGCGTGATGATGCGAGGCATGATGGGCCCGCCCGAGCGTCGCCTCCTGGGGGACGTGCGGCGGGCGATCTGGGTGGCGGCGGTGATCGGGCTGGGTGTCGCCGCGGTGGCGGGGACCGCGACCGCCCGCACGATCACCGCCCCGCTCGACGGCCTTGCCGCTGCTGCCGGCCGGCTGGGGCAGGGCGCCCTGGATCTGCACGTGCCCGAACGCGGCGGCGACGAATTCGCGCGGGTGGCCAGGGCCTTCAACCAGATGGCCGCCTCGTTGCGCCAGGTGGAGGAGACGCGCCGCCAGTTCCTCGCCGACATCGCCCACGAGCTCGGCACGCCGCTGGCCGTGCTGCAGGCCAACGTGGAGGGAATCCTGGACGGCGTGCTCGAGGCGTCGCCGGAGCGGTTGGCCTCCCTGCACGCCCAGACTCAGGTCCTCGCGCGGCTGGTCCGGGATCTGCGCGATCTCTCGCTCGCCGGCCGCGGCGAGTTGCGCCTCGACCGGCAGCCGACCGATCTCGGCGCCGTAGTCCGCAACGTCGTGGAGCTGGCGCGGCCGCTGGCAGAGGAGAAACATGTGGCGCTCGAGGTCTCGGGACCCGCTGTGGAGGTTGCCGTGGACCGGGAGCGCATCGTCCAGGTTCTGCACAACCTGGTGAGCAACGCCCTGCGCTACACCGACTCTGGCGGTCGGATCGGGGTGACTGTCCGGAACGAGGGCCGCGAGATCGTCGTGGAGGTCTCGGACACGGGAGCGGGGATCCCCGCCGACGAGCTACCGCGCATCTTCGACCGGTTCCACCGGGTGGACCGATCCCGCTCCCGCGACACGGGGGGCGCCGGGCTGGGACTGGCCATCGTCAAGCATCTCGTGGAGGCGCACGGCGGCCGCGTCTGGGCCCGGAGCCAGATCGGCGCGGGAACGACCGTAGGCTTCGCCCTCCCCGCGGCATTTCACTGAGACGGACGCGGCGCCGGTCCAGATGCCGCCCCGACGGCGTAGGCGGTGCGCAGCGGACAGTAGGCGTCCACCCAGATGCGCTCGCGGCGGGCCCAGTTCGCCCACAGCGCGTCGCCGATCTGCGCCCGCAGGGCCGCCGAGGCGATGCGCCGGTCGCCGCCCCTGGACTGCGCGGCCATGTGCACGAGCAGGATGCAGGGGAACTCCGGGCACAGGCCGCAGTGCTCCACGCCACGCTCCCGAGCGCAGCGGTAGACCGGGCAGAGCTTGTTCAGCCCCGCCTCGCCCTGCGTGCCGCAGGTCGCGCCGAGCGCCGCGTACCAGGCGCTGCCTTCCCAGTACAGGCCGCAGATCGCAGCGAAGTCCTGCAGCTGGTCAGCGGTCATCATGGCGCCTTCCGTCATCGTCGCTCCTCCTGTCTTTCTTGTACCGCGGCCAGGCCGCTCGAGGCCATCCGGCTCGGGCCGGATTTCGCAGACCGTCAGGGCGGCGGGGGATAGCCGACCAGCTGGGCCAGCTGGGCGAGCGAGAGGACGCCCTCGTACCGGCGTCCGCCGATCTCCCACGTCGGGAAGGCCCGGATGCCGGCCGCCGCGCACAGGGCGGGCTGGCCGATCGGAGATCGGCCGTCGCACTCGATGTACGGGAGTTGCGCCGCCGCCGGCCCGAACATCGCTTTCTGATCCTCGCAGTGCGGGCACCAGTATGCGCCGTAGAACTTCGCCCCGCTCGCCTTGAGGTAGGCGGCGAGTCCGGCGGCGTACGCCTGCTCTGCGGAGGGCGGACGCGAGGCGGCGTATCCTCCGACCAGCACCCCCACCGCCAGGAGGAACCCCACCGCCGCCAGGGCCCACGATCGGGCCCCCCTCGGGCGGGGCTGCTGCACCGCCAGGAGGCCGGCAATCGCCACGGTGAGGACGGTGGAGAGGAGGCACAGCGTGCAGGTGGCCCGGATCGCCGTGAGCTGCACGAGGGTAAAGACGCTGGAGGCGCCCACGCCGACGGCGGCGAGCGGCAGGCCCCAGGCGGACCGCTGCTCCGGGGCCAGGGGCCTGGCCCCGAGCAGGAGGACGGCGGCGTAGAAGACGACGCCGAGCAGAGCCACCGGGACGCCGAAGACGGCGGCGTAGCGGCTGGACTGGACGACATCGCAGCCGCTTCCCAGCGGGCAGTAGATGGGAGCGTGGGCGGCACGGCTCCACGTCAGGTAAGCGCTCAGGAGCAGCCCGGCGGCGGCCAGGCTGATGAGGAGGGAGTGCGGCGCGCCCGCCGTCCCGTGGCGAGGCGATCTGGCCCGGGTCATGCCCTCATCCTAATCAGGCGGGGGTCTCCGCGCCATCCGGCGAAGGTCCGAGGCGGCGGCGCGGGACGGCGAGGAGATCGGGTCTCCTCCGGATTGCGCCCCCGGGGCAGCTAGCGGAGGATGGATAGGGGAGGAGTAACGATGATGCGACTGTTCCGGGCCGTGGGGCTGGCGCTGGGCGCCCTGCTGGCGGTGGGCGCGGCGGCTGGCCTGGTCTATGCGATCTCACTGCTGCGGCTGTGGGGCGAGGCCGTGCGCGCCACCGATCCCTTCGACGCCAGCGAGCCGATCTAGGGACATCGGGTCCTCACCCGACCTTCAATATCGGCGTCCCATCCGATAGGCGCTGCTTCCGCGCGGTTGGTACCCTGTGCGCGGAAGCGATGGCGCGGCCAGCCCCTGTTCCCTCGACGGATATCAGGGTCCTGATCGCCGAGGACCACGCCGTGGTGCGCGAGGGCATCCGGATGATCCTCGACGCGCAGAGCGATATCCGGGTCGTGGGCGAGGCCCGCGACGGTGAGGAAGCGGTGCGCCTGGCCCGGCAGCTGCACCCCGACGTCGTGGTCATGGACATCAGCATGCCGCGGCGCAACGGCGTGGAGGCGACCCAGGAGATCAAACGGCTGCTCCCCGACGTGCAGATCCTCATCCTGACGATGCACGAGGAGGAGTCGTACGTCTTCCAGTTGCTCCGTCTGGGCGCCGCCGGTTACGTGCTCAAGCGCGCCGCGGCCACCGACCTGGTGGAGGCGGTGCGCGCCGCCTCCCGCGGTGAAGCGTTCCTCTACCCGGCCGTGGCGCGCAGCGTCGTGCAGGATTACCTGGACCGGATGCGCAGCGGCGAGGGCGCCGGACGCTACGACGGGTTGACCGACCGTGAGCGGGAGATCCTGGTGCTCATCGCCGAAGGCCTGACCAACGCGCAGATCGCCGACCGCCTGTTCATCTCCGTGAAGACGGTGCAGACGCATCGCGCGCACATCATGGAGAAGCTCGACCTCCACGACCGCAGCCTGCTCGTGCGCTACGCGGTGCGCAAGGGCCTCATCCAGCCGTAGGGGGGCTGTGGGGCAGGGCGAATAGGGCGGTATGGTCTGGCTGCTCGCGCTGGCCATCGCCCCCGGGGTTTTCTGGCTCTGGTACTTTCTCCGCCGCGACCGCCTGCGGCCCGAGCCGCGGCACCTCGTCGGCCGGGTCTTCGCCCTGGGCGCCGCCGCCGCCGTCGCCGCGGGCGGGCTGGAGGCCGGCACCTTCGCCCTGAGGCCGCTCGAGATCTCCGCGCCGTTCCTTCCCTCCAGCGTCGTGGCCGCGACGATCGTCGGGCTGATCGAAGAGGCGGTGAAGCTCGCCGCCCTCTACGTGGGGATCTTCCGGCATGTCCAGTTCGACGAGGTGATCGACGGCATCATCTATGCGGTGGCGGCCTCCCTGGGGTTCGCCACCGTCGAGAATGTCGCCTACGTCCTGCAGGGCGGCGTGGGAGTCGGTCTCCTCCGCGCCCTCCTCTCCGTGCCGGGCCACGCCTTCTTCGGGGCGGTGATGGGGTTCTACGTCGGCGTGGCCCGATTCGCCCCACGCCCCTGGCCGTGGCTGGGGGTCGCCCTGCTCGCCGCCGCGGCCAGCCACGCCGCCTACGACGCCGCCGTCTTCACCGGCCGCTGGGTCGCCCTCCTCGTGATCCCGGTGGTGGTCCTGCTCTGGCGGGCCAGCCTGCACTACGTGCGCCGGGCGCAGATCATGGACACCGCTCGCCGTTCCACGCCCCCTGCGCCGTAGCCATCCATCCTCTCGGCATCCCGACGGCGCGAACGAACCAGCGTACGAGAGGGGGGATCCCTCTTAGGAAGACGGCGCTGAGGCGAATCGGGCGCTGGCCGTCCTTCGGCGACCCCGGGACAGCAGCCTCCAGGGAACCGCCCAAGCGCCGCGCGCCTGATTCGTGCAGCAGGACTGTTCCCCCCGCGCAGGGAATGGTGGAATTCCGAAGCGTCTGCAGCAGGGCTGCAGGCAGTACAGCCTCCGAAGGGCAGGGGTAGAGGGCATGGCAACAGGTACGGTCAAGTGGTTCAACGCGGAGAAGGGGTACGGTTTCATCACCCCCGACGACGGCGGTCGGGACCTCTTCGTGCACTACACGGGGATCGAGGGTACTGGCTACCGGACCCTGAACGAGGGCCAGAAGGTGGAGTACGAGGCCACGCAGGGACAGAAGGGGCCCCAGGCCACCCGCGTGCGCGTGATCGGCTAGACCTCACCAGGCGGTCCAACCTGTCGAAGCCACCGCGGCGGTTCTTCGCCGACCGGTGGCTTCGCGTGTTCAATCACTCCACGTGGGAAGAGGGCTGGAGCCTGTATCTTCAGAAATACTGATATTTGAATCTCATTTCTGCAGGAATTTATCGTCAGGATGGAGAACCATCAGGGGTGGGAGGGCAGAGAGGAGCCAGGCCATGGTGAAGATCCTGCTCGCCCTCATCGCGGCGCTCGTCCTGGGGTGGGCGCCGGTCGCGTTCTCGGGTCACGGAGGCGGAGAGCTCCTCCGCGCCCCCGCCAGTAGCCGGCGCTGAGATAGCGCCGAACGCACTCAGACGCCGGAGGAGGGTCCGGCACGACGCTCGGGCAGCGGATCAGGCAGGCGCGAACGGCGCTCGGGCTGACCCAGTCCGCCCTGGGAGGTTCGACGCTGTCCGCGAGTTACATCAGCATGATCGAGCACGACCGGGTGCGGCCGTCGCTGGCCACGCTCAGCGTGCTGGCCGATCGCCTGGGCTCTCCGCTGGCCTCGTTGCTTGACGACGCTCCGCCCCCGCGGGAGCAGGCCGCCGTCTCGCTGCGTCGCGCCGAGACGCTCCTCCGGCAGCACCGGTTCGACGAGGCGCTCGACCTGGGCCGCGCCGCGGCCTCCGCGGCGGCGGCCGCGGGCGATCTCCGCCTTCGGATACGCGCTGCCCTGTGCCTGGGGCAGGCTCTGGCGGGATTGCGGCATCTGGCGGAAGCGGAGCCCCAGGTGCGCGAGGCGCGGGCGCTGGCCGAGGCGGCGGGCGACCTTGAGTTGATCGCCCAGGCGGCCAATGCCGAAGGCTTCCTCGCGTTCCGGGCGCGCGATTTCGCGCGGGCGCGAGCGGTGTTCCAGGAGGGCATCGATCGCCTGCGTGGTGCGGACCTCCCCGACGGGGAGATCCTCGGCAAACTCCTGTCCAACCTGGGCCGTGTCTACGTCGAACTGGGGCTGCCCGCTCAGGCTCTGGAGTGTCTGCACCAGGCCGTGGCGATCCTCGGGCGGGCCGCCGACCCCGCGCACCGCGCGCTGCTCCTCTTCAACCTCGGCGTCGCCGCCGAGCGCCAGCAGGCCTTCGCCGAAGCCGATGGCTACCTGCAACAGGCGGAGGCGCTGCTGCGCCTGCACGAGAACCTGCGGTTGCTGGGGACGGTGAAACGCAGCGCCGGCATCTTGCGGATGCAGCAAGGCCGGTACGACGAGGCGGAGCGCGAGCTGCAGGAGAGCCGGCGGCTGGCCGCGCAGACGGGCGACGCGGAGGGCGAGGCGCAGTGCCTGGTGGAGCTGGCGAAGGTGGCCGCGCGCACCGGACGGGCGCCGGCTTCCCGGGCCCTGGCCGCTGAAGCGTCGGCGATCGCGCGGCAGATCGGCGACCGGGCCGAGGAGGCGCGAGCGGCGGCCGCGGAGGCGGCCGCGCTGCATGCGGAGGGGCGGGGGGAGGAGGCGGCGGCGCGTTACGGCGACGCGGGCGCGGCCTTCGA
>DATLZI010000124.1:0-6020 GCA_035574075.1 bacterium | reverse complement strand
GCCAGCCCCGCCCCTCGCAGCGCCGCGCGGGCGCCCGCCTCCACCGCGGCCAGCACCGGCTCCACGCCGCGCGGCGGGGTGTCCAGGCGGTGCCGCGCCAGCACTCGGCCGTCCGCCGCGACGACGGCGGTGAGGATCTTCGTGCCGCCGATGTCCACCGCCAGCACGCACGCCACAGCACTTCCCTTAGCCCCCGGCACAGGGGATTCCCGCCGGGCCGCTGGAATGAAATACCGGCAGGCACAGACCCGCGGGAGGTGGCGCGATGTCGTCTGGATTCCTGTCCCAGCTGGCCTTCCTGATCGCCCTGGTCATCGTCGGGATCGTCATCCTGTCGTCGGCGATCAAGGTCGTACGCGAGTACCAGCGCCTGATCGTCTTCCGTCTGGGCCGCTCGATCGGCCGGAAGGGGCCAGGGCTGGTCTTCCTCATCCCGATCGTGGACAAGGCGGTGTGGGTCGACCTGCGGGAGTTCTTCCTGGAGATCCCCAGCCAGACGTGCATCACCAAGGACAACGCGCCGATCAACATCGACTTCCTCATCTACTTCAAGGTCTTCGATCCCGAGCTGTCCGTGATCCAGGTCGCCGATTTCGCCGGCGCGGCGCGCGGCGTGGCCACGACCACCCTGCGCGCCGTGGTCGGCGACATCTCCCTGGACGACGTGCTGGCCAAACGCGAGCAGATCAACCAGGTGCTGCGCGCCAAGCTCGATGAGGTCACCGAGCGCTGGGGCGTGAAGGTGACCACCGTGGAGATCCGGGAGATCCTGCCGCCGCGCGAGGTGCAGGAAGCGATGACCAGGCAGATGTCCGCGGAGCGCAGCCGCCGGGCCGTGGTCACAGAGGCGCAGGGCAAGCGCGAGGCGGCGGTGACCGTGGCCGAGGGGGAGAAGCAGGCTGCGATCTTGAAGGCCGAGGGCGACCGTCAGGCCGCGATCCTGCGCGCCGAGGGCTTCGCCCTGGCCCTGGACAAGATCTTCGCCGTGGCCCAGCACATCGACAGCAAGACGATGATCCTGCAGTACCTCGAGGCGCTGAAGACGCTCGGCGAGGGCGCGGCGACGAAGTTCATCTTCCCGATGGAGTTCACCAGGCTCCTGCAGCCCCTGGCGGAGATGATGGGCGACCGGAAGCCTGCGTAGCGCCGCGCCTGGCGGTTAGAGGATGGCCTGCTCGGTCTGGGGATCGAAGAGGTGCATCTTGCGCATGTCCAGGACGACCTCGATCCCCTGACCCATGCGGGCCTGCGTCTTCGCGTCCACCCGGGCGACGATGCTCTGCGCGCCCACCGTCAGGTAGAGGATGACGTCGGAACCCAGCGGCTCGTGCACGTCCACCGTGGCCCGGATCACCGTGCCGGGGGCGGGCTGGGGGACGAACGCCCGATCCTGAATGTCCTCCGGCCGGATGCCGAAGATCACGCGCCGGCCGCTCCAGGGCCGCACCGCGGCCTCGTGCTCGCGGGGCACGCTGACCTGGAAGCCGTTCGCCTTGACCTGGTAGCCGTCCCCGGCCTGGACGATCGCCGCATCGATGAAGTTCATCGCCGGGCTGCCGATGAACCCGGCGACAAACAGGTTGGCGGGCTTCTCGTAGAGGTTCAGCGGCGTGTCGACCTGCTGCACGACGCCGTCCTTCATCACGACGATGCGGTCCCCCATGGTCATCGCCTCGGTCTGGTCGTGGGTGACGTAGACCGTCGTCGTGCGCAGGCGGGCGTGCAGTTTCTTGATCTCCGCGCGCGTCTGCACCCGGAGCTTCGCGTCGAGGTTGCTGAGCGGCTCGTCCATCAGGAAGACCTGAGGCTCGCGCACGATTGCCCGCCCGAGGGCCACGCGCTGGCGCTGGCCGCCGCTGAGCTGCTTGGGCTTGCGGTCCAGCAACCCCTCGATCCCGAGCATCGCCGCGGTCTCCTTGACCCGGCGGTCGATCTCGGCGCGGGGGTACTTGCGCAGGCGCAGGCCGAAGGCCATGTTGTCGTAGACCGTCATGTGCGGGTAGAGGGCGTAGTTCTGGAAGACCATGGCGATGTCGCGGTCCTTCGGCGGCACGTCGTTGACCCGCCGCTCGCCGATGAAGATGTCGCCAGCGGTGGCCTCTTCCAGTCCGGCGATGAGCCGGAGCGCGGTGGTCTTTCCGCATCCGGACGGACCGACCAGCACCGTGAACTCCCTGTCGGGGATCTCCAGGGTGACGTTGTTCACCGCCGTGACGGCCCCGAACTTCTTCGTCACGCCTTCCAGCTGTACGCGCGCCACTACCCCGCCCCCGTTTCCGCAAGTCTGCGCTTGAGTTCGTCGATCACGCGCACCGGCGTGGGATCGACGTCGCGCAGCACCGCCAGGTACCAGCTGACCAGGTCGCCGACCGCGATCACCGATAGCAGCCGGGCCAGCGCACCATCGCCTTCGGCGGTGATCTCGTCCAGCCCTGCGGCCCGGCGGAAGGCCAGCTCTCGGGTGATGGCTACCCGCTGCGCCAGTCGCGGGGCGGCCTGCGGATCGTGGAGGATGATGACGTGCAGCACCCCCGCCAGCGCGGCGTCCATCCCCCAGCCCACCGTCTCATTGTGGTTGAGCTCGGGGAAGGTGTTCCAGACGGCGAATGTCTTGGCGTTCTCGTTGAACTGATCCTTCCAGCGCTGCGCCGCGGGTTCGAGGAAGGGCGTCGCGCTGTAGACGACCGGGATCCGCCCCACCAGCCGCTCGGCCAGCGCGCGGGCCGAGGGATCGGCGCCCTCGGGCTCCAGGCGCCGCAGCCGCCGCTCCACCACCGCCACCGCCTCCCGTACCTGGTCATCGAAAGAGCCGACCAGGCCGGCCCGCCCCAGCACGGCCAGCATCGGCAGGAAGAGGTACGGGAGCGCCGCCCGCGGGGGCAGCCCCGGGGGCACCAGCACCGTGGCGTGGCCCCGCGCCAGCGCCCGACGGGCCAGCTCGCCCCCCGAGGTGACGGCGACACAGCGGGCGCCGGCCGCCGCCGCCCCCTCGTACGCGGCGAGCGTCTCTTCGGTGTTCCCGGAGTAGCTGCAGGCGAAGACCAGCGTGTCAGGGCCGACGAACGCCGGGGAGCGGTAGTCCTTCACGGGGACGACGGGCACCGGCAGGCGGTCGGCGAGCACCGCGCGGAGGAGGTCGCCGCCGATGCCCGAGCCACCCATGCCGCAGACGACGATCTGCCGCGGCGCCCCGCCGGAAAGCGCTCCCCGCAGGGGTAGCGCCCAGGCCTCTTCGCACATGCGGGGGAGGCGACGGATGAGCTCGAGCATCCCTGACGGATCGCGTCGGGCCCGCGCCGCGGGATCGGAGAACTCCATAGGATCACCCCAGCACTTCGGCGGGTGCGCGGGCCTCCCTGCCGGGGAAGGGTACGCCCGCGGCGACTCGAAGTGGTGTTCACGATGGAGCGCGCCACCACGGCTCACCCGACGCGGCTCAGCGGCAGCGAGCTGCGCCGTCTGCTCGAGCTGCGGGAGCAGATCAAGGTGCAGTCCTTCCGCCTCCCGGCGCCCCAGCAGCGGCGGTTGCTCGAGCTGCTGGAGCGCTCCCGGCCCTGGCGTATCCCGCCGCCGCCGCTGCCGGAGATGACCCGCGCCGAGCTCGCGCGGGCCATCCGCTGGCGCCTCGGCACCGTGGGACTCCCCACCGCCCTCGCCGCGTCCGCCCTCCTCCAGCGATTCGCCCCGCGGAGGCGGCGGTGAACCGGCTGCGCGAGGCGATCGGACCGGCGCGGCTGCTGGCCCTGGCCGAGACGGCGCTGGCCATCGGACTGATCCTCCTCGGCGCGGCCGTCCTGATCCGCGTGGGGGTGGCGGTGATCCGCCGGACGCTGGCCCCGCGGGGCGACCGCTTCCTCGACGAGACGCGCGCTCGCACGCTGCGCCCGCTGCTGGAGTCGCTGCTGCGTTACGTCGTCTACTTCATCGCCCTGGTGATGATCCTGCGCGAGGTGGGGGTGGACGCCACGGCGGTCCTGGCCAGCGCCGGCGTGATCGGCCTGGCCGTGGGCTTCGGCGCGCAGCACTTCATCCGCGATGTCATCGCTGGCGTCTTCATCCTGGCCGAGGGCCTCATCCGGGTGGGCGACGTGATCACGGTCGGCGAGCACACCGGGCTGGTCGAACACCTCAGCGTGCGCACCACGCAGATCCGCAAGTACAACGGCGAGCTGTGGAGCATCCGCAACGGCGAGCTGAACGTCTTCGGCAACGTGAACCGGGACTTCAGCCGGGCCATCGTCGATGTTGGCGTGGCCTACGAAACCGACCTGCGCCGCGCGATGGCCGTGCTGCAGGACGTGGGGCAGCGCTGGGCCGCCGCGCACCGCGACCTGGTCCTGGCGCCGCCCGAGGTGCAGGGCATCATCGCCTTCGGAGAATCGCAGATCACGCTGCGCCTCGTGCTGATGGTCAAGCCCCAGCAGCACTGGGCGGCGGAGCGCGAGCTGCGCCTGATGCTCAAGGAGGCCTTCGACCGCGCCGGGATCGAGATCCCCTTCCCGCGCCGCGTGACGATCATGCGGCCGGCCCTGCCGTGAAGATCCTCGTCACCGGCGGGGCGGGATTCATCGGCTCCCACGTCGTGGACGCCTACCTCGCCGCCGGGCACGCCGTGGTGGTCGTGGACAGCCTGACCTCCGGGCGCCGCGAGGTGCTCAACCCCCGGGCTCTCTTCGTCGAGCTGGACATCCGCGATCCGGCGCTGCGCGAGGTCTTCGAGCGCGAGCGGCCGGAGGTCGTCAACCATCACGCCGCGCAGGCCGCCGTCCCGGCCTCCGTCGCCGACCCGGTGCATGACGCCGACGTGAACATCATGGGCACGCTGCACCTCCTCGAGCTGTGCCGCGAGTTCGGCGTGCGCCGCTTCGTCTTCGCCTCCACCGGCGGAGCGATCTACGGCGAGCCGGAGCGCCTGCCCGCCGATGAGACGCATCCCACCCGCCCGCTGTCCCCCTACGGCATCAGCAAGATGACCGGCGAGCACTACGTGCGCTGCTACGGCACGGCGATGACGTGGGCCATCCTGCGCTACGCCAACGTCTACGGACCGCGCCAGGACCCCCACGGCGAGGCCGGGGTGGTGGCCATCTTCGCCCATGCCATGCTGGCCGGCCACCGGCCCACGATCTTCGGCGACGGCACGCAGAGCCGGGACTTCGTCTACGTCCAGGACGTCGCTCGGGCGAATGTCCTGGCCGCGGAGAGCGACGCCTCGGGCCTGGCGAACATCGCCAGCGGCGAGGAGACGTCGATCAACGACCTCTACCGCCGTCTCGCCGAGCTCACGGGGTTCCGCGAGCCGCCGGTCTACGGGGCGAGGCGGCCGGGCGACGTCTACCGCATCGCCCTCGACCCGCGCCGCGCCGAGGAGTGGCTGGGCTGGACGGCCGAGATCGGCCTGAGCGAGGGGCTGCGCCGCACCGTGGACGCCTTCCGTCGCTGACCCCCACCGCCGGCATCCCGCCGCATCGCCCGCGGCGCAAAGTGGTGTATGCTAAACAGAGAGGATCCCCATGGCCCCCGCTCCGCTCGGCCATTTCGCGCTGGTGCTGCACACGCATCTGCCCTTCGTCCTGGGCCACGGCCGCTGGCCCCACGGCAGCGACTGGCTGGCCGAGGTCACCGTCGGCTGTTACCTCCCGCTGCTGCGCACCTTCGCCCGTCTGGCCGAGCGCGGATGCGCTCCCCACGCCACGGTGAACATCACCCCCGTGCTGGCCGAGCAGCTCGCCGCGCCCGCCTTCCGCCGGGAGATCGAGACGTTCCTGAGGACGCGGATCGCGCACGCCCGGGAGAACGCCGCCGAGTTCGCGCAGCAGGGCCGCGCCGACCTCGAAGAGGGCGCGCGGCGGTGGGAGAGCTACTACCGCCGCCGCCTCGAGCAGTTCGAGCGCCTGGACGGCGACCTGATCGGCGCCTTCCGGCGCCTGGAGGACGCCGGGCATCTGCGGCTGATCACCTGCGCCGCCACGCACGGCTACCTGCCCTTGCTGCTGCGGGAGGAGTCGGTCGACCTCCAG
>DATLZI010000123.1:0-2815 GCA_035574075.1 bacterium | reverse complement strand
AGCGCGCAGCGCGGACGTCGGCGCATCACGCCGGGCCAGCTGGCTGCGGGCCAGCAGCCGGCTGTCGATCCAGGCCGCGACGTACAGCGGCCATGAGCGGACGAGGTCGTTCACGACGAATCCCCGCCGCGCCACCCGGTCGATCTCCCGCAGCACGCGAACGGCGTCGGCCGGGCTGAAGTGGTGGAGGGCCATGCCGCAGATCACGACGTCGACGCTGTGGTCCCCGAAGGGCAGCGCCAGGGCGTCGGCGCGGACGAAAGCCAGCGCCTCGCCGGGACCGGTCTGCTCCCGGGCCGCGGCCAGCATCTCCGGGTGCCGGTCGAGGGCCACGCAGCGCAGCGCAATCCGCCGCTCCGCGGCCCAGCGCGCCGCGGCCCGGGTCACGTCGGCGCCGCCCGCTGCGACGTCGAGCAGCGTCAGGGGACGGTCGCAGCGGGGCGGGAGGATCCGCTGCAGGTGGCGCAGGACGAGGCGCACGCCGCCGTAGCGGCGGTTGACGCGCCGGAGGTCGCCGAGCAGCAGGCGCAGCTCACGCGCGTCCTGGCCCGGGACGTCCAGGGACTCACGAACGTCGCGGCGGCGGGGCCCCTCCATGGGGTTCTGCCCCTCAATCTACCCCGCGGGATGTGACGCCCGTGTAACGCCAGGCTTAGGGGTTGGCGCCCGCGCGCAGGATGAGGAGCGCCGAGCCCACTGGCCGCTCCGCGCCGTCGGAGGGCTCGTTCACCGTGCGGCCGCCGACGACCATCGTCGCCGATCCGCCGCCATCGAGGTTCATCGCTTCCCGGGCGCCGAGGTCCACCATCAGGCGCGCCAGCTCAGCGAGCGTCATGCCGGTGTTGCGCCGGCTGCGTCCGTCCACGGTGACGAAGATCAGCTTGCCGTGCGCGGTGATCCCTACGGCGGTGCGCGGCGCGCGGGAGGCGAAGATCCGGATGGGCAGCCACTCCCAGACGAAGGGGATGAAGGGCTGCCCGTCCTTGACCAGCCGCGGGCCTCCGCCCAGGGCGCTGATCACTTCCATATCCGGCCAGAAGTCGAACCGCACGGTGACCCGGTCGCCGACGGCGAGGTGGCGCGTGAGCAGTTCGGCGTCCCCCTGGTTGACGGCGAGGACGTAGCCGCGGTCGGGGATCATGATCCGCCCCGAGACGAAGCTCTGCACGATCCCGTCCCGCACCAGCGCCGCGATCTGCAGGTGGGGGGTGAGCGGCCCGTAGCGCGGGGTGTAGACGGCCACCGCGCCGGCGTGCGGCGGCCGGTTCACGGCCGAGACCCAGAGCGCGACGTTGCGGGGGGTGTGGATCCGGCCCTGGAACTGAAAGCTGTTGATGAAGGGCTCGCCTTCCCGGGAGATGCCGAAGACGGAGCGCCGCGGCAGCGGCGCGCTGACGAGTTCGCCGTCGATGACGACCATGCCGAGCGGCGCGCCTGTGCCGGCGAAGTAGCCGCCGTTGATCGCGGCGATGGCGTCGTAGCGCGTGGCCACGACGCTCGTCGTCTCCGTGCCGGCGCCGACGTCGCCCGGGATGACGGGACGGATGGCGATGTCCGGCGAGTGCGGGTCCACGCGCAGGACGTGCACGGCCGTGCTCCCCGCGCCGGTCCGCACGCGCAGCTTCTCGTAGGCCACGCTGGGCGGCAGCTTGGTCGCGACCATCCAGGGCGGGATGACGACGACGGCGATCGCGTGGGGCTCGTACTTCACGAAGGTCTTGTAGCGCGCCGGCCGCTTCAGATCGATGTAGACTCGGGCCAGCCCCGGCGTGTACTGCCGGATGCGCAGGCGGCGCACGTACGGGTGATCGACGGCGATCGTCTCCCAGCGCGCGTTGCTGGCCCGCCACATATCGAGGACGATGCGGCTGCGGTTGCCGAAGGCGCGGTGGTTGACCGGGCCGTCCAGGCGGATGAGGAGCTTGCCGAGGGCTCCCTCGGCGCTCCACTGCACATCGAGGAGGCGGGCGTGCGAGGCGGTGACCGGTTCCCCCTCGGGCGGCCCGCTGGTCAGGGTTAGCCGCAGGAGCCCGCGATCGTCGGTGGCCGCGGACCTGGCCTGCGCCCAGGAGGCGACGGCGACGATGAGCATGACGACCAGGAGGTGAGGTCTTCGCAACGCCAGTGTGCCTCCGTCGTGCCTCGTGCTTGAGGAATGCCCCGTAGGTCCGGCGCGCTAGACCCCCGGAAAAGAAAAGCGCCCCGGCCCACTAGACCAGGACGCTGGAACGACGGAACACGGTTCCGTCCTAGCGCGAATGCCCTCTCCGGTGGGCCGGGGTTAGTCTACGCTGCATCGCCGGCCTCACCCCCCTTCTGGTCAGCCATCTGCGAACCGTTAAACGCGTCCAGGGTAGCATCGCGACTTCCGGCGTGTCAAGGGTGGGTGTGCGGAGACGTCGAAAGCCTTGCCTGATGCGACTCCCCCGGGTGCTGATCGCCGGCACGCACAGCGGCTGCGGCAAGACCTCGGTCACCGCCGGGCTGCTGCGCGCCCTGGCGCGGCGGGGTCTGGCCGTGCAGCCGTTCAAGGTCGGTCCCGACTTTATCGATCCTGCGCTGCTCACCGCGTCCGCCGGCCGTCCCTGCCGCAACCTCGACTCGTGGATCCTGCCGCCAGCGACGATCGCCGAGCTCCTGGCGCGGGGCGCGGAGACGGTCCAGGCTGCCGTGATCGAGGGAATGATGGGCCTGTACGACGGCCGGGGCGGCGCCGGCGACGAAGGCTCCACGGCGGAGGTGGCGCGTCTCGCCGGCGTCCCGGTGATCCTGGTCGTCGACGTCGGCGGGGCCTCGCGCAGCGCCGCGGCCACGG
>DATLZI010000122.1:0-6058 GCA_035574075.1 bacterium | reverse complement strand
GGGCCCAGCGCCGTCTCCCGCCGCAGGTAGCTGGCCAGCCAGGCCACGATCGTCGCCCAGAACACCGCCTTGATCGCGGTGAAGCCGTAGACCATGAACGCCGGGATGACGACCAGCGAGCTGAGCAGGTACCAGTAGCGGGCGGCCAGCTGCACCGGGTTCGCCGCCGCGATCTCGACGTGGCGCAGCGCGAAGCGGCGGGCGTCCAGCTCGATCATCAGGAAGATGGCGAAATAGTACAGCGCGGTGGGGATGATGGCCATGATCAGGACGTCGAGGTAGGAGATCTTCAGGATCTCGGCGATAAGGAAGGCGGCGGCGCCGAGGATCGGCGGCGAGATCACCGCGCCGATGCCGCCCGCGGAGAGCAGGCCGCCGGCCGACTCCCGGTCGTAACCAGCCTGGCGCAGCAGCGGGTAGGCGATCGCGCCCACGGTCACGGTCGTGGCCACGCCGCTCCCCGACGGTCCGCCGAGCAGGAAGGACGCCACCGTCACGGCCTGACCGGCCCCCGTGCGGCGGCGGCCGGTCAGGGCGAAGGCCAGATCGACGAAGAACTTCCCGGCCCCCGACTGATCGAGGA
Source organism: bacterium (assembly GCA_035574075.1). GTDB lineage: Bacteria > Sysuimicrobiota > Sysuimicrobiia > Sysuimicrobiales > Kaftiobacteriaceae > Kaftiobacterium. The sequence goes on along the minus strand of DATLZI010000122.1, from coordinate 5,475 downwards.
ACGAGCCGTAGATCGTGAAGAGGATGATGAAGGTCGAGCTGACCGCGATCGGCACGCCGAAGATGCCCTCGAGCGTCATGTACAGCTGGCCGATCAGGCGGGAGAGGTCGTAACCCCGATGCGTCCAGGGCGCCGGCAGCACCGGGCCGGCGAAGGCGTAGAGCAGGAAGCCGACCACGACCAGCAGCAGCGCCTTGCCCACCGTGCGGCGGGTGGCCTCGAGGATCAACAGCACCGTGGCCGCGCCGAAGACCAGGTCCCAGGTGTTGGGGACGACCGAGCGGTAGATGAACCCCTCGAAGTCGACGAAGACGTAACCCAACGAGACGATCGCCGCGGCGGTGAGGACGAGGTCTACGGCGTGGATCCGCCGCGCCGCGCCGCGCCAGCCGGGATAGAGCAGGAAGGTCAGGGCCAGGACGAAGAGCAGGTGGATCGTGCGGTGCAGCTGGGTGATCACGTTGGCCGTGGTCGCCCAGAGGTGGTACAGCGACATCACGACCAGCGCCGCGGTGATCACCTGGCCGGCCAGCCCCGGCAGGTGGCGGGTCTTGCCCTCGAACTCCTCGACGAGCTCTTCGACCGCGGCCTGGGAGGTGGGCAGTGGGGCGTTGGAGGCGGCCATCAGCGCGCGCGCACCGCGATGCGCAGCCGGGCGCCCTCGCCCGCCGTGTAGAGCGGGAGCGCCGTCCCCCCGACGATGAGGCGCTGACGGCCCGTCCGGCCGATCCGGATCACCAGCTCCGTCAGACGCGCCGACGCTGGCGCGACGTAGCGCCCGGCCACCCGCCGGTAGGGCCCGTGCAGCGCGTTGTAGGCGAGAACCGCCTCGCTCGGGCTGCGCACCTCGGTGAGGCGAAAGCCATCGGGGCGAACACGCAGATGTTCTTCCACGGGCGCCAGGTAGATGGAATGGGTATAGACCAGGACGACCTCGTCGCCAGGACGGACGGGCAGCGCCCACAGCCGCTGCCCGTCCTCCGCGGTGATCGTGAGCGCGAGCGGCGATCCCCGCGCCGCGGCCAGCGCGCCGGCGGCGGCGATCAGGATGACGGCGACGACCGCCGCGCGCACGCTAGAAGCCTTCGATCCCCCGCTCCTTGAAGTAGCGGATCGCCCCGGGGTGGAAGGGGATCGGCGAGCGCCCGGCCACCCCGGTGGTCGTGATGTTCGCGGCCTCCTTGTGCACCGCGGCCAGCTCCGCTCGCCGCTCGTAGATCAGCTTCGTGATCTGATAGGCGAGCTCGGCGGAGAAGTCGCGGTGCACGACGAGGAGATTGGCCACGCCGATCGTCGGCGTGTTCGCCGGCGAGCCGGGGTAGATCTCCTTCAGGATCACGGCGCGGAAGTAGAGGGCGCCGTACTGCTTCTGCAGGTTCGGCAGCGCGCTGTCCATCGGCACGAGGCGGATGCGCACCCCGGGCGTCGTGGCCAGGTCGAGCACGGCGGCTGTGGGCAGGCCGCCGCTCCAGAAGAAGGCGTCGATCTTGCGGTCCTTCAGGGCGTCGGCGGATTCCGCCACCCCCAGGCGCTCCTTGCGGATGTCGCGATCGGGATCGATCCCCGCCGCCTGCAGGATGCGCAGCGCGGTGACCTCCGTGCCCGACCCCGGCGAGCCGACGGAGACCCGCTTGCCCTTCAGATCGGCGAGCGAGGTGATGCCCGTTCCCTCGATCGTGACGAGGTGGTTGAAGTTGTTGTAGATCGGGGTGAGGGTGCGGATCGGCAGGGGGTTGCCGCGGAAGGCGGCTTCACCCTTGTACGCGTCGTAGGCGGTGTCGGCCAGGGTGAAGGCGATGTCGGCGCGCTTGGCGCCGATCAGGCGCATGTTGTCCACCGAGGCCGAGGTGACCTCGGCCGTGGCCTGCACCCCGGGGATGTACCTGGAGATCAACTGGGCCAGTCCGCCGCCCAGCGGGAAGTAGACGCCGCCGGTGCCGCCGGTGACGATGGACAGGCGCGTGGCAGGCGCGGACTCCGCGAGGGGCAGGCTCCAGACCGCTGCCGCGACCGCGAGCAGCGCCGTGACCGCCAGAGGCCGCCAGAGCAGATGGTTCATGACTCTCGCCCTCCGCACGTCGGGATACTTCAGGGATTCTCTGGACCGCTGGCACGGCCCTTCGGGCGCCGCCCGCCACACCGCGCCCGGGAGGACGCCTAACGCAGCCGGGGGTCGAGGGCCTCGCGCAGGCCGTCGCCGAGCAGGTTGAGGGATAGGACGGTGATGAAGATCGCCATCCCCGGGTAGATCGCCATCCACGGCGCGGTGCCGAGGTAGGGTTGGGCGAAGTTCAGCATCGAGCCCCAGGAGGGGGTGGGGGGCTGCGTGCCCAGGCCGAGGAAGGAGAGGGTCGCCTCGGCGGTGATCGCCGCCGCGGTGGACAGGGATGCCTGCACGACTATCGGCGAGACGATGTTCGGCAGGAGGTGGCGCCAGATGATGCGGCCGTCTCCCGCCCCCAGGGCCCGCGCCGCCTCGACGTAGTTCTGCTCGCGTTCGCTGAGGACCTGGCCGCGGGCCAGGCGGATGAAGCCCGGCGTGAAGACGATGCCGATGGCGATCATCGCCCGATCCAGCCCCGCGCCCAGCACCGCGGCGATGGCCAGGGCCAGGACGAGGAAGGGGAAGGAGAGCATCGCGTCCGTGATCCGCATCAGCAGGTCGTCGAGGCGGCCGCCGTAGTAGCCGGAGACGAGCCCCAGCGGCAGCCCGATCAGCACGGCGATGCCGACCGAGACCAGACCGGCGAGCAGGGAGGTGCGCGTGCCGTAGATCACCCGGCTGAGCACGTCGCGGCCGAGGTCGTCGGTGCCCAGCGGGTGGGTCCGGCTCGGCGGCTGCATGATGCGCCCGAAGTCAGGCTTGATCGGGTTGTGGGGCGCCGCCCAGCCGGCGAAGACGGCCAGGAGGATGATCAGCAGCGTGACCCACAGGCCGATCAACGCCAGGCGGTTGCGGGCGAACCGCCGCAGCAGGTAGGCGAGGCCGCGGGGATGGGATGCTCGCGCCAGCGCGGCGGTCGGCGCGGGCAGGGCGGCTAGCCCGGCGCGCGGCGCCCGCATCATCCGCGGCGCTCCTCCAGGCGGATGCGCGGATCGAGCACGGCGTAGGCGAGATCGACGAGGAGGTTGGCGGCCACCACGGCCGTGGCGGCGAAGAGCACCACGCCCTGGACCATCGGATAGTCCCGGGTCAGGATCGACTCAATGGTCAGCCGGCCCAGGCCCGGCACGGCGAAGATCGTCTCCGTGACCACGGCGCCGCCGAGCAGCCCGCCCAACTGCAGACCCATGATCGTGGCCACGGGGATCATCGCGTTCTTCATCGCGTGGCGCACGAGCAGCACCCGGTCGGCGAGGCCCTTGGCCCGCGCCGTGCGGATGTAGTCGCTGCTCAGGACCTCGATCATGCTGCTGCGCAGCAGGCGCATCACCAGGGCGGCGAGGGCCGAGCCGAGGACGATCGAGGGCATGACCATCGCCCGCAGATTGCCGACCGGATCCACCCAGGGCTCGACGTACCCGGATGGCGGCAGCCAGCGCCAGTGCACGGCGAGCAGGTAGATCAGCATGATGCCCAGCCAGAAGTTGGGGATCGAGATGCCGGCCAGGGCCACCGTCGTCGCGCCGTAGTCCAGCCACGTGCGGCGCTTCCAGGCGGCCAGGGCCCCAGAGGGGATGGCGATCGTCCAGGCCACGAGCAGGGAGGCGGCGGCCAGCTCGGCCGTGACGGGGATCTTCTGCAGCAAGGTGCGGGCCACCGGCCGCTGGTCCCGCACCGAGCGCCCCAGATCGCCCCGCAGGACGCGCCCCACCCAGATCAGGTAGCGCACCGGCAGGGGGCGGTCGAGGCCCATCTGCCGGCGCAGGACCTCGAGCGACTCCCGGCTGGCTTCCTCGCCCAGCATGACCCGCGCCGGATCGCCGGGGATCAGGGTGATGAGCGTGAAGACGATCAGGCTGACGAAGAACAGCACCGGGATCGTCAGCAGCAGCCGTCGGGCGAGGTAGCGGGTCATCGGGCGAGGGCGCGGCCGGGGGGGCGGTGCCCCCCGGCCGCGGTCCGTCTACGGGTTCAGCCAGATGTGGCGGAACCGCATCATTCCGTCGGGCACGTGCACGAAGCCCTGCAGCTTGGGGGTGTGCACCTTGTAGTCCTTCGGCCACCAGAGGAACAGGTAAGGCAGTTCATCGTTCAGGACGTTCATCACCTCGGCGTAGGCCCGGCGGCGCTGGTCGGGCGTGGTGAGGATGCGCGCCGCATCCAGCATCTGATCCACCTTCGCGTTCGAGTAGGCGCTGTTGTTCAGGCCGCCGCCCGTGACGAAGAAGCCGTAGATGTTGGCGTCCGGATCGGGCCGGCCGCTCCAGCCCAGGAGCGCCGCCTCGAAGCGGTGCGCGTCGAGTTGGCTGAGCAGCGCTCCAAACTCGACGATCTCGATGTTCACGCGGATGCCCACCTCCCCGGCCATCGACTGCACGACCTGGGCGACCTGCGAGGGAACCCGGCCGGGCGTCACCTTCAGGGTAAAGGCGAAGCCGTTGGGCTGGCCACCCTCGCGCAGCTTCTGGCGGGCGAGGTCCAGGTTGCGCTCCGGGATGCGGGAGTTCGCCGGGATGCTGTGCGTGAACATCCCCGGCGGGAACGGGCCGTTCGCCGGTTCGGCGGTTTCGCCGAAGACGACCCGCACCAGCGTGCGGCGGTCGATCGCTGCGTTCAGGGCTTGGCGCAGCGCCTTGTTAGCGAAGATGCCGGACTCCACCTGGATCCAGATCCCCTGCCAGCCCAGGCCCACGACCTCGGAGAGGCGCAGCGCGGGATCGGTGCGCAGCCGCGGCACCTCGGCCGGGGCCACCTGGTCGATGATGTCCAGCTCGCCGGCGCGCAGGTTGGCCAGCCGCGCGTTCTCGTCGGTGAAGGGGCGGTAGACGATCTGCTGCACGTTGCCGGCGGTGCGGTCCCAGTGCCGGTCGAACCGCTCCAGGACGATCCGTTCCTGCGGCCGCTTCTCGACGAAGCGGTAGGGGCCCGTGCCCACGGGCTGCAGCGAGAACTGCTTGCCGGCGCGGCGCGCCGCGGTGGGGGAGACCATCATCCCGGCGCGGTCGGAGAGGATGGAGAGGAACGGGCTGAAGGGTTTCTCCAGAGTGACGCGCACGGTGAGGTCGTCGAGGGCTTCGACCTTCGTCACGAGGTTGATCTCGCTGCGGCGCGGCGAGCCGAACGCCGGGTCGAGCATGCGCTCGAAGTTGTACTTCACCGCCTCGGCGTTGAACGGCGTGCCGTCGTGGAAGACGACGTTGGGCCGCAGCTTGAAGGTGTAGACTCGCCCGCCGTCGCTGATCGTCCAGGAGGTGGCCAGCATCGGCACGATCTCGAGGTCCCTGGTGATGTCGACGAGCTTGTCGAAGAGGTTCTGGAAGACCTGGCGGTCGACCGCGGCCGAGGACTGGTGGGGGTCCATCTGCGGCGGG
>DATLZI010000121.1:0-2576 GCA_035574075.1 bacterium | reverse complement strand
ACGCACCGCGGGCGGGTCGCGGTGCGCCTCGGCGCGGAGCTGGTCGAGGGCGCCGTGGTCGAGGGCGCGCTCCCGGGGAGCGGGCTGCCCATCTGGCTGATCGAACAGCCCCGCTTCTTCGATCGCCCCGGGCTGTACGGCGAGGGGGGCGCCGACTACCCCGACAACCTGGCTCGCTTCGCCTTCTTCTGCCGCGCCGTGCTGCAGGCCCTCGACGCCTCTGGCTGGCCGGCCGACGTCATCCACTGCAACGACTGGCAGACGGCGCTGATCCCGCCGATCCTGCGCGCGGAGCGCGCGGAGCGTCCGGCCACCGTCCTCACCATCCACAACCTCGCCTACCAGGGGATCTTCCCCGCCGAGCAGTTCACGCTGACCGGCCTGCCCGGGGCGTTCTTCACGCTGCACGGCCTGGAGTTCTGGGGCCAGGTGAACCTGCTGAAGGGCGGGCTGTACTTCGCCGACATGCTGAGCACCGTGAGCGAGACCTACGCGCGGGAGATCCAGACGCCGGAGTTCGGCGCGGGGCTGGACGGGGTGCTGCGCGACCGCGCCGCCGATCTCGTCGGCATCCTGAACGGGGTGGACTACAGCGTCTGGGATCCCGCGGTGGATCCGTTCCTGCCCGCTCGCTACAGCGCGGATGACCTCAGCGGGAAGGCGGTCTGCAAGCGCGCCCTGCAGGAGGCGTTCGGCCTGCCGGTGCGGCCGGCGGCGCCGCTGATCGGCATGGTCACCCGCCTGGTCGATCAGAAGGGGCTCGATCTCGTCGCCGCCGTGATCGACGAGGTGCTCGACGCCGGGGCGCAGGTCGTCCTGCTGGGCACGGGCGAGCCCAAGTACCACGAGCTGTTCGAGACGCTGATGGCGCGGCGGCCGGAGGCGTTCGGGGTGCGCCTGGGGTTCGACAACGCGCTGGCCCATCTCATCGAAGCCGGCGCAGACATCTTCCTCATGCCCTCGCGCTACGAGCCGTCAGGGCTGAACCAGCTGTACAGCCTGCGCTACGGCACCGTCCCGGTGGTCCGCCGGACCGGGGGACTCGCCGACTCGATCGTGGACACCACCCCCCAGACGGTGGCGAACGGCACGGCCAACGGGTTCGTCTTCGAGGCGTACGACGCCGCGGCGTTGCTGGGCGCGCTGCGGCGAGCCCTCGATGCCTACCGCGACCGGGAGCTGTGGCGGACCCTGCAGCGCCACGGGATGCGCGCCGACTTCAGCTGGGAGCGCGCGGCCGAGCGCTACCGCGCCCTCTACGAGCGGGCCCTGCAGCGCGCTGCGCGCCCGACCGCCGCGCGGGGGTAGGTGAACAGCGCGGCCCCGCGGAATAGGGAGACGATTTGCGCGCACGTCGGATGAGGTGAGACGGTGCCAGAGCTACGCAAAGACCCGATCAGCCGCCGCTGGGTGATCATCTCCACCGAGCGGGCGGCGCGGCCCACGGACTTCAAGCACGAGGCGGTGGCGCCCAACGACATCGACCGCTGCCCGTTCTGCGAGGGCCGGGAAGGGCAGACGCCCCCCGAGATCTTCGCCCTCCGCCGCCCCGGCACCGAGCCCAACACGCCGGGCTGGCGGGTGCGGGTGGTGTCCAACAAGTATCCCGCCTTGCGCATCGAAGGCCACACCGACCGCTCCCGCATCGGCATCTACACGCGGATGGACGGCGTGGGCGCTCACGAGGTGATCGTGGAGACGACGGAGCACCACACCCATCTCGGCCTCCTGCCCGTGGACCACGTCGCCGATGTGATCCGCGCCTACCTGCAGCGCTACCGCGATCTGCGCAACGACGTGCGCTTCGAGTACGCGCTGCTCTTCCGCAACCACGGCCGCACCGCGGGGGCCTCGCTCTCCCATCCGCACTCCCAGCTGATCGCCCTGCCGGTCGTGCCCAACCGGGCGGCGCACGAGCTGGAGGCCGCGGTGCGCTACTTCGGCAAGCAGGGGACGTGCATCTACTGCGCGATGCTGGCCCAGGAGCGGGAGGCCGGCGAGCGCGTGGTCCTGGAGAACGAGGCCTTCATCGCCCTGGAGCCCTACGCCTCGCGGTTCCCCTTCGAGACCTGGATCCTGCCCAAGGCGCACCAGGCCGACTTCGGGGCGCTGTCGGCCGACCACGAGGTGCCGCTGGCGCGCGTCCTGCGCGAGACGCTGTACCGGCTGCACACCTGCCTGAGCAACCCCCCCTACAACTTCATCATCCACACCATTCCGTACCGGGAAGAAGCCGACCACGCCTACCACTGGCACCTGGAGATCATCCCCCGGCTGACCCAGGTCGCCGGCTTCGAGTGGGGGTCGGGGTTCTACATCAACACCGTCGCGCCGGAAGACAGCGCCCGCTACCTGCGCGAGGTGACCAGCGACGTTGAGGCGATCCTCCCGCGCACGGAGGGTGTGCGGGTCCACGGCGAGGTAGGTGACTGAGGTGGAGCGCATCCTGCTGGGCCCGGGGCCCAGCCTCATCCCGCCGTCGGTGCAGGCGGCGATGGTCCGGCCGCTCCTCGGGCACATGGATCCGCAGTTGATGCCGCTGCTGGAGGAGACGTCATCGCTCCTGCGCCAGGTGT
>DATLZI010000120.1:0-4515 GCA_035574075.1 bacterium | reverse complement strand
TCGCCCCGCCGGAGGAGAAGCTGGTCCCCGCCGCCGGCATCTACGCCGCGCTGGCCCGCACCGAGCGGGGCACGCATCAGGCCGCGGTGAGCATCGGCACGCGCCCGACCTTCGGCCCCGGGGCGGTCGTCGTCGAGGCGCACCTGCTCGACTTCGCCGGCGACCTGTACGGCAGCCGCCTCGAGCTGCACTTCGTGCAGCGCCTGCGCGACGAGATCGCCTTCACCTCGGAGGCCGCGCTGGTGCGGCAGATGCGCGAGGATGTGGCGGAGACGGCGCGCCTCCTCGCCGGCCTGGCGCTGCCCGAGGCGGCGGGGCCCTAGCCCGCGGTCCCGCGCGGTTGTGAGGGGCCAGCGGCTGTGCTAGGATGGTTGTGTTTAGGAGATGCTGCCCGGCGCGTGCCTCCGACGGTCGGGCGGCGTTGCCAGACCGAATGGAGGTGTGTGGTGGCTCTACCCAAAGCGAAGAAGACGGAGATCGTGGACCGGCACCGCAGGCACCAAACCGACACCGGCTCTCCCGAAGTGCAGATCGCCCTGCTGACCGAGCGGATCAACCAGCTCACCGAGCACCTGGCGGCCCACAAGAAAGATATCCACTCGCGGCGCGGGCTGCTGATGATGGTGGGCCAGCGGCGCCGCCTGCTCAGCTATCTGCAGAAGACCGATCTGCAGCGATACCGGCAGCTCGTCGATACCCTTGGCCTGCGGCGATAGGACTCCCCAGCACCCCTCCAGGGGGCGGGGCCGCGGTCGTCGTGTTTCTCGGAGCGGGGTCGCCCCCGCTCTTTTCCGTGTCTGATCAAGGAGGACGTTGGTATGGAACCTGAACTGCACCGTGTCAGCGTTGAGGTCGGCGGCCGCGCGCTGACCTTCGAGACGGGGCTGCTGGCCCGCCAGGCCGGAGGGGCCGTGCTCGCCCGCTACGGCGAGACCGTGGTCCTCGTCACGGCCACCGCGTCGGACCAGCCGCGGGAGGGGATCGATTTCTTCCCCCTGACCTGCGACTTCGAGGAGAAGATGTACGCCGCCGGCAAGATCCCCGGCGGGTTCTTCAAGCGGGAGGGCCGGCCCGGGGAGCGGGCCATCCACTCCGCCCGGCTGATCGACCGGCCGATCCGGCCGCTGTTCCCCAAGGGCTTCCGCAACGACGTGCAGGTCATCGCCACGGTGCTCTCCACCGACCAGGAGAACGACCCGGCGGTGCTCGCCGTCAACGGGGCCTCCGCCGCCCTGATGCTCTCGAACATCCCCTTCGAGGGACCGATCGGCGCGGTGCGCATCGGCCTGATCGGCGACCGCCTGGTCGTCAACCCCACGCAGACCCAGCTGGACGCCGAGAGCATGCTCGACCTGATCGTCGCCGCTACGGAGCAGGCCATCGTCATGGTGGAGGCCGGCGCCCGAGAGGTGGCCGAGGAGAAGGTCCTGGAGGCGCTGGAGCTGGCCCACGCCGAGATCCGCGCGATCATCGGCGCGCAGCGCGAACTGGCGGCGGCGGCGGGGAAGCCGAAGATGCCGGTCGCCGCGACCCCGCCCGACGCCGCGCTGACCGCCGCCGTGCGCGAGCGGGCGCTGCCGCTCGTGCGCGAGGCGCTGGCGCAGCCCGAGAAGCTGATGCGCGAGGATGCCCTGAACCAGATCCTGGCCCGCGTCGCGCCGGCCTTCGCCGAGCAGGATCCCGAGCGCATGAAGGAGATCGGCGAGATCATCCAGACCGTGATCAAGGAGGAGGTGCGGCGCGCCGTCCTCGAGGAGGGCCGCCGCGTGGACGGGCGGGGGCTCACCGAGCTGCGGCCGCTGCGCGCGATGGTCGGGCTGCTGCCGCGGACGCACGGCTCCGGCCTCTTCCAGCGCGGGCAGACGCAGGTCCTGACCATCGCCACGCTGGGCACGGGCGAGGACGAGCAGATCATCGACGATCTCTCCCGCCGCACCCGCAAGCGCTTCATGCACCACTACAACTTCCCGCCCTTCAGCGTCGGCGAGGTGCGGCCCCTGCGCTCGCCGGGCCGCCGCGAGATCGGCCACGGCCTGCTGGCCGAGCGGGCGATCGAGCCGGTCCTGCCCGGGGAAGACGTCTTCCCCTACACCATCCGCCTCGTCTCGGAGGTCCTGGAGTCCAACGGCTCCACCTCGATGGCCTCGGTGTGCGCCTCGACGCTGGCCCTGATGGACGCCGGCGTGCCGATCAAGGCCCCCGTGGCCGGCATCTCCATGGGGCTGGTCACGGGCCAGGGCGGCCGCTTCGCCGTGCTCACGGACATCCAGGGGCTGGAGGACGCGATGGGCGACATGGACTTCAAGGTCGCCGGCACGCGCGTCGGCATCACCGCCCTGCAGCTGGACATCAAGGTCAAGGGGCTGCCGCGGGAGGTCTTCGCGCGGGCCCTGGCCGAGGCGCGGCAGGCCCGCCTGACGATCCTCGACGTCATGGCCCAGGCCATCCCCGAGCCGCGCGAGACGCTCTCGCCCTACGCGCCGCGGATCATCACCATCGAGATCAACCCTGACAAGATCCGCGAGGTGATCGGTCCGGGCGGCAAGGTGATCAACAAGATCACCGCCGAGACCGGGGCGAAGATCGACATCGAGCAGGACGGCAAGGTGCACGTCGCCTCGGCGGACGAGGAGGCGGCCCGCCGCGCGATCGCCATGATCGAAGGCATCGTCCGCGAGGCGAAGGTGGGCGAGATCTACACCGGCCGGGTCACGCGGCTGATGAACTTCGGCGCCTTCCTCGAGGTGCTGCCCGGTAAGGAGGGGCTCCTGCACATCTCCGAGCTGGGCGACGGCGAGCGCGTGGAGCGGGTCGAGGACAAGGTGAAGATCGGCGACGAGATCCAGGTCCGGGTGAAGGAGATCGACAACCTCGGCCGCATCAACCTGACCAAACGGCTGACCCCCGGGCCGGAGGACGAGCGGCCGCGCTCCCGCGAGGGCCGCGGCGGCGACGACCGCCGGCACCGCCCCGAGGGGGGGCACCGCCGCGGCGGACGTCCCGGCGGCCACCGCGGACGGCGGTCTGACTGACGGCAAGAGGAATCCCCGCCCCCGCACCGTAGAGGTTCTGAGCGCCTCGGCGGCCCACCGCCGGGAGCGGGGTCGGCCCATGCGCGACGAGATCGCCAAGAGCGTTCTGCCCAACGGCCTGCGCGTGATCACGGAGCGCATGCCCCACGTCCGCACCGCGGCGATGGGCGTCTGGGTGAACGCCGGGTCGCGCCACGAGCCGGCCAGCCAGCACGGCGTCTCGCACTTCCTCGAGCACCTCTTCTTCAAGGGCACCACCTCCCGCAGCGCGCTGCAGATCGCCCAGGCGGCGGACGAGATCGGCGGGCAGCTGAACGCCTTCACCGACCGCGAGCAGACGGTCTTCTACGTCAAGACGCTGGCCGCGCACTTCGAGCGCGCCGTGGAGATCGTCGCCGACATGCTGCTGCGTGCCACGCTCGCCGAGGAGTCGATCGAGCGCGAGCGGCAGGTCGTCGTCGAGGAGATCAAGAGCTACGAGGATGCCCCCGACGAACTGGTGCAGGATCTCTTCGCGCAGACGGTGTGGAACGGCCACCCCCTGGGACGGCCGGTGATCGGCACGCTGGCCACCGTGCGCCGCCTGACGCGGGACGACCTGCTGGCCCACGTCCAGCGCTTCTACCGTCCCGGCAACACCGTCGTGGCCGTCGCCGGGGACGTCGAGCACGCGGCGGTGGTCGACGTCCTCGACCGCCACTTCGGCGGCTGGACCGGCGCCGCCGTGCCGGTGGCCGCTGATCCGCCGCAGGCGCAGGCCGGGGTGATGATGCGCTTCAAGGAGACCGAGCAGGTGCACCTCTGCCTGGGCACCCGCGGCCGCGCCCAGGGCGATGACTCCCGCTACGCCCTGTCCGTGCTCGACCACCTCCTGGGCGGCGGGATGAGCTCCCGGCTGTTCCAGGAGATCCGGGAGAAGCGCGGCCTGGTCTACACGATCACCTCGTACCTCTCCGCGTACCGGGACGGGGGCCTCTTCGTGATCTACGCCGGGATGAGCCCGCCCGTGGGGCCGGAGGTCGTGCGCCTGATCCTCGAGGAGGTGGAGCGGGCGACCCGCGAGCCGGTCGATCCCGCCGAGCTGCGCCGCGCCAAGGAGTCGCTGAAGGGCAGCCTGATGCTGTCGCTGGAGAGCACGGGCAGCCGGATGTCGGTCCTCGCGCGCTCCGAGATCTACCACGGCCGGCAGATCACGCTGGACGAGCTGATCGCGAAGGTGGAGGCCGTGACCGCCGAGGATCTGCAGGCCCTGGCCGCCGAGCTGTTCCATCCCCGCGCGCTGTCCATGGCCGCGATCGGCCCGTTCCGGCAGGACGGAGCGCTGGCGGACGCGATGCGCGCGGCGTTCGCCGCGTACGTCGAAGCCCGGGCCTGACGATGGCAGAGCGGCTGCGCGTTGCCGTGGCGGGGGCCGCCGGCCGGATGGGCCGGGCCGCGGTCCGGGCGATCGCGCGCGAGGGTGACCTGCGCCTGGCCGCCGCGC
>DATLZI010000119.1:0-3092 GCA_035574075.1 bacterium | reverse complement strand
CTCGGGGACGTGCTCGCGGACGAGGGCCTCGAACCGGGCCAGCACCCCGTCGGTGACCTCCAGGCGGGTCCCCGCGGGCATCGTCAGCGAGGCGAAGATCTCGCCTTCGTCCGCCGCAGGCAATGTCTCGCGACCGATCAGCAGCAGGCTGGCCGTAGCCAGGATGAAGAACGCGCCGCTGGCGGCGAAGACAGCCCGCCGGTGGCTCAGCGCCCAGGTCAGCAACCGCCGGTACGATCGCTGCATCGCTCCGCTCTGCTCAGCGGTCCCGCGGGCCCGGGTGAGGTGAGGCAGGCGCGCGCTGAGCATCGGGATGAGGGTGGTGGCCACGACCAGCGAACACAGCAGCGCGAACACGACCACCACCGAAAACTGGAAGAACAGCTGCGTCGTGATCACGCCGCCGCGCAGGAAGATGACCGGCAGGAAGACCACGACCGTCGTCAGCGTGGAGGCCACGATGGCGGAAGCCACCTCCTGGGCGCCGGCCGCCGCGGCGGCCGGCCCGTCCTGCCCCTCCTCGCGGTGGCGGTGGATGTTCTCCAGGACGACGATCGCTGCGTCGATGAGCATGCCGATGCCCATCGCCAGCGCGCCGAGGGTCATCAGGTTCAGGGTGTAGCCGAAGAAAAACATCAGAGCGAACGTGGCGATGACGGAAATCGGCAGCGCGGTGCCGATGACCAGCACGGCGCGCCAGTCGCGCAGGAAGACGAAGAGCACGCCCACGGCCAGCCCGCCGCCGATCAGGATGGCCTGCCGCACCGAAGCCAGCGCGCGGCGGATGAAGCGCGCGCCGTCGTTCAGGACGAGGAGGTCTGTGCCGGCCAGCGTCGGCCCGACATCCGCCACCTCGCGGTGGATGCGGTTGGAAACCGCCACGGTGTTCGCGCCGGACTGCTTCTGCACCTGGATGAGCACCCCGGGCTGGCCGTTCACGCGCACGACGCTCGTCGGATCCTCCAGGCCCACGCTGACCCGCGCCACGTCCGCGACGTAGACCGGCACCCCGTCGCGCACGGCGACCACGGTGCGCCCGATCTGCCCGACGTCCAGGTCCCGGCTGAGGACCCGCAGGCCCAGGCGTCGCGTCCCCTCGAGCACCTGGCCGCCCGGAGCGACCAGGTTCGACCCGGCCAGCGCGCTGAGGATCTCGCGCTCGGAGAGGGTGAACGCCTGCAGCCGCACCGGATCCATCTCGACCAGGACCCGCCGCCGCAGCCCCCCGGCGAGGGTGATCGCCGCCACGCCGGGGACGCGCTCGAGGCGGAACTGCAGCTGGTCCTCGGCGATCTGGCGCAGCTCGACAGGGCCGACCTCCGCCGCGGTGGCGATCAGGCCGAGCTGCATGATCGGTTGCTGCGAGGGGTCGAACTTGAAGACGATGGGCGTCGAGGCGGCCTCGGGCAGCCGCCGGCGGGCGCGTTCCAGGGCCACGCGAACGTCCGCCGCCGCGGCGTCGAGATCGGTGCCGAAGGGGAAGGTCACGGTGACGCGGGAGCTGCCCTCCGACGACGTGGAAAAGACGTCCTCCACCCCGACGGCTGTTCCCACGGTCTCCTCGATCACGCGCGTGACCAGGTTCTCGACCTCTTCCGGTCCCGCCCCGGGATAGTCGGTGCTGATGCTCAGGCTCGGGAAGGACAGCTCGGGCAGCAGGTCCAGCGGCAGGTTCAGCAGGCTCGTCGTGCCGAGCAAGATGACGACCGCGAAGGCCATCGTCGTCCCGATCGGCCGCTGGACGGCGGTGCGGATCAGGTTCATGGACGGTTCCGCGGCCCGCCCGAGGACGGAGCCCCGGGCCGCCCGACGGGGGCGCCGCCGGATCCGCCGGGGCCGGGAAGGACCACCGGCGCGCCGTCGCGCAGCGTGCGGTGCCCGGCGATCGCCACCAGCTCGCCGGCGGCGAGACCGGCCGTGATCTCCACCAGCGCGCCGTCGCTGAGGCCGCGTTGCACGATCCGCGCGCGGGCCGTCCGATCAGTGACGACGAACACGGTCGGCCCCTCCGGGCGTTCGAGCACGGCGTCCACAGGCACGGCGACGACGTTCTCCCGGCGGTCGAGCAAGATCTCGACGTTCGCGAACATCCCCGGACGCAGATGCCCGTCGGCGTTGGCCACCTCGATGCGCGCCTCTGCCGTGCGCGTCAGGGGCGACAACGTCGGGCTGATCGCGCGCACCCGCCCGGCGAAGGTCTGGCCCGGCCAGGCCTCGGTGCGCACGGTGACGGGGACGCCCACCGCCACCCGCCCCAGATCACGCTCGATCACCGGAACGGTGATGACCGCGGGATCGACGTCGATGATGCGGAACAATATCGTGGCCGGGGTGATCGCCTGGCCGCGCTCCACGAGGCGCTTCCCCACCTGCCCGCCGACCGGCGCCCGGATCGTGCTCTCGGCGAGCACTCTCTCCGCCTGCTCCAGGACGAGGCGGGCCTGCTCCAGCCGGCTGTGCGCCTGGCGGTAGGCGACGCCCGCCTCCGCCACCTGCGCGCGGGCGATCTGCACCGCTTCCGTCCGCGGCTCCCGGCGCAGCAGGGTAAGCTGCTCTTCCGCGGCGCGCAGCCGCGCCTCCTGCACGGTGACGTCCATGCGGGCCGCGTCCAGCTGCTGGCGCGGGACGTAGCCCTGGGCGACCAACTCCTCCACACGGCGCAGCTGCTGCTGGCTGAACTCCACGGCGGCGCGGGCCTGCCGCACCTGCTCCTCGGCCTGGCGCAGCGCCTCGGGGGCCGGGCCGGCCAGCACCTGGGCTAGATGGGCTTCCTGCGTGCGCAGCGCCGCGCGGGCGGCATCGACCTGCACGCGCTGGCTCTCATACGCGGCGCGGGCCTGCGCGACCTGGAAGCGCAGCTCCTTGGGATCGAGACGGGCCAGGGGCTGACCGGCCGTGACGGACTGTCCTTCCTCGACGAGGAGCTCGGCCACGACGCCGGCGACCCGCGCGGTGACATCCACGCTGGATGCGGCCGTCACCTCGCCGATGTGCGTGGAGCGCAGGACGATGGTGGCGCGCGCCGCGGGCGCCACCTGCACGAGCGCGCCGGCGGGCGTGCGGCCGCCCGGGCCGGCGGCTCCCTGCCGGCT
>DATLZI010000118.1:0-2255 GCA_035574075.1 bacterium | reverse complement strand
CGAGGCGCGCTTCACCACCGCGACGGCCCTCATCGAGGAGCTCTCCCGCGCCACGCGGGCTGGCAAGCTCCGCCACGTCCTGCCGACCTACACCCATCCCCACGTCCTCGTGATCGACGAGGTCGGCTATCTCAGCTACGGCCCCGACGCGGCCAACGTGCTCTTCCAGGTCGTGAACGACCGCCACCTGCATCGCCGGCCGATGCTCTTCACCACGAACAAACCGCTCGGCGCCTGGGGACGCGTCCTCCATGATCCCGACCTGGCGGAAGCTATCCTCGACCGGGTGCTCGAACGCGGCCGGCATCTCGAACTCCGCGGGCCCTCCTACCGGACCCGGCATCTCCCGCTTGACCTCCGAGAGGCAGCTGAGCCACGATCCACGGCAGCGGCCAGAATCCTCTGAAAGCGGCGGGCGCTACGCAGGCGCCGCTGCGCTCCCGGGTGGCTCGATGATGACGCCAAGCTCGGCGAGTCGCCGCGCGTGGTAGCGCACCAGGTGCTCCCGGTCGAGTCGGTCGAAGTACTGGCGGCCGAGGTCGCGGTAACTGACGCCGTCCCGCAGGATGTGCCAGGCGGCGACGAGGATCGAGTGGCCGACGGCCACGATAGCCTTCTTGTCGCCGCGCCGGCGGGCCAGGCGGTGGTACTGTGCTGCCAGGTAGCTGCTCCGCGCGCGGACCGCCCCGCGGGCGCACTCGATCAGGGCAGCCCGCAACCACCGGTTGCCTTTGCGCGTCTTGCCGGATTTTCGCTTCCCGGCGCTCTCGTGGTTGCCCGGACAGATGCCGGCCCACGACGCCGCCTGGGCGGCGGTCGGGAAGCGGCTCATGTCGTCTCCGAGTTCGGCGAGGATTTGCTCCGCACTGCGTCGGGCGACGCCAGTGATGGTGTCGAGGTGCTCAAGCGCCCCCTGGAAAGGGCACGTGTGCGCCTCAATCCGCGCGTCGAAGAGCGCGATCTGCTGATCCAGGAATTCGACGTGGCGGAGCAACCCCTGCAGCATGAAGGCGTGGTGGTCGGTGACGTGGCCCAGCAGTGCCTCCCGCAGCTGCGCGTCCTTCCGCCGCAAGTGCCCTTGCGCCAGCGCCGCGAGGCGGTCCGGGTCGCGCTCCCCGGCGATGAGGGCGTGGAGCATCGCCCGCCCGGAGGCGCCCAGGACGTCGGTGGCCACGTCGCCGAGCTTGATGTTGGCCGTCTCGAGCACCTTCTGGACCCGGTTGGCCTCCCGGGCGCGTTCCTCGATCAATTGGCGCCGGTAGCGCGTCAGCTCGCGCAGTTCGCGCAACGGCGGTGGGGGCACGAAGCTGCCCCGCAGCAACCCGTGCTCCAGCAACTGCGCTAGCCACTGGCAGTCCTTGATGTCGGTTTTGCGGCCCGGCACGGCCTTGACGTGCTGGGCGTTGACAAGCAGGAGCGCCAGGCCGCAGCTCTCTAGAATGTGGTACACCGGCCGCCAGTAGACCCCCGTGCTCTCCATGGCGACGTGCGTGCAGCCGGCAGCCGTGAGCCAGTCGGCCAGCCTGAGCAGTTCCCGCGTTGTCGTGCCGAAGGTGCGGACCTCCTCGGCGCGGCCCCGCGGGCCGGGAAACCGGCGACACGCGGTGACGGTCTTCTTGTGCACGTCGAGGCCACAGCACACGGAGTAGAGCACGTCCATCGCCGCCTCCTGGCCGTCCGGCCCCGGAGGCGTGACTTCGTGGATGAGTATCCTCTGCGTGCTCCCTGCCCTCGGCAGGAGCGACAGTCCGAGGTGCCAGCGTCACGCCTCGGTCATAATTTCCTCGGGCTCGCGGCACCAGTTCTGACCCCGACCTTCCTCGGAGCCGGACGGCTAGGGCGAGTCTACGCCCTCCTTTCGGCTTTCATCCGCCGTAGGTGGCGCTTGCGCCATGAGCAATTTCCGGAACCCACAACGCGCGTGGGGATGGACCGTGCTCCGCTGTCAGCGAGAGTGCTATAAGTCCTGAAAGCTCGAAAGTAGGAAGTCCCCCGATCGGCAGCGACAATGTCCCTCCACCGATGGGCACATCGGGGAAGGAGGGACAGATGCTGGGATCGGAGGACTTCATGACGATTCAAGCACTGGTGAGGCGCGGTGTCTACCTCTGTGAGGTTGCGCACCAGCTGGGAGTCCACCCCCGGACGGTGCGGCGCGCTCTGGACCGCGGCGGGCCGCCGACCGTCCAGCGGGGGCGGCGGGGCAGCCTCCTGGATTCGTACCGGGAGGTCGTGGACCAGCTCCTGGCCGACGG
>DATLZI010000117.1:0-2674 GCA_035574075.1 bacterium | reverse complement strand
AGCGGCGCTGCGGCGGCTGCGACGACGAACGCGACGACGACCAGCGCGGATAGGCGCATTGTCACGCTCCCGATGAAGCGTCGGGGGAAGTTTCCCTTTCGAACGGATGTTTCCTTCCCTGGGGGTTCCATACCCCCCGCGGGCACGGGCAGACGTGCGGGGGCGAGCGCGGGGGGCCGCGGCCGGACGCGGTCCGCCGAAGGCGGAACGGGCCTCCGCCAGGGGCCTAAGAGCGTATCCCCGTCGGGCATACGCCGGGTTGACAGCCGGGGACCCCCCGCCGGATGACCGAAGAAAGGCAGGTCGGCGTGCAGGCGTGCAAACGCGCGGTCGCGAAGGTGGGTTTTCACTCATCGAGATGCTGATCGTGGTCGGGATCCTGGGTGTGCTGGCCTCCATCCTGATCCCGAACTTCGTCCGCTCGCGCGCGGCCTCGCAGCTGGCGGTGGCCCAGCTGGACCTCCGAAATATCGGGGCGGCTTTGGATCTTTACTTCAACGAGAACCAGCTCTATCCGTCGGCCACGGACTGGAAGACGACGCTGGAGAGCGGCGGGTACATCCGCGCCGTTCCCGTCTCTCCCATCGACCGGGCGCCCTACGGATACCAGACGAACGCAGCCCGGGATAATTACGTGCTCTGGGACGGCCCGAACAAATATTCGCAGGCGGGCGTAGCCGGGTACATCATCTACACACCGGCCGGAGGGAACCAGCTCGGAGTTTCGTCCATCCCGACGCCCTGACCCCCGGGAGGGGGCGGCGGGGCGAGGTCTAAGGCCGTGAGGAGCGGGGCAGGTATAGTGGCGGCAGAGAAGCCAGTGCCGAATACCCGGCGGGCTTCATCCGGATGAAAGAAGGAGGACATCGCCATGTTGCAGTTCTTCTCGCGCAGGCTCCGGAATGAGCGCGGCTTCACGCTGATCGAGCTGCTCATCGTCGTGGCGATCATCGCCATCCTGGCCGCGATCCTGATTCCGAACTTCCTGCGTGCCCGCGCCCAGTCGCAGGTGGCGGCCACCAAGGGCAACCTGAAGAACGTGGCCACGGCGCTCGAGAGCTACCAGGTCGACTTCTCCGTCTATCCGTCGAACGCCAATGACCTGGTGACGGGCGGGTACACCCGCGCGCTGCCTTCCGACCCGTGCACCGGCACGGCCTTCGGTGTCAGCCCGGGCTACCTCTACACCCCGATCGGCACCCCGGCCACGGACTACGAGCTGAAGACCCGCTGGGGCACGACGGCCGGCGCGGCCGGGTTCCAGTGCTATCAGGCGAACCAGAACAGCAACATCGCCTACACGCCCGGCGGCGGCCTGCAGCAGACGCCGTAGCACGCCTCGGGTTCATGGCGGCATGGTGCGGCCGTGTGGAGCTTCCACCCGGCCGCACCACTATTCACGAAACCATCGTCACGAACCATCGCGAGGGCCTGGAATGGGCGCGTGGCCGGTCCGGCAAGCGTGGCGGAGGCCGCTGTGGCTGCAGGTACGGCGGTGGCTGATAGCCGCCTGCGCGCTGGCGTTGCCGCTGGTGGCCATCCGGGCGGTGGAGGTGGCGGGGGACGTCCGACGCGATCGCCGCGCCGCCTCCGCCCTGGCCCGCGGCGTCCAGCTGCAGCTGGAGGGGCGATACGACGAGGCCGCCGCCGCCTTGCATGACGCCATCGCCATCTCTCCACGGGCGTTCGCCGCGTATGCCGCGCTGGGGGAGGTGGAGTTCCGCCGGCACCGCTATGACGAGGCGATCGCAGCGTACCGGCGTCTGATGGCGCACTATCCGTACACGTATCAGGCGGACCTGCACCGGGAGGTTGGACTGATCGAGCTGCGCGCGGGCCGCCCTGGCCGGGCCCTCCGCAGCCTCACCCAGGCCGTGGAGCTCGACGGCGCCGACTGGCTGGCCTTCTACCTGCTTGGACACGCGCATCTCCGGGTGGGACAGGCCGACCGCGCCGCGGCGGCGTGGCGGCGCGTCGTCGAGCTCAATCCATCCTTCCGTCCGGCCCGCGAGCACCTCGAGCGCCTGCGTGCGCCCGCGCCCTGAAGGCCGTGCCGTCGTCCCAGCGATTCGCCCGGGCTGCGGTCGTGGCGCTGGTCATCGTCCTCCCCTTGGCGGTGACCCCTTGGGGCACCGACGCCTACAGCAGCATCAAAGCCCGGCTCACCTGGGCCTTCACCGCGGCCGCCGCCGCGGCATGGCTGGGGGGCGGCCTGCGTGCCCGCGCCCTGCGCTGGCGGGCCACCGCGGCGGAGACGATGGCGTGGGCGTTTCTCCTGATGGCGCTGCTCGCCACGTGGCGGTCGGCCGACGCCCGGTTGTCGCTCCTGGGCGCCCCCGGGCGGCACGAGGGCCTCGGCACGCTCGCCGCCTACGTCGTCCTCTTCTTCCTGGGAGTTCACCTCTTCGGATCGCGACGAGGGGTGGACCGTCTCCTGCTGGCGGCTGGAGCGGGCGCCGGCGCGGCAGTGGCCTACGCCCTGGCGCAGCCCTTCCTGCCGCCGCTGTTCGAAGGGGAGGCGTTCATGCGCCAATGGTACGGTGGTCTCGGCGTGCCCCGGCTGGTCTCCACCGTCGGCGGGCCCGTCGTGTTCGGAGGATACCTCGCGACGCTCCTGCCTTCACTGCTGGCCCTGGCGGACACGTTGCCGCGCCTGGCGGGGGCGGCCTTCGGG
>DATLZI010000116.1:0-2304 GCA_035574075.1 bacterium | reverse complement strand
CTGCGGCACGGCACAACGCTGAGGAGGAGGCGATGATGACGACGCAACCGCTGACCGCAGGGGCGGGGGACGCGGGGTTCCCGCTGCGCCTCGAGATCGCGTTTCCGCCGCATCTGTCGCGGGGGCTGCTGTTCGTGAGGTGGCTGCTGGCGATCCCGCACTTCCTCATCGTCAGCGTGCTGGAGTACCTGCAGGGGCTCATCACCTTGATCGCGTTCTTCGCCATCCTGATCACGGCGCGCTACCCGCGCGAGCTGTTCGACTTCTACGTGAAGTGCTGGCGATGGACGATGAACGTCACCGCCTACGCCGGTTTCTTCCGCGACGAGTACCCGCCCTTCGGCTGGGAGGCGGGGCAGTACCCGCCGGTGACCTTCGACGTGGCCTATCCGCCGCATCTGTCGCGGGGGTTGATCTTCGTGAAGTGGCTGCTGGCCCTGCCGCACTACCTGGCGCTCAGCGTGCTGTTCGTGATCGCCGTGATCGTCTGGATCGCGGCCTGGTTCGCCATCCTCTTCACGGGGCGGTTCCCGCGCGGCATGTTCGACTTCCTGGTCGGCGTCCTGCGCTGGACCGCCCGCGTCCAGGCCTACGCCACGCTGCTGCGCGACGAGTACCCGCCCTTCACGACGGCCTGACGGAGGCGGAGACCCCGGGGGCCGCGGCCAGCCTGCGGCGCAGCCGGTCGCAGCGCCGCTCCAGATGCTCGCGGATCGGCGCGACGGCGGGAGCGTGCCGGCAGGCCTGCTCGGCGCAGCGCAGGGCCTGCCGCGGATCGCGCAGCGCCCACTCCCAGACCATGGCCAGCCGCTCGAGGATCTGCCACCGCGGCAGCACCCCGGCCTGGATCTCGCCGTCCCACAGCTCGAGCAGCGCGGGAATCTCGCCGCGCCGGCGGAAGTGGCGGGCCAGCGCGGCGACCACGCGCCGCCGGGCGGTGGGGTCGTCGCGCTCCTCGTCCAGCGCGGCGCGGTAGCAGGCGATCGCGCCCTCCGCGTCGCCCCGCGCGTCCAGCAGCGTGCCGAGGCCGTACCAGTCCACCGCCGTGCGGATCTCGGCGGGACGCGTGAGCAGTTCCCCGGTCAGGCCGTGCAGCGAGAGGAGCGAGAGCAAGTCGGTGGCGTTGTGGGCGAAGACCGGCTCGAGCGGGTCGAGGTCGCCGGTCTGCAGGTACTGCACGTACAGCGAGGGGATCATCCAGCCGGCGACATCGACGACCCGATCCACCCGCAGCACGAAGTGCTCGAGGCGGGCCAGGCTGTACCCGCCCAGCCGCCGGTACCAGAGCCGGCGGGCCAGGGTGATCAGGTCGAGGTGCGCCGCCGGGTCGAAGGTGCGCAATCGGGCGAGCAGGAAGCGCGTCTGCAGCAGCGGCAGGTCGAAGCGCGTCCCGTTGAAGGTCACCAGGGCGTCGAACTCGCGCAGGTGCGCGCTCAGCGCCTGCAGCATCTCGGGTTCGCCGCCCAGATCCCGCAGGAAGTACTGGCTGACGACGAACTCGCCGTCGTCGATCGTGCCGACGCCCACGAGGAACACATAGGTGCCGGTGCCCCCGGCCAGGCCGGTGGTCTCCGTGTCGAGCCAGGCCACGCGCTCGCCGGCCGGCCCCACGGCGGTCCGCCCCAGCCGGACCGCCGCCTCCAGCGAGAGGTGGGCGTGGACGTGATCCAGCGGCCAGGCCCGCCGCCGCACCTCGAACGCCGCTCGCGCCGCGCGCATCCCTAGGAGCCGGGCACCGCGCCGGCGATGGCGGGGTCGCGGGAGGCCCGCAGGATGGCCAGGGCGTCGGCCTTGCCCGTGTCGCCGACCTCCAGGACAGGCCCGACGCACGAGGGACAGCCGCGCTCGCAGGCGCAGCCGTCGATGAGCTCGATCGCCGCGCGCACGAGGTCGTCGTGCAGGCGGAACATCCGCTCGGCGAGGCCCACCCCGCCGGGCGCGCGCTCGTAGAGGTAGATCGTCGGCCGGCCGGTGTGCGGGGAGCGGATCTCGTACACCCGGCCGAGGTCGTTCGGGTCGCACATCAGGTACACCGGGGCGATGTTCAGCAGGGCGTGCGAGAGGGCGGCGAGCGCCCCCTGCGCGCGGTCGGTGCCGTAGCCGCCGACGAGCTGCGGGGGGAGGAGCCACCAGGCGGCGGTGGTGTGGATCGTCGTCTCGGGGAGGTGGATCTTCCCCCAGCCCACGTTCTCCTGCGTGAAGAGCTTGAGCTTCTTGAAGATCGTCGGGCGGAAGGTGACGACGACGTCGCCGTGCGCGCGCGGCAGGGCGTCGCGCGCCGCGCCGTCCTCGCGCAGGACGTGG
>DATLZI010000115.1:0-12638 GCA_035574075.1 bacterium | reverse complement strand
CGCGCGCTGCTGGCCGCCGAAGCGGAGGCCATCGCCCGGGAGGACGTGCAGGCCAACGCGGCGATCGCATCGCACGGCGCGGCGCTGCTCCGGACCGGCGAGCGCATCCTGACCTACTGCAACACCGGCGCCCTGGCCACGGTCGATGTGGGCACGGCCTTCGGCGTGCTGCGCGCCGCGCACGCGGCGGGCAAGCGCATCCGGGTCCTGGCCTGCGAGACGCGTCCGGTGCTGCAGGGCGCCCGGCTGACGGCGTGGGAGGCCCGCGCCGCGGGGATGGACGTCACGCTGATCACGGACAACGCGGCCGGCGCGCTGATGGCGCGGGGCCTGGTCGATCGGGTCATCGTCGGCGCCGATCGGATCGCGGCCAACGGCGATGTGGCGAACAAGATCGGCACCTACACGCTGGCCGTGCTGGCCCGCGCCCACGAGATCCCGTTCCTCGTCGCCGCGCCCTGGTCGACCGTGGACCTCGAAACGCCCGATGGAGCGGCTATTCCCATTGAGGAACGACGGCCCGAGGAGGTGACGCATCTCGCCGGCGTGCGGATTGCTCCGGAGGGCGTCCCGGTGCTGAACCCGGCGTTCGACGTCACCCCGCACCACCTCGTCACAGCCATCGTCACCGATCGCGGCGTGGCCCACCCGCCGTACGCGCGCTCCCTGCGCGCCCTCGCCGCCGCCGGGGTGGGAGGGTAGCGGATGCGGCACGCCGTCCTGGCGTCGCTGACCCTGCTGTGGCTGGGCGGCATCGTGGCCAGCGCCCACTACCGCGACCTGGCCTGGCTGCAGTACCTCTTCGTCGACCTGACCTGGATCCAGGTCGTCCTCCTCGCCGCGGGCGGCTACGGGGCCTTCCTCGTCGCGGCGGGCGTGGTCGCGGGGTGGCGGCAGCCGCCGCGGCCGCGGGGCGGGGCGCGGCCGATGGTGAGCATCATCGTCCCGGCGAAGGACGAGGCGGCGGTGATCGAGGGCACCGTGCGGGCGCTGGCCGCGCTCGACTACCATGAGGACGGCCGGCCTCGCTACGAGATCATCGTCGTGGACGACCAGTCCACGGACGGCACCGGCGCGCTGCTCGAGCGGCTGGCCGCGGAGCTGCCGCTGACGGTCGTGCGCACTCCGGAGGGCAGCGTGGGCAAGGCCGCGGCTCTCAACCTCGGCACGGCCCGGGCGCGCGCCGATCTCATCGCCGTCTTCGACGCCGACGCGCGGGTGGCCCCGGACTTCCTCGACCGGCTGGTGCCCGAGCTGCTCGCTCCGCGCGTGGGGGGGGTGCAGAGCTGCCGCATGGTGTCCAACGCCGCGCAGAACGCGCTGACCCGCGTTCAGGACGATGAGTACCGCCTCTTCCAGCGCAACCTGCAGCGGGCGCGCCAGGCCCTCGGGGGGATGGTCTGCCTGTCCGGCAACGGCCTGATCGTGCGCCGCGAGGCGATCGAGGAGGTCGGTGGCTGGCACGAGGAGGCGCTGACCGAAGATATCGATCTCTCCGTGCGCTTCCACCTCGCGGGGTGGGAGATCCGCTACCGCGACGACGCCATCGTCTGGGAGGAGGCGGTGCCGTCCGTGGGGGCCCTGATCCGGCAGCGCACGCGCTGGTTCGAAGGCGGGGTGCGCTGCCTGGGCGACCACCTGCCCGGGATCCTCATCGGGCGGATCGGGACGTTCAAGCGCGTGGATATGTTCTTCTTCCTCGGCGGCGCGCTGCTGGTCAGCCTGGCGCTGCTCACCACGTACCTGTACGCGGCGATCGACCTGGCGGGGGCCGTCGTCCTCTACCTGCAGTTGCCGCGCAGCCTGACCACCATCTCCTCCGTCCTGATGTCGGCGGCGATCCTCCTTGCTGCGGCCGCCGAGCACCGCGCCCGCCCCTGGCGGCTCGTCCCGGCGCTGCTCGGGCTCGCCGTCTTCTCCCTGCACCGCCTCGTCCTGCTGCCGCTGGCCGCCTATCGCTACGTGCGCAGCGCGATCACCGGCGAGCTGCTCTGGGAGAAGACCGCGCACGGCGCCTCGGCCGGCGTGCGGGCGGGGACGAAGGACGAGGGCTAGACGAGCCGGCCGTAGATCGCGCTCAGCCGCTGGCCGACCAGCTCCAGGGCGTGGGCCCGGGCCAGGTCGAGCGCGCCCGTGGACAGGCGCGCCGCCAGCACCGGATCCTCCGCGATCTGCCGGATGAGGGCGGCAAACTCCTCCGCGCTGTTGCCTTTCAGACAGTTCACCCCGTGCTCGAAGCGTCCGGCGAAGCACTCTGCGTCGCGCAGGACGAGGGGCTTGCCGCAGGCCGCGGCCTCCAGGACGGCGATCCCTTCGTTCTCGACGGAGCTCGGGAAGAAGAAGATGTCGCCCGCGGCGTAGGCCTCCACGACGTCCTCGACGTAGCCGGTGAAGATGACGTTCTCCGGCGCGGCCTCGATGATGCGCAGCGTGTCGAGCTTCACCGCTTTGTGGATGCGGCCGAACCAGGCGAAGGTGTACTCCGGCATCAGTCGGGCGACGTCGCAGAAGATGTCCACCCCTTTGCGCAGGAAGACGAGGCCGACGGAGAAGGGCACCACGCCCTCCAGGCCGTACCGGGCCCGTCCGATGAGCCGCTTGCGCCGGTGGGGCGCGAACCGCCGCAGGTCGACGCCGTTGCTCACCACCTCGATCGGCCGATCGATCTCGTAGCGCTGCAGGACCTCGCGCGCGTAGGGGGAGGGGGCGATCAGCACGTCAGCCTTGCCGTAGAAGAAGCGCAGGTACCGCCCCAGGTACGGGGCGATGTGGTCGCTCATGCGGAAGGAGTTGGCGAAGTCCTCGGCGGTGGTGTGGCTGTGGATGACGATCGGCCGGCGGCCGCTGTACCGCTCGGCGAGGTACAGGGAGGCCGGCCCGACCGAGTGCAGGTGAAGGATGTCGAATGACTCCCGGGGATCGGTCGTGACCTGCACCCCGGCCAGCTTGAGGGCCTTGATCTGGTTGTCGTGCGCCCGGCGGATCCCCCCGGACCAGTTCGAGGAGTAGCCGGATTCCAGGTAGACGCAGACCTTCACTCCAGGCCACCTCGAGCCGCCAGGATATTTCAGCGCCGCGCGCCGGCCTTCCCTGCCTCGACGGTGATGCGTTCGCTGCGTTCGAGCGCTTCGATGGCCAGCGCGGTCACGTCCAGCGCCGCCTCCGCGGCGGCGGCCTCGGCCAGGGTGGGCTGGGTGCGCGGGTGGGCCGGGACGAAGAGGCTGCAGCAGTCCGGGTAGGGGCGGATCGAGATCTCGTAGGTGCCGATCGCCTCGGCGCGGGCGATGATCTCGCTCTTGTCCGCGCCGATCAGCGGGCGCAGGACGGGCAGCGTCGTGGCGGCGTTGATCGCGGCGATCGACTCCAGGGTCTGGCTGGCCACCTGGCCCAGGCTCTCGCCGGTGACGAGCGCCAGCGCGCCGACGCGCGGCGCGAGGCGCTCGCAGATCCGCATCATCATGCGGCGCATCACCAGCACGCGCAGGGCCTCCGGCACGCGGGTCTGGATGGCCCGCTGGACCTCCGTGAAGTGCACGACCCAGAGATCCAGGGGGCCGGTGTACGCGGCCAGCGCCCGGCAGAGGTCCACGACCTTCTCCCTGGCCCGCTCGCTGGTGAAAGGAAAGCTGTGGAAGTGCACCGGGATGACGACCACGCCCCGCCGCGCCAGGTACCAGGCCGCCACCGGGCTGTCGATGCCGCCGGAGAGGAGCGCCAGGGCGCGCCCGCCCGTCCCGTAGGGGAGGCCGCCCGGCCCGGGGATGATCTCGGTCGCCAGGTAGGCCCGGTCGCGCAGCTCGACCCGCACCGTCAGATCGGGGTGGCGCATGCGCGCCCGCAGCTGCGGGAACTGTTCCTGGATGGCCTGGCCGATCCGCCGGCTCGTCTCCATCGAGGACAGCGGGAAGCGCTTGTCCGCCCGGCGGGTGTCCACCTTGAACGTCGCCACCTCCGGCCGCCGCGCCAGCGCGTCGGCGGTCAGAGCCACCGCCTGCCGGGTGATCTCCGCGAGGTCGAGATCCACTTCGCGCACCGGACTGAGGGAGACGACCCCGAAGACCCGGCGCAGCCGGTCGGCCGCGACCTCGGCGTCGGCGTCCACGGTGACGAAGATCCGGCCGAAGAGCGTGCGGATCTCGCAGCGGCCCAGATCCTCGACCGCGCGGCGGATGTTGCGCACCAGGGTGTCGATGAAGAAGCCCTGGTTGTGTCCCTTGAGCGCGATCTCCCCGTAGCGCAGGAGGAACGCCACCACGGGGCTAGCGGACCAGGGGCCGGAGCTCGGCCACCGCGTCGGCCACCGCCCGGCCGGCGGCGTCGATCTCCTCTGCCGTCGTGAAACGCCCCAGGCTGAACCGCAGGCTGCTCGTGGCGAGCTCGGGAGCCAGCCCGATGGCCAGCAAGACATGGCTCGGCCGGGGGTCCCGGGAGTGGCACGCCGAGCCGGTCGAGGTGTAGATCCCCGCCATCTCCAGGCGGTGCAGCAGCGTCTCCCCGCGGATCCCGGGAAAGGAGGCGTTGAGGATGTGGGGCGCCGCGCCGGCGGCGGGCGTGTTGATGCGCACGTCGGGGATCGCCGCGAGGTGCGCCCGCAGGCGATCGCGCAGCGCGGTGAGGCGCGCGGCGACCTCTTCGAGATCAGCGGCCAGGAGGCGAGCGGCCGCGCCCAGGCCGGCGATGCCGGGGACGTTCTCGGTGCCCGGCCGGACGCCGCCTTCCTGCTCGCCGCCGCCCAGCAGCGGTGTCAGGCGCACGCCCTTGCGGACGAAGAGGGCGCCGACGCCCTTCGGCCCGTGGACCTTGTGGGCGGAGAGCGTGAGCAGGTCCACGCCCCAGAGCCGCGGGCGGAGCGGGAGCTTGCCCCAGCCCTGCACCGCGTCGACGTGGAAGTAGACCCTCCGGCCGCCCTCGGCGTGGCGGCGGATCAGGCGCCCGATGGCCTCCAGCGGCTGGATCGTGCCCAGCTCGTTGTTCACCGCCATAACGGAGACGAGGATCGTCTCCGGACGCAGCGCCGCGGCGACCTGGTCGGCAAAGACGCGCCCCTCGCCGTCCACCGGCAGCTCGGTGACGTCGTAGCCGGCGGCGGCCAGACGCCGCAACGGGGTGAGGACGGAGGAGTGCTCGACGGCGGTGGTGACGATGTGCCGGCCGCGGGCCAGCTGGGCGATCCCGTGCAGGGCCAGGTTGTTCGCTTCCGTCCCGCCGGAGGTGAAGACGATCTCCTCCGGGCTGGCATCCAGCGTCGTCGCCACCGCCTCCCGCGCCGCGCGGACCAGCCGTTCCGCCGCCAGCCCCTTCCGGTGCAGCGAGGAGGGATTGCCCCATTCCTCCGCCAGCGCCCGGGTCACCGCCTCGATCACCGCCGGATGGGGCCGCGTCGTCGCCGCGTTGTCGAGGTAGATCTCCCGCTCCGCCATCGCCCCTTAATGCTACCTCAGCCCGAACAGGCCCCTCAAGGCAGCGACAGCCGTCGCGCGGGCGCGCAAGATGCTCTGCTCGAAGATCCTCTCCTCTGCGGTTGACAGCGTTGACAGCTCTGTGGTATACAAAGCACCAATACGGATAGCAAGACCGGGCCGGGAAGCCCCGCGATGCGCGGGGCTTCTGTCGTCCCATGGGGCCAGGACGCCTCTGTGGCTGGAGGCGTCCTTCTTCGTTTCTGGGGGAGGGTGAGAATGAACGCTGCCGATACCGCCTGGATGCTCATCGCCACCGCGCTCGTGCTGCTGATGACGCCCGCCCTGGGCTTTTTCTACGGCGGCCTGGTGCGGGCCAAGAACGCCCTCAACACGCTGATGATGAGCTTCGCGGCGCTGGGTGCCGTGGCCGTCGCCTGGGCGCTGCTCGGGTACTCCCTGGCTTTCGGGCGCGGCGGGCCGTGGCTCGGGGACCTCTCCCGGCTCTTCCTCCGCGGCGTGGGGCTGGAGGCGAACGGCGCGATCCCGCACCTCCTGTTCATGGCCTATCAGGGCACCTTCGCCATCATCACCGCGGCGCTGATCTCGGGGGCGGTCGTCGAGCGGATGCAGTTCCGGGCCTACCTCTTGTTCCTCACGGTGTGGAGCCTCGTCGTGTACGCGCCGGTGGCGCACTGGGTGTGGGGCGGCGGCTGGCTGGCCCGGATGGGCGCCCTGGATTTCGCGGGCGGCACGGTGGTGCACGTGAACGCTGGCGCGGCCGCCGTGGTGGCCGCGCTCGTGCTCGGTCCGCGCAAGGACTACGCCCGGCAGGCTATCTTGCCGCACAACGTCCCCTTCACCCTGCTCGGAGCGGGCCTCCTCTGGTTCGGCTGGTTCGGCTTCAACGCCGGCAGCGCGTTGGGCGCGAACGCGCTCGCGGCCCTGGCCTTCGTGAACACGATGCTGGCGCCGGCGGCGACCCTCATCGTCTGGACCTTCCTCGACCTGCGCCGCAGCGGGCGGGTGACGGCGGTCGGCGCGGCCACGGCCATCGTCGTGGGGCTGGTGGCCATCACCCCCGCGGCGGGCTTCGTCGGCCCCCTGGCGGCGGTGGCGCTCGGCGGGGTGGCGGCGATCCCCAGCTACTTCGCTGTGCTGCTGCGGCCCCGCACGCGGCTCGATGACTCCCTCGACGTGCTGGCCGCGCATGGGGTCGGCGGCACCGTGGGCGCGCTCCTGACCGGCGTCCTGGCCCAGAAGCTGTGGAACGGCTCCGCGGACGGCCTGCTCTTCGGCGCCCCGGCGCAGCTGCTCGTGCAGGGGGCGGGAGTGGCGGCGGCGGCGCTCTATAGCGCCCTCGGCACCTTCCTCATCCTCAGGGCGATCGCGCTCCTCCTGCCGCTGCGGGTGACCGACCGCGCGGTGGAAGGGTCAGGGCTCGACGTGGCGCAGCACGGCGAAGAGGCGTATGGCAGCGGGGAGGGCGCCATCCT
This sequence comes from bacterium, assembly GCA_035574075.1. Taxonomy (GTDB): domain Bacteria; phylum Sysuimicrobiota; class Sysuimicrobiia; order Sysuimicrobiales; family Kaftiobacteriaceae; genus Kaftiobacterium. Next base: position 5,743 of record DATLZI010000115.1, on the reverse strand, counting down.
GGTTCTGCCGGATGCGGTCCCCGTGGTACCGGCGGTGGCGGGCCGGCAGGCGGGTGAAGGGGCATGAAGCTCGTCGTGGCGGTCATCCGACCGGAGAAACTGACCGACGTGCTGGAGGCCCTCTTCCGGGCCGAGGTGCGGGGTCTGACCATCAACCGCGTCCAGGGCCACGGCGGGGAGACGGAGCAGGTGCAGACCTACCGCGGGACCACCGTGAAGATGGAGCTGTCTGAGAAGGTGCGCCTGGAGATTGGCGTCTCCGACCACTTCGTCGAACCCACGGTGCGCGCCATCCTGGGTGCGGCCCAGACCGGCGAGGTCGGAGACGGCAAGATCTTCGTCCTGCCGGTGGAGCGGGTCTACCGCATCCGCACGGGCGAGCGGGACGAAGCCGCGGTGACGCCGGTCGGCTAAAGGAGCGCCTCGGGCGAGGCGCTGCTCGATTGTCGCCTCCGCCGGAGCGTGCTAGAATCGGGGTCAACGGCGAGGACGGGGACATGTACCCCGGTCGCGGCGCTCTGAGCGAGCCAGGGTGTGGTGCGAGCTGGCGGGCGCGGACCGGCGGGAAGATCGCCCCGGAGCCGCGCACCGAAAGGGTCGTCCGAGTAGGCTGCGACGGAGCCTCCACCGTGACCGGGAGGACGGAATCGCGCGCCGTGCGCCGTTCCGGCTGAGCGCCGATCGAGCGATCGGAAGCTGGGTGGTACCGCGGGATGACATCCGCCCCAGGAGGGGCGGATGTCGTTGTTTCCTGGAGGGTGCTGCGATGGTGCGATTTCGGCCGGTGTCGCCGAAGGTGGACTTCCCCGCCATGGAGCGGGAGATCCTCGACTGGTGGGAGCGCGATCGCATCCGCGAGCGGTACCTGCGGCGGAACGAGAACGCCCCGCAGCGCTGGTCGTTCCTGGACGGGCCGATCACGGCGAACAACCCGATGGGCGTGCACCACGCCTGGGGCCGCACCTACAAAGACCTCTTCCAGCGGTACAAGACGATGCGCGGCTTCCGCCAGCGCTACCAGAACGGCTTCGACTGCCAGGGCCTGTGGGTCGAGGTCGAGGTGGAGAAGGATCTGGGTTTCACCAGCAAGCGCGACATCGAGCGCTTCGGCATCGAGCCCTTCGTCAACCTCTGCAAACACCGCGTCCTGACCTACGCTGCGGTGCAGACCCAGCAGTCGCTGCGCCTCGGCATGTGGATGGACTGGAACGATCCCGACGACCTCCGCCGGCTGGCCGAGGCCGTGAAGACGAACCCCCGGGCGCCGGTGGAGTATCCGGCGAAGGGCGGCGGGCGGCTGGTCCAGCCCGCGGAGCAGATCGTCGGCCGCCTGGGCGATCCAGAGATCGGCGGCTCCTACTTCACGCTCGCCGACGAGAACAACTACCAGATCTGGGGGTTCCTGCGCGCCTGCCACGAGCGCGGGCTGATCTACAAAGGCCACGACGTGATGCCCTGGTGCCCGCGCTGCGCGACGGGCCTCAGCGAGCACGAGATCGCGACCGAAGGCTACAAGGAGCTGACGCACCGCGGGGTGTTCCTGCGCTTCCCGCTCGCCGACCATCCCGGCCGAGCGCTGCTCGTCTGGACGACCACGCCCTGGACGTTGACCAGCAACGTCGCGGCGGCCGTGCACCCTGAGCTGACCTACGTGCGGGTGCGGCAGGGCGACGAGGAGCTCTACCTCGAGGAAGGGGCGCTCGGCGTGCTCCAGGGGGCCTACACCGTGGTCGAGCGCCTCCCCGGCGCGCAGCTCGTGGGATGGCGCTACCACGGGCCGTTCGATGAGCTGCCGCCGCAGCGGGGCGTGGCGCACCGGATCATCCCCTGGACGGAGGTCTCGTCGGCGGAGGGTACCGGCGTGGTGCACATCGCCCCGGGCTGCGGAGCGGAAGATTTCGCCCTCAGCCGGGAGCACGACCTGCCGGTCATCGCCCCGATCGACGAGAACGGCGTCTTCCTCCCCGAGTTCGGCCCGCTCGCCGGGCTGCGCACCGACGAGGCGGCGCAGCCGATCATCGAGCACCTCCGGCGGACCGGCCGGCTGTACAAGGTGGAGCCGTACACCCACCGCTACCCGGTGTGCTGGCGCTGCGGCAGCGAGCTGGTCTTCCGGCTCGTCGACGAGTGGTTCATCCGCATGGATCCCATCCGCCAGGCGATGATCGACGTCGCCCGCCGCATCACCTGGATTCCCGCCTTCGGGTTGGAGCGCGAGCTGGATTGGCTGCGCAACATGCGCGACTGGATGATCAGCAAGAAGCGCTACTGGGGGCTGGCCCTGCCGATCTACGAGTGCTCGTCCTGCGGGGCGTTCGAGGTGCTCGGTTCCCGGGAGGAGCTGCGGGCGCGCGCCGTGGAGGGGTGGGAGACGTTCGACGGGCACAGCCCGCACCGGCCGTGGATCGACGCCGTGAAGATCCGCTGCGCGCGGTGCGGGGCGACGACCGGCCGCATCTCCGACGTCGGCAACCCCTGGTTGGACGCCGGCATCGTCGCGATGAGCACCCTGCGCTTCCGCACCGATCCGGACTACTGGCGGCAGTGGTTCCCGGCGGACTTCATCACGGAGAGCTTCCCCGGCCAGTATCGCAACTGGTTCTACGCCCTGCTGGTGATGAGCACCGTGCTGGCCGGTCGGGAGCCGTTCCGCACCTGCCTGGGGCACGCCTCGGTGCGCGACGAGCGCGGCCGGGAGATGCACAAGTCGTGGGGCAACGCCATCGAGTTCAACGAGGCCGCGGACCGCGCCGGCGTGGACGTGATGCGCTGGCTGTACTGCATGCAGAACCCCGCGGTGAACCTGAACTTCGGCTTCGGCATCCTGGACGACGTGCGCCGGCGCTTCATCATCCCGCTGTGGAACGTCGTCGCGTTCTTCGTCACCTACGCCAACCTCGAACGCTTCGAGGCCGCCGAGCTGCGGCGGGCCCCGGCGCAGCTGGGCATCCTGGACCGCTGGCTGCTGTCGCGGTTGCAGCGTCTGGTGGCCACGGTGCGCGAGCGGCTGGACGCCTACGACCCGCCGGGCGCGGCGCGGCCGATCGAGGCCTTCGTCGAGGATCTTTCCACCTGGTATGTGCGCCGATCGCGGCGCCGCTTCTGGAAGAGCGAGGTGGACGCGGACAAGCGCGCCGCCTTCTACACCCTGTACCGCACCCTGGTCACCCTCTGCCAGGTCCTGGCGCCCTTCGTGCCCTTCCTCGCGGAGCGGATCTACCAGGACCTCGTGCGGGCCGTCGACGAGCGCACGCCGGTCAGCGTGCACCTCTGCGCCTTCCCCGAGCCGGAGCCCGCCCGGCTGGACGACGGGCTCGAGGCCGAGATGGCCGCGCTGCGCCAGCTGGTGGCCCTGGGCCGGGCGGCGCGCGGCCGGGCGCGGATCAAGGTGCGCCAGCCCCTGCCCGCGGTGCTGCTGGTGACGAAGGCGCAGGGCCTGCGCCGCCGGCCGGAGCTCATCGAGATGCTCGCCGACGAGCTCAACGTCAAGGCCGTGCGCTTCGTCGAGGATCCCAGCCCCTACGTCAGTTTCGAGGTCAAGCCGCGCTTCGACGTGCTGGGTCCGAAGTACGGCGGGGCCGTGCAGGCCATCGCCCGGGCCCTGCGCCAGCTGGATCCGGCGGAGGTGCTGCGCACGTTCGAGCGCGACGGCCAGTTGACGATCGCCCTCGATGGCCGACCGGTCACCCTGTCGCGTGACGAGGTGGACGCCCGCCTGCACGAGACACGGGGGTACGCCGCGGAGGGGGCCGGCGGGGAGTTCGCCATCCTGGAGACGGTGCTCTCGCCCCAGCTGCTGCTGGAAGGGCAGGCCCGGGAGTTCGTGCACCAGGTCCAGGGCCTGCGCAAGGAGGCCGCGCTGGCCGTGGACGACCGCATCGTCGTGCACTATGAGGGGCCGCTGGAGCCGCTGCTCGACGCGCACCGCGACGACATCATGCGCGAGGTCCTGGCCGTGGAGCTGCGGCGCGGGCTGCCCGCCGGTCTGCCGGCCCGCGAGGTGCGGCTCGACGGGGTCAGGATCCGCCTGGCCATCGCGCGGCACCACGGCCGGGCCGCTGAATGAGGACTCCGGCAGGAACGCCGCGGGCAGGACAGAAACACAGGACGGTTATCGCGCCTCACCTGGACAACGGACGGAGCACCGTCGTGGCGGAGAAGACGATCGGCGTGCTGGGCGGCCTGGGCCCCTGGGCCACGCTGGACCTGTTCGAGAAGATCCTCCGGCTGACCGCGGCCGCGCGGGACCAGGACCACCTGCGGGTCATCATCGACAACAATCCGAAGATCCCGGATCGCTCCCCGGCCATCCTGGGCCGGGGCGACGACCCCACGCCGGCGCTGGTCGCCACGGCGCAGAACCTCGAGCGCGCCGGCGCGGAGCTCATCGTCATCCCCTGCAATACCGCGCACTACTTCTACGAGGCGATCGCCGCCGCCGTGACCGTGCCCGTGCTGCACATCATGGACGAGGTGGCGGCCGCGGCGCGGGCGCAGGCCCCGGGTCTGCGCCGGGCCGGCGTGCTGGCCACGCGCGCGACGATGGCCGCGGGCCTGTACCACCGGGCCTTCGCGCGCAGCGGCGCCGAGGTCCTCGGGCCTGATCCGGCCGAGCAGGAGGTCGTGGACCGCACGATCTACGGCGTCAAGGCGGGGCAGGCCGGGCCGGCCCTGACCCGCGCCCTGCGCCCCGTGGCCCAGGCCCTCGTCGATCGCGGCGCCCAGGTCCTGGTCCTGGGGTGCACCGAACTGCCCCTGGTGCTGCGGTCCGACGATGTCGGCGTGCCTCTCCTCGACAGCAACCTCATCCTGGCGCAGGCGGCCGTGCGCGCGGCGCGGGGGCTGGTCGCCTCCTCCGCGCGCTAGGGCTTGCGCCGTCAGAAGTCATCGGATACACTACCGTCAGTCTGCCAGCCGGTGGCCCCCGCACCCACTGCTGCTGAGCTCCTGGAGGAGACGGATGGCACCCAGAGCGCCCAGATCGGCCAAGCGGAAGCCAGCGCTGCGCCGCGGAGCGCAGCTCACCCCGGCGCGCCGACAGAAGAGCGCCCGGACCAAGGCCAACGGGCCGGCCCGCGTCGTCGACCGCCCGCGCGGCGAGGTTCCCAAGGCCCGTGCGCTGACGAAGAAAGAGCTGGGCGAGTTCCGCCGCCTCCTCGAGGAAGAGCGCACGCGCCTGCTCGAGGAGCTCGAGGCGATTGAGGAGCACACGCCCGAGGTTGAGGACCAGGTGGGCATGGACGTCGGCGGCGGCTACGACGAAGACCTGGCCGACGTCGCCAGCAACACGTTTGAACGGGAGAAGGGCCTGGCCCTGGAGAGCAGCGTGCAGGCGATGCTGGCCCAGGTGGAGGAGGCGCTCGGCCGGATCGACGATGGGTCCTACGGTCAGTGCCAGCGCTGCGGCGACCCGATCGACATCGCCCGCTTGCGCGTGCTGCCGTTCGCGACGCTGTGCATCCGCTGCAAGGAACTGGAAGAGAAGGCCAACGGCGTCCGCTAGCCATCCTCACGGCGGTTCTCGCCGCCGATCAGGCGACGAAGCTGCTCGTCGCCGCCCGCCTGCCGCTGGGGGCGTCCGTCACCGTCATCCCCGGATTGCTGGATCTCACCCACGTGCACAACCCCGGCGTGGCCTTCAGCCTGCTGGCCGGGGTGCCGTTGCTTGTGCCCGCGGCGATCGCCTTGACCCTGCTTTTCCTGTTCTTCTACAATGAGGCGGATTGGACGCGCCGCCCCCGCG
>DATLZI010000114.1:0-3197 GCA_035574075.1 bacterium | reverse complement strand
CGGGTGGAGCCGCGCCTTCTCGTCGTGGCGCTGGCCGGCACGCCGATGGTCGCTGCGCTGCGCGCGATGGGGCTGTCCGTGGTCGAGGAGGGGTTCGTCGACCGCGGTTACACGCGGGAAGGCCGCCTGGTGCCGCGCGGTCAGCCCGGGGCGCTGATCACTGACCCGCAGGCGGCGGCGGAACAGGCCGTGCGGATGGCGCGCGAGGGGGTCGTTGTGGCATTGGACGGCACGCCGGTGCGGGTGCGGCCCCGCACGCTGTGCGTCCACGCCGATACTCCTGGCAGCGCGGCGCTCGCCGCCGCGGCGCGCGCCGCCCTGACGGCGGCCGGGGTGCGGCTCGTGCGGATGGATCGATGAGCTACCTGGCGCGGGCCGTGGCCTTCATCCGCGACGCCGGCGACGAACTCGAGCGCGGCCGCCTGGCCGGGCTGCTGGGCCGCGAGACGCCCGACCCCCGGGTGATCCGGGCCCTGGCCACCCGGCAGAACGAGGACGGCGGGTTCCCCTATCAGATGGTCCCCGGCCGGCCGTCGGCGGTGACGACCACGGCGAGCGCGCTGCAGTGGCTGCACGATCTGCGCCACGCCGCCTCGCCGCAGGTCGAGCGCGCCGTGGCCTACTTCCTGACGGTGCAGCGGCCGGACGGCGCGTGGGAGGAGAGCCCCGCCCTGGTGAAGTTCGATCCGCCTCCGCTCGCCCGCCCCGGCCACCGCGCCGGGCGGCTCTACGCCACAGCCCTGGTCGGCTGCTGGCTGGCCCGCCTGCTCGGGCCGCAGCACGAGAGCGCCCAGCGCGCGGCCTCGGTCATCCGCGCCGGTCGGGCCGAGGCCTGGCCGGCGGACGAACCGCTGCAGATCACCAGCCTGGCCCTGGCGCTCGCGGCGATGGTCGATGGGCTGCAGGCGCCGCTGACCCGCGCCGGGCTGGAGGCGCTCGGCCGGCTGCCCGCCGAGGCGTGGAGCGCCGACCGCCTGGCCGAGCTGGCCGCGGCCTGCTACGCCGCCGGGGTTCCCGCCGAGGAGCCGCTCGTGGCCTGGGCGCTGCGCCATCTGCTGGCCCTGCAGCGCGAGGATGGAGGGTGGAGCAGCGAGCACGGGGTCGATCGCGAGGTCGACCTCTCGCTGCGCGCCCTGGGCGCCCTGCTGGCCTACGGCGTGCCCGCCGGGCGGGAGGCCGGGGCGTGAGCCCCCGGCTCCGCGCCTACCTCTGGCGCCATCGGCGGGCCTACGCCACGGGGTTCGCCCTGAGCATCGCCGCGGCGCTGCTGGTCATGGTCAGCCCGATCCTCGTCCGCCTGGCCGTGGACGGAATCGCGCGGGGGATGCCGGTCGCCCGTCTGGGCCGGTACGCCCTGGGGCTCGCCGCCGTGCACGCCGCGGTGGTCGTCCTGCGCTACTTCTGGCGGATGAGCATCTTCGGGGCCTCGCGGCGCATCGAGTACGAGATGCGCAACGACTACTTCGCGCACCTCCAGGGCCTGCACCTCGGCTTCTTCCACCACACGCGCACCGGCGACCTGATGGCCCGGGCGGTGAACGACTTGAACACCGTGCAGCGGTTCCTCGGGCCGGGGTTGATGCACGGCTTCTCCACGCTCGTCACTTTCGCCATCGCCGTAGGCTTCATGCTCAGCGTGGATCTGCGCCTGACGTTGGTGATGCTCGTCATCCTGCCCCTGGTCAGCCTGACCTTCATCATCCTCGCGCCGCGGATCCACGTCCAGTTCGAGGCGGTGCAGGATCAGTTCAGCGCGATCTCGGCCCGGGCGCAGGAGAACTTCTCCGGCATCCGCGTCGTGAAGGCCTTCGCCCAGGAAGCCCATGAGATCGAGGCCTTCGCCAGCCTGAACCGGGAGTACATCCGCCGCAACCTTGGCGTGATCAAGAGCAGCGGCGCGCTGTGGCCCCTGATCGACCTCTTCCTCGGCCTGGCCGCGATGATGCTGCTCTGGCAGGGCGGGGGGGCGGTGATCAGCGGGCGCATCAGCATCGGCCAGTTCGTGCAGTTCACCGCCTACCTCGGGCTGCTGGCCTGGCCGATGGTCGCCCTGGGCTGGGTGGTCAACCTGATGCAGCGTGGCCTGGCCTCGATGAAACGGCTCGACGAGATCTTCGCCCGACGGCCGGCGATCGCCGACCAGCCGGAGGCGGTGAGCCTGCCGGCGATGCGGGGGGAGATCGAGTTCCGCAACGTCACCTTCGCCTACGACGGCGCGCCCGTGCTGCGCGACATCTCCCTGCGCATCCCCGCCGGCTGGACGGTGGCCATCGTCGGACCGACGGGCAGCGGCAAGAGCACCCTGGTCAACCTCATCCCGCGGCTCTTCGACGTCAGCGCGGGCCAGGTGCTGATCGATGGCCTGGATGTCCGGGGCATCCGCCTGACCGACCTGCGGCGGCAGATCGGGGTCGTGCCGCAGGACACCTTCCTGTTCTCGGACACCCTGCGCGAGAACATCGGCTACGGGCTGGAGCGCGTCGACGACGAGCGCGTGCGGCAGGCGGCGGAAGTCGCCGCCCTGGCCCGGGACGTGGCTGACTTCCCGCAGGGCTACGAGACCGTGGTCGGCGAACGGGGCGTCACGCTCTCCGGCGGGCAGAAGCAGCGCGCGGCGATCGCCCGGGCGATCGCCCGTGACCCGCGCATCCTCATCCTCGACGACGCCCTGAGCGCTGTGGACACCAGCACGGAGGAGGAGATCCTCTCCCGGCTGCGGACGGTGCTGGCCTCGCGCACTGCGCTGATCATCTCGCACCGCGTCTCCACGGTGCGGCACGCCGATCTGATCGTCGTCCTCGACGAGGGACGCATCGCCGAGCAGGGCACGCACGAGGAGCTGCTGGCCCGCGGCGGGCTGTACGCCGCGCTGTACCAGAAGCAGCTGCTGGAGCAGGAGCTGGAGGAGGCGGCGGCCGACCCGGGCCCGTCGGAGCGATGAGCACCCACTTCCAGGAAGACGAGATCCTCGGGCGGGCCTACGACGCCCGTCTGATGCGCCGCCTGCTGGGCTACCTGCGGCCCTATCGCAGGGCGGTGGCGGGCGCGGTCCTCCTCCTCCTGCTCAACGCCGGGCTGGATCTCCTCGGGCCCTACTTCGTGAAGGTGGCCATCGACCGGCACATCGCGGGGGGTGATCTGGCCGGGCTCGGCCGCGTCACCGCGGCCTACTTCGCCGCGCTGCTCGCCGCCTTCGC
>DATLZI010000113.1:0-3747 GCA_035574075.1 bacterium | reverse complement strand
ATGTATCTGGCCATGGCGGGGAAAGCCGCGCCGGCCAGGGTCAGGGGAACGAGTAACGCGGCCTCCATCAGGCGATAGGCGGCGGCGTACTGTCCGGCTGTGTCCCGGCCCCGCATCGTAAACAGCATCACGGCGTCGATCGAGAAGACGCCGCCTTCCTCCGCCGGCTCGTGGGATCGGGGAGTATCGCCCTGCAGGCAGGGATCAAAAGTTGAGGCTGGCTCTTGTCCATCCAACACTCACCGCGCGGGGCGGTGCGGAGCGGGTTGTCGTGTGGCTGGCCGAAGCGCTGGCGCATCGGGGCCATGACGTAACCGTCATCACAACCGCCTATGATGCGCACCTGTTCGGTGTGCCAGAGGCCAGGGGATTTCGACTCGTTAGCGGCGCCTTCGGCGGCTATGCCATCGATCCCCTCATCCACCTGCGTGCGGGATGGCAGCTCCGGACCCTCCTCGCTGGCTATGACTGGATCAATCCCCACAACTTCCCGGCCTACCACTGGGTGTTCTGGGCGCGGGTCTTCAACCCGCGGATCGGTCCGGTGATCTGGTTCTGTGAAGAACCCATGCGGCCATTCTATCCCGACATCTGCAATCCGCACGTCCGCGAACTGCGTCGCCGCCTCGATCCTCCCGCCCCCACGGCTTCCCTTCCGCTCTGGCGACGGAGCCTCCGCAGGCTTTGGCACTACACCCGCTACTGGCGATGGGAAACCTCCCGATGGTTGGATCGGCGAATGGTACCGCGGCTCGATCTCGTCCTGGCAAATAGCGAGTTCATCGCCAGCCAGGTGCGACGTATCTTCGGATGTTCGGCGGAACCTTGCCTCCTCGGCGTCCCGGCCGATCGTTTCACGCGGCTCACGCCGGCACTGCGCATTCCTCCTCCGTTGATTCAGGGTCGGTTCATCCTGACCGTCAGTCGCCTGCACGTTGAGAAGAATATCGACACGGTCCTGGACGCCGTGGCGATGCTGCGCCAGCAGGGACCCTTGCCGTTCGACCGATATGTGGTCGCGGGGGAAGGACCTCAGCGCGACGCGCTCATGGCGCGGACCGCACGACTGGGCCTGTCCGACATCGTGACGTTCCTGGGCTTCGTGGCGGATGAGGAGCTGGCGGCCCTCTATGCGCACGCCGCCCTGGTCATCTACTTACCGCTGGACGAAACCTACGGTCTCGTCTTTCCGGAAGCAGGACTGTTCCGCAAGGCGGTGATCGGTCCCAACCACGGGGGACCGGCTGAAATTATCCGCCACGCCGAGACCGGCTTCCAGGTCGATCCCCTCGATCCGGCAGCCGTCGCGGGGGCCATCGACACTGCGTTGCGCACGCCTGGCCTGCTGGAACGCATGGGCGAAGCAAACTACCATCACACGCTCTCGGTCCTGAACTTCGCAAAATTCGTGGATCGCTTTGAGGGCCGTCTCGCCGCGGCGCGTCCGGCGCGATGAGAATTGGCGTTGACGCGCGGGCCCTCATCTGGCCGCGCACAGGGATCGGAAAGTTCCTTGAGGGCTGCTTGGCAGGCATGGCCGAACGGACAACTGCCCACGAGTTCATCCTCCTTACCTCACGGCCGATTACCTTCGCTCCCCCTGGGCCGAATTGGCGGGTCCGGCGCTTCCGTGGCCCCAAGGGGACCAACGGCCTGCCCTGGCTGCAGCTCTATGGCCCATGGCTCCTGCGCCGCGAGCGCATTGATGTCTTCTGGGGGCCGCACTTTCTGGTTCCCCTCCTGACCTCGGTGCCAGCGCTGGTCACCGTGCACGATCTCGTGTACCGTTTCTTCCCCCAAACGATGGAGCGGTACAACTACCTCGCCTTCCGCACCCAGTTCGCCCCCTCACTCCAGCGGGCCCGCCACATCACCACTGTCTCCCGCACCACCGCGGATGATCTCCAGCAGACGATGGGCGTCGCGCCGAGCAAGGTCACCGTCGTCTATCCGGGGGTGGCGAAGCCGTTCTATCCCCGGGATCCGGAGGAGGCGGCCCGCCGCGTCGCCGCGGCGTTTGGCCTGAGGAGCCGCTACCTGCTCGCCGTCTCGACGCTGGAGCCGAGGAAGAACCTGCCCACCCTGCTCCGGGCGTTTGCTGCGCTACCCGAGGCGCTCCGCCGCACCTGCCCGCTCGTGGTTGCGGGCTACCGCGGCTGGAAGAGCACGGAGACGCTGGCCGCGGCGGCGGCGCTCGAGCGGAACGGCTCGGTCCGCCTCCTCGGCTACGTCAGCGACGCCGACCTGCCGTGGTTGTATGCGGGGGCCACGGCCCTGGTCTTTCCGTCGCGGTACGAGGGGTTTGGACTGCCGGTGGTAGAGGCCATGGCCTGCGGGATCCCCGCGGTCATCTCCGACATTCCCGTTCTTCGGGAGGTCGCCGGCGACGCGGCCGTCTTCGTGCCGCCGATGGACGATAGGGCGTGGACCGATGCCATCCTGGCGATGATCGAAGACGCCCCCAGGCGCGCCGCGCTCCGTGAGGCCGGACTGCGCCGCGCCGGCCGCTTCAGCTACGCGTCGTCGGCGCGGCAGATCCTGGGGATCCTTGAGGGACTGGCGCGCTAACGGCTCTGACGCGCCGGTCGCCGACGACCTCCCGGTAGACGGCCAGCGTCTCCTCGACCATGCGGCGCAGGGGAAACAGCCGGGCCCGCTGCAGGCCTGCCTCCCGCATCCACGCGCGCAGCGCGCCGTCGGCGAGCACCCGGCCCATCGCGCCGGCGATGTCCCCCGGATCCGCCGGATCGACATAGACGACGGCGTCGCCGCCCACCTCGGGCAGGGACGAGGTCCCCGAGCAGACGACCGGACACCCGCAGGCCATCGCCTCCAGCACGGGCAGGCCGAACCCTTCATAGAAGGACGGGTAGACGAGCAGCTCGGCCGCGGACAGGACCGCCGGCATTTCCGCCGTCGGGATGTAGCCGGGGAAGCGCACGCGCTCGGCGATCCCCAACTGCTGCGCCTGCGCCTGGAGCCTGGGCAGGAACGCGGTGGCGGCACCTACCACGATCAGCGGCGGGGTCGCGGGCGCCGCGCCGACGAGTTCAGCGTACGCCCGCAGCAGCCCGGCCAGGTTCTTGCGCTGGCCCAGGCCGCCGACGTAGACCACGAAGCGCGGCGGCAACGCCCACCGCGCGCGCACGCGCGCCAGCTCCTGCGGGTCCTCGACGGGCCGGTACCGCTCGTCGCAACCGGGGTAGATCACCCGCACCTTGCCGCGCGCCAGCGGGAAGAGGCGCTCCAGGTCGCGGCGGGAACACTCCGACAGCGTGATGATGCGCGCCGCGCGGCGCACCCCCGCCCCGACGAGGGCCGCGTAGGCCCGGCGCAGGAGTGGGCGCGTCCAACGCGGGTCGGGGCGGCTGTCGAAGAGGTAGGGCGTCACCAGCGGGATGACATCGTTGATCGTCACGACGCACGGCACCGGCGCCGCCCGCGGTACCCCGCGGTTGGCCGGTGCATGGTAGAGATCGAGCCCCTCCTGGTGCAGCGCCCGGGGCAGGACGACCTGCTCCCAGAGGACGCGGGCAATCCAGCGCGGCCGGTCAGGACGGATCCTGAGCACCATGGACCGCGCCGAGTGGGGGGGCGGACAATCGGGATGCCGTCGGAAGAAAAGCACGAAATCGGCATCAGCGGCCGGCAGGCGCTCCACGAGCGCGGCGACGAGCACTCCGATGCCCCGGATCTCTTCCCTGCGCTCCAGCGTCCTGGCATCCAGCCCGATGCGGATCACGGTCC
>DATLZI010000112.1:0-21914 GCA_035574075.1 bacterium | reverse complement strand
TTGGGCTGTTCGCCCATTAAAGCGGTACGTGAGCTGGGTTCAGAACGTCGTGAGACAGTTCGGTCCCTATCCACTGCGGGCGCAGGTGGTTTGAGGGGATTTGCTCCTAGTACGAGAGGACCGGAGTGAACGGACCTCTGGTGTACCGGTTGTCCTGCCAAGGGCACGTGCCGGGTACCTATGTCCGGACGGGATAAGCGCTGAAAGCATCTAAGCGCGAAGCCCACCCCAAGATCAGACCACCCACCGGGTGAACCGGGTAAGCCCCCAGGTTGACGACCTGGTTGATAGGCCGGAGGTGTAAGCGCCGTGAGGCGTTGAGCCGACCGGTACTAATCGGGCGAGGGCTTGAGACCTCCTTAGGAGTAGCTGTGTGGAGCCTGCGCACCAGAAGGAGTGATGTCGAAGCGGTCAAGGTTCGCGGTCCAGGGGCGATGCCCTCGGGGCTCATGCCCCAGCCCCCTTGACCCTCGACATCGCGCGTGCCGCCCGACTCGCGGGGGCGGCCGGAGTCATCGATCCGAAGGTTCCCGGTGCCTATGCCGGAGGGGCCACACCCGTTCCCATTCCGAACACGGAAGTTAAGCCCTCCAGGGCCGATGGTACTGTACTGGTAACGGTACGGGAGAGTAGGTCGGTGCCGGGAGTATATGAGCGGGGAAGCGATCATCGCTTCCCCGCTTTCACTTTCCGCCCCGCGGCCCATCGGATGCCGGCGCACGCCGCTCCGCGCGGCGTCGAGGGTGCCGGATCCGCGCGCAGCAGGAACCCGCGCAGTCCCGCCAGGTCGTCGGTCCCGCGCAGCTCCTCGTGCTGCGCCCGCGGCAGCCGCCGCGATGAGGGCGATGATCAGGGCGAGGAGGCGCCCATCTCGATGCCGTCTTCGCACCCCGCGCGAGGAGACCCTGCGGGACGGCGCAGCAGGCTGACCCACCTGCGGCATTGCTGCCGCGGCCGTCGTGCCCTAGGGTGGCGCAGGGAGGAGAAGGGAGACGGCGATGTCGCGAGAGGCCAGGACTGGAACACCGCACGGACGCCCGAATGAGGACGCGCGGCACGAGGAAGCCCCATCGACCGAGAGCCCGCGCGAGGAACCGTCACGGAGCGGGGGTGGGCGGGGGATCAACCACATCACGCTCGTAGGACGGCTTGCTCGGGACCCCGACCTGCGGATGACGGGGGAAGGGGTGGCCCGGGCGTGGTTCGTCCTGGCCGTGCCGAGGCCCTACGTGAGAAGCGACGGCGAGCGGGAGGCGGACTTCATCAACGTCGTCGCCTGGCGCCAGCTGGCGGGAGTGGTCGGGGAGCACCTGACCAAAGGGCGGCTGGCCGGGATCACAGGACGGCTGCAGGTGTTCAGCCAGGAGAACGGCGACGGCACCTGGCGGACGACCGCGGAGGTCGTCGCCGACCAGGTGGTGTTCCTCGACGCGCCGCGCCGACCTGCGGCGGAAGAGTAGGAGGTCAGCCAGGGAGCAGCTGGCTCGTCAGGCTCATCGCCCAAAAGACGGTGGTTCAAATTCCCCCCCCGCCACGAATGTTGACACCCAAAACGTAGGCCAGGCCTGCGTTTGGGCGTCGATCTTCTCTGACGTCACCCGGCGACGCGCCCTATCGTCTTGTGCGGATCTCTGTGCCCACCTGTCTGGGCGGGATGTGACATGTACATCAAGGCGCGGCAGCCGGGCGAATCAGCACACGCGCAGGGGCCGTTGATGCGGTTCGTCTTTAAGCGCTGACGTAGCCCGGCCGGGGCCGATGCTGGCAAGCAGGGCAGGGGCGCCGAAATGGCGCCCCTGCCCTGCAATTGCTTGTCCTCCTCTGCATGCCTGATATATTAATATATAACGATGTCCTTATACGTTAGCCGCGTCTCTCGGGAGGGGATCCTGCGATGCTCACCATAGCCCGCCCGGAAGGGATTACGGTCAAGGCCAAGTTGTTTCGGGGGTTCGCCGACCCATCCCGTCTGGCGATCCTCGACGCGCTGCGCGCCCGGCCGATGACGGTGGGGGAAATCGTCGAGGCCACGGGGCTCAGCCAGCCCAATGCGTCAAGCCACCTGGCGTGCCTCCACGACTGCGGACTCGTGGTCCGTGAGCAGGACGGACGGTACGTACGCTATCAGATCAGCGACCGGCGCGTCTCGATGCTGCTCCGGCTGGGCGACGAACTGCTTGCCGATGTGGCCAGAGGCGTGTACGAGTGCACGCGCTACGGGGCCCCGAAGGCCGGGAGAGGGCGCCGATGACACGGCGGACGACGGTCGAGGTCCCGATCCAGGGAATGGACTGCGCGGATTGCGCGAGGCACGTGCAGCAGGCCATCGCTGGCGTGCCAGGTATCGTCTCGGTGGACGTGCGGCTGGCTGCAGAGAAGGCCGTCGTCGAGCTGGGCTCCCCGCAGATGGATCTGGCTGCGATCCGAAAGGCGGTAGAAGCCGCAGGATACTCCGTGTCCCTCCCCGATGCTCCGCCGTCAGGGAAGCTGGTCGGAAACGTGAGCCGCCAAGTCCTGGCCCTCCTCGGGGTCGTGTTCGGGGCCGTGCTGTTCGTCGTCGTGCTGGGCGAATGGCTGGGGCTCTTTGAAACGCTCACGGATCGGGTGCCGTGGCCGATCTGGCTCATCCTGGTGCTAGCCGGCGGCTTCCCGGTCTTTCGCAAGGTCCTCCTGGCAGCCCGCAGGCGGCAGGTCATGGCCCACACCTTGATGTCGGTCGGCGTCGCGGCCGCGGTGGCCGTCGGCGAATGGCCCACGGCAGCGGTCGTGGTCTTCTTTATGCGGATTGGGGATTACGCGGAATGGTTCACGACCGATCGCGCGCGCCGCGCGGCGCGGAACCTCGCCGCGATGGCCCCTCAGACTGCCCGCGTTGAGCGTGATGGTACCGATGTTGAAATCCCCGCGGCGGACGTCCGTCAGGGTGACGTCGTCGTGGTCCGTCCGGGCGAGAAGATACCGGTGGACGGTGAGGTCGTCTCAGGCGAGGCGACCATCGACCAGTCGGCCATCACCGGGGAGTCGATGCCCGCGGAAGTTGGGCCGGGGAGCCGGGTGTTCGCCGCCACCCTGGCGCGCACGGGAAGCCTCCGCGTCCGCACCACGCACGCAGGCCGGGACAGCACCTTCGGACGCGTCATCAAACTGGTGGAAGAGGCAGAAGCCAATCGCGCCGATGTGCAGCGGGCCGCCGATCGCTTCGCCGGGCACTACCTGCCGGTGGTCGCGGCGATCGGCGCGCTCACCCTGCTGATCCGGCGCGATCCGCTGGCCGCCGCCGCGGTCCTGGTGGTGGCCTGCTCCTGCTCCTTTGCCCTGGCCACACCCATCGCGATGCTGGCTTCGATCGGCGCTGGTGCGAAGCGAGGGCTGCTGATCAAGGGAGGCCGCTACCTGGAGTCCCTCGCCAGAGCGGACGTCGTGCTCATCGACAAGACCGGGACGCTGACGCTGGGCCGCCCCCGGATCATCGACATCGTCCCGCTTAACGGGACGACGCCGGAGGAGGTGCTCGCGCTCGCCGGAACGGCGGAACGCTACTCGGAACACCCCCTCGCTGAAGCCGTGCGGGCGGCCGCGCAGGAGCGGAAGATCCCGCTCGGTCGCCCCGAGCACTTCGAGGCCCTCCCCGGGGTTGGCGTTCGCGCCCGGATCAACGGGAGTCAGATCATGGTGAGCGGCGGTCGAGCCGTGACCGGTGCCGCGAGGCCTCGCGTACTGGACACCCTCGAGGCCGCGGGTAACACGACGATGCTCGTGTCTCGGGATGAGCAGGCGATCGGCATCCTTGCAGCTGCGGACACCATGCGCCCCGAAGTGCCGGGAGCACTAGCCGCCTTGCGCGCGCTTGGTGTCCGGCACATCGAGCTCCTGACCGGAGACCATGAACAGGCGGCTGGCGGCCTCGCCGAGCCGCTCGGCATCCCGTACCGCGCCCGGCTGTTGCCGGAGGACAAGATCGCCGTGGTGAAAGCCTATCAGGCTCAGGGACACACCGTGGTCATGGTCGGGGACGGGGTCAACGACGCTCCCGCCCTCGCCCAGGCTGATGTCGGGATCGCCATGGGTGCGGCGGGAACGGATCTCGCGCTGGAGGCGGCGCATGTCGGCTTGATGCGCGACGATTGGATGCTCGTGCCGGCGGTGTTCAGAATTGCCCGACGGACGATGCGCGTGGTCATGCTCAACATCGCCTTCACGGCCGTGTACAATCTCGCGGGTCTCTCGCTCGCTGCGCTGGGGTTTCTCCCGCCGATCTTTGCTGCCGCCGCCCAGTCACTGCCGGACCTCGGGATCCTGGCCAACTCTTCCCGCCTCCTCCGTCAGCGCTGAGTACGAAGGTGTTCCTGTGCTGTGTATGTGAACCACCACTCCGGGAGGATTGATAGCTGATTCCCGTAAGTGCCACTTTGCCAGGGGCACGCAGGATGTCTAGGTAGGGGGAACGGTCATGCCACGCCGCCCAACGGGCAGAGGGAGAAGTGAAACCAGCTGGTGGATCGCTGCCGGCCTCGCGGTCGTTGCTCTGGTCGCATGGCTAGGATGGAATGCGTTGGCGCCCGAACAAGGCGCAGAAGCCGAGGGCGTGATCACGACCTTGGTGGGGAAGCCCGCGCCGGGGCTGCGGTTTCCGGATGCGGACGGCCGAGTGCGCACTGTGCCGGAGCGTGGGCGGCCAACGGTGCTCATCTTCCACATGGGATTGTTCTGAGCGCGCTGCGTTGACCAGCTCGTGAAGCTGGGGCCCAACGTCGCGCAACTCCAGGAGATAGCCAGCATCTACGTCATCAACCCCGATACGCCGGAGAACTCGCGGCAGGTTCGAGCCCGGACTGGTATCACCGTCCCCATCCTCCTTGATCCCCAGTACACGGCCGCGAAGACCTACGATCTCGCCGGGCAGGGTCGCCCTATGGGCGGACTGGTCGGGTGGGCGGTTATCGATGCCGCGGGCATCGTGCGCGCACAACGGGTCGATATCGACTTTGGCATGAACGCGAGACGAATCCTGGCCGCGCTGCACCGGATTCAATGAGAAAGTCCTGACCGTCGTGACGCCATGGTTCCTGGGTCCGGGCGGGCGCTGGCAGGGGAATCTTCACGGAGGGGGTACCGTGAGTTCGCGTTGCTCGGGACCCCGACCTGCGGATGACGGGGGAAGGGGTGGCCCGGGCGTGGTTCGTCCTGGCCGGGCCGACGCCCTACGTGAGAAGCGACGGCGAGGGGGAGGCGGACTTCATCAACGTCGTCGCCTGGCGCTAACTGGCGGGCGGCGACGGCACCTGGCGGACGACCGCGGAGGTCGTCGCCGACCAGGTGGTGTTCCTCGACGCGTCGCGCCGACCTGCGGCGGAAGAGTGATTGTCGAGGCGCTTGTGGCGTCTGACGCTGAGCGGCGGTCGTCCTGCGCGTCCGCCACCTCCCGCGACGAGAGGAGCGGGCGCGTCTTCCCCGGAGTCGAGCGCAGCCGGCAACGACGCCCTGCTGCCTGTGATGTTCACGATCGGCACAGTAGCACAGCGCATGCGCAGGGGCCTCGCGGATGGCCAGCCGGCGCGCCGGCGGCGACGGGGTCATCGCCGCCGGAGGACACCGACAGTCGCTTCCACATTGACGCCGGCTGGCATCCGGTCGCGCCGCGGCGATGGTCACCGGCAGACGCGGTCCGCCGCCGTGGCGGCGATCACACGGATGCCGAAGACCTGGCGCGGCGAGCCCTTCAGGAAGACGAACAGGCCGCTGTAGTACCAGCCCAGGTAGGCCTGGCCGCGTAAATCGCGGACGGACGAGCAGGTCGGCGCACCGTAGGCCCGGATCAGGTCGGTATCCGTCGAGCCCACGCGGATGCCTTCGGGCGTGGCGAGGGTGCGGTCCTCAGTGTCGATCATGACCGCCCGGCCGCTGGCGAAGTAGACCCATAGCGCGCGCCCCTCCCACTCCATCCAGCCGTTGCTCAGGCGCCGCGAGGGTGGAACGCTGAGCGCCGCCTCGACCTGGGCCGGCGTCATCTCCAGCCGCACCGGCCCGATGCCGCTGCCGGGGCGGATCGCCGCCTGTTCGGCCGCCGCCGTGGCGGCGGGGTCGGTCGGCGGGGCGGCGGAGGCTACTCCGGAGAGCAGCGGGGTCACGGTGGCGGAGACCACGGCGTGCTTGAATCCAGTAGAGCCCTGACGCCGGTCGGTCCAATCTCCCAGGAGGATGCCGACCACGCGACCGTCGTCATCGAGGACCGGGCCGCCGCTGTTGCCCGGCCCGCCGCTGACGTCGACGGCGAAGGTGCCCTCCGCCGCGCTGACGGCGCTGACGATGCCGGAGGCGAGCGAGGGCTCGGCGGCGATGCGCGTGCCGAGCGGGTATCCCCAGACCCAGACACGGTCGCCCTGCGCCGGGATGCGCTCGGCGAACGGTAAGATGGCGGCGCCCTCCGGAACGGCGGCGGCGATCACGCCGACGTCATGACGCTCGTTGCACACCACGAGGCGCCCGCTCGCCCGCTGGCCGGAGAACCAGAACTGGACCTGGATCGCGGCGGCGCCGCGCACCACGTGACAGGCGGTCGCGATCATCGACGGTGAGATGACGAAGCCCGTGCCGATCCCAGCGCCGGTGTCGATCAGGACTACGCCGCGCTTGGCCTCGAGGTACGGCGGCGACGTGCTCTGCGCGTGCAGCGGGACGGTGGCGACCGCAAGCAGCCCGCTGAGCAGGAGCAGGACCAGCTGTCTCATCGCAACTCCTCCCCCGAATGGCACCTCTGTCGCGCCCAGCGTAGCGGAGGGAGGCGCGGACGCCATC
Source organism: bacterium (assembly GCA_035574075.1). GTDB lineage: Bacteria > Sysuimicrobiota > Sysuimicrobiia > Sysuimicrobiales > Kaftiobacteriaceae > Kaftiobacterium. Next base: position 15,119 of record DATLZI010000112.1, on the reverse strand, counting down.
GGGCCATCGTCCCGGGCGGGGGTGAAAAGTGTCCCGCTTCAGCGGGACAGGCCTGGGGAAGATCCGCCTCGGGCCGCTGGCTGAGGCCGGCTGAACGGTGAGCTGGCGCGGAGTCTACGCGGCCTCTCGGACCTCGGGGCGGAGGAGCGCCAGCAGCCCGACGGCAGCGAGCCCCGCTCCGACGAAGAACAGGACGAACGGGACGCCGCGGGTGTCGAGCAACCAGCCGGTCAGGGCGTAGAACGGCGGCAGGACGGCGTGTTCCAGCGTCTCGTCCGTGGCGAAAACCCGCCCCCGGAACTCATCGGGAACACGCTCCTGCAGCAGGGCGAAGAATGGGACGACCGTGAGCATGGCGAGCGCCCCGGAGAGCGCCAGGACGACCGCGGCCTGCCACAGCGTCGTCGTCAGGGCGAGCAATCCGGCGGTCAGTCCCATCCCCCAATAGCCGAGGACGATGAGCCGACCGCGCCCCACGGTTCGAGGGAGCAGGCCGATCGCCAGGCCGCTGGCCACCATGCCGGCGTTGAGGCCGGAGACGAGGACGCCGTAGCCCGCCGCCCCCACGCCCAGGACGCGCTCGGCCAGCACGGGCGAGATCAGCGGCATCGCCGCCCAGTACAGGTGCGACAGGATCCCCAGCAGGGCCAGCAGGAAGATCGCCCGAGCCCGCACCAGGTATCGGATCCCCTCGAGGATGTCCCTTCCGACGGTGATCCTGTTCCCGGTCGGGCGCGCGGGGGCCCCCGGGATGCGCGCCAGCGCGATGAGGAGCGCGGATACGGCATAGGTCGCGGCGTCAAGGTAGAAGAGTGTGTCGATGCCCACCGTGGCGATCAGCAGACCTGCGAGGCCGGGCCCCACGATGCCGCCCAGCTGCCGGGTCACCTCGAGCAGGGAGTTCGCGCCCATCAGCCCGGCTGCGGGGACGAGGTTCGGCAGGCTCGCCCGCAGCGCCGGCCGGAACACCTGCGAGCCCACGCCCAACCCGAAGACCAGGAGGTAGAGGAGGGGCAGGGTGAGGAGGCCCTGACCGCGCAGGATCGGGATCGCCAGGACGATGCCGGCCCGGACGAGGTCCATGGCGACCATGGCGCGGCGCCGATCCCAGCGGTCCACCAGCGCGCCGGCGAGGAGGCCGAAGAGGAGGGTGGGGAGGATCTGGAACGCCAGGGTGGTGGCGGTCGCCAGCGCCGATCCGGTGACCTGGAGCACCAGCCAGATCACCGCGATGTCGTCGACGGCGTCTCCCAGGCGCGAGATGGTCTGACCGAGGAACAGATTGCGGAACGCCGGATGCGCGGCCAGCAGCGTCCGGTACGACGGGCGCGCGACGCCCGGGGCCGCGCTCATCGACGCAGCCGGGGATACAGGATGCCTTCCAGGGCGAAGCCCGTGAAGGTGAAGCCCAGGACCGCGGCGGTGATCATCATCCCGGGGGGCAGGACCCACCAGGGCCAGGCCCCGCTGAGGAACGCGCTGCGCACCTGCGCGTAGTACAGCATCGAGCCCCAGGATTTCGCCGTCGGATCGCCCAGCCCGAGGAAGGAGAGCGAGGCTTCGATCAGGATGGCGTTGCTCGCGGCCAGGATGAACTGCGCCAGGGAGAGCGAGAGCACGCCTGGGAGGACGTGCCGCCGCAGGATGCGTCCCGTGGAGACGCCCAGCGCCCGGGCCGCATCGACATAGTCCAGCGAGCGCAGGAGCAGCACCTGCGACCGGATGACGCGCGCCGGGCGCGCCCAGACCAGCAGTCCGATGACCAGGATGATGTTCCAGAACGACGGTCCCAGGTAGGCGGCCAGCAGGATCACCAGCGGCAGGAACGGCAGCACCAGCACCACGTCGACGAGCCGCATCAGCACGGTGTCCACCCACCGCCCGAAGTATCCGGCGAGCAGTCCGACGAGGGTGCCGATGGTGATGGCCACCGCCGCGGCGAAGAACCCGATGCTCAGCGAGATGCGGACGCCGAAGATCAGTTCGCTGAGGATATCCTGTCCGATGTCGTTGGTCCCCAGCGGGTGCCGGCGCGACGGCGGTTCGAGGGGAGCTCCGGTGGTGGCCTCCGGGTCGTAGGGCGTGATCCAGGGAGCCAGGACGGCCGCGCCGATCAGCAAGGCCAACAGCGCCGCGCCCAGGCTGCCGATGAACCCGAGGCGCACCCGCCGCCGGGGGCGGGGGGTGGCGACGCGCTCTGGTCCGGCCGGGGCGGCCGCCGCGGCGGGCGCGCCGACGGGGATCTCCACCGCCTCGCTGGGGTCAGGGGCCACGCCGCACCCGCGGGTCGATCAGGGGATACAGCAGGTCTGCGGCGACGTTGGCCGTGATCACGGTGACGGCCAGGATGAAGAAGGTGGCCTGCATGACCGGGTAGTCCCGCGCCAGGACGGCCTCGAAGAGCAGCCGGCCCACGCCGGGGTAGGAGAACACGGTCTCCACGACCGTGGCGCCGCTGACGACATAGCCCAGGTTGAGCATGAAGACGGTGAACACCGGCAGCAGGGCGTTGCGCATGGCGTGCCCGAACATGACCCGCCGCTCGGTGACCCCTTTGGCCCGGGCGGTGGCGATGTACTGCTCCCCCAGGACGGCGAGCATCGAGTAGCGCATGATGAGGAACATCCCCGGGATGGTGACCAGGGTCAGCGTGGCGATCGGGAGGGCGGCGTGCGTGGCGATGTCCCGGGCCGCGGCCCACCCGCTCAGGGCGAGGGCCGCCGTCCTGGCGCCGAAGATCGGGAACCAGCCGAGCCCGGCCGCGAAGACGGCGATGAAGATCATCGCCAGCCAGAACGAGGGGGTGGATTCGAAGAACATGGCGATCCCCAGCGAGCCGATGTCGGCGCGGGACCCCCGCCGCCAGGCGGCCAGGGTTCCCCAGGCCACGCCGGCCAGCGTCGCGAAGAGCAGCGAGACGCCCACGAGGAGCAGCGTCCACGGCAGCCGGTCGAGGATGATCTCAGCGATCGGCCGGCCGCGCGCGAACGAGAACCCGAAGTCGCCCCGGACCAGCCCTCCCAGGTAGCGGAGGTACTGCCGCCACAGCGGCTGGTCGAGGCCGAAGGCGCGGATGAGCGCCGCGCGCTGGTCATCCGCGAGGAACCCCGCGTCCTCCCCCGCCAGGAAGACGAGGGGGCTGCCGGGCATCAGCCGCGGCAGGAGGAAGTTGAGCGTCACGGCAACGAGCAGGACCAGGGCGTACTGTCCGCCCTTGCCCGCCAGGAACCGCACCATCGCCTACCGGGGACGATCCACGAACGACAGCTTCGTCATGATGCCCTGGCCCTTCTGGAAGACCCAGCCGTCGTACGCCGCCGGCCGGTAGGCCATGATCGTGTCCAGGTAGAACAGGACGTGCACGGGCAGGTCCTGCGCGATGAGGCGCTGCATCTGGGCGGCGAGCTGCTTCTGCCGACTGACGTCGACCGTCGTGAGCAGCTCCTGCCCGAGGCGGTCGATTTCTGCGTTCTTGTAGCCGCCGATGTTGATCGTGCCGATCCGGCAGTCCGAGTGGAAGAGGTCGACCAGCGCCGTGGGGCGTGACATCACGGGCGCGGACCAGCCGAAGATCGCCATGTCGAACCGCCGGCCCTTGCAGACGTCGAACTCTGGCCAGACCTGATCGATGATCGCCGCATCCTCCTGCACGCGCACCGTGACGGCGATGCCGATGTCGCGCAGCCAGGTGCGGATGAGCTCCGCGCCGCGGATCCGCACGGGGTTGCCGGCGAGGGTGAGCAGCGTGAAGCGCAGGGGCGTGCCGTCGGGGGCCTCCCGGACGCCGTCCCCCGACCGATCGCGATAGCCCGCCTCGTTCAGGATGCTGATCGCCCGGCTCTTGTCCGGCGCAAAGCGCAGCCCCGGCGCGTAGAAGGGCGAATCGGGATGGATGTAGCCCGGCGAGCCGATCACGGCGTACCCCAGCGTCAGCAGGCGGTTCAGCAGCGTCGTGTTCACCGCGTTGGCGATGGCCCGGCGCAGCCGGACGTCCTGGAGCAGCGGGTGCTCAAGGTTGAACTGCAGGATCGTCGAGGCGAAGCCCGGTCCCCGCACGACCTTCACACCCGGGGCCCGCTCGAACTGCGCCACCAGCTCCGGGCTCAGCGTGCGCACGTTGGCGTCGATCTGCCCGGCCTGCAGGGCCGTGAACGAGACCGTGGCGTCCCGGATGATGGGCAGGACGAGCTCCCGCACCTTGACCCGTCCCGCGAAGTAGTCGGGGTTGGCGGTGAGCCGGTAGAACTGGTCCGCCCGCACCTCGGCCACGCGGAAGGGCCCGCTGCCGATCGTGTTCGTGAAGGCCCGGGCCTGGGCCACGTCCCGCACGGACTCCCAGAGGTGCCGGGGCAGGATGGGCACGTCGGCGAGCGTCCGGAGCCGGAACCCGGCGTCGGCCTGCCGCAGGCGGAAGACGACGGTCTGCGCGTTCGGCGTCTCGATCGCCTCGATGTTCCGCGTCGTCGGCGTCCACCGGGAGTGCGTGACGCGCGATGCGAACTCGAAGGTGAACTTCACGTCGTCCGAGGTGAGTGGCCGCCCGTCATGCCAGCGGATGTTCGGATGGAGCGTCAGCGTCCAGGTGCGGCCGTCCGGCGTGACCCGGGCCTGGCGCACCAGCCAGGGGATCGGCTCGTTGTTCTCGTCGGGGTAGAAGAGCGGGTCGTAGACCAGCGTCATGAGGTTCCAGCCGGGGTAGCCGCTCTGATAGGTGTAGGGGTTCAGGTGGCCCTCGTCCCGCGTGATGGCGATCCGGACGACGCCGGGCTCCTGAGCGAACCCCGCTCCCGCCAGGCTCCCGATGGCGACCACGAGGACGATGGCGATGATGGTGCCAACGCGCATTTGACAACTCCCTCCCGCGTGGTGAAATTCTGAAATAGGTTCGCGCGCCCCGGCGGTCTCTCCTTGCCCCACCGTTCGCCTTCGGGATCGGCGGCGGACCCGCGTCGGAGGCCGCCGGCGCGGGTCGCCTGGCGCGGGGTGCGATGCCCCGCGGCGTTCGGGGGAACGGTCCAGCGACGCGTCGTAGTCCTCAGTGATGCCGTCGGGGACGATCTCGCGGTGGACCGCCGGGGGTAGGGATGGCTGCCTCCTCCTGCACGGCTTCTCCGGTTCGCCGCTCGAGATGGTGCCGCTGGCCGAGACGCTCGCTGCGGCGGGCTGGACGGTGGCGGTGGCCCAGCTGGCCGGGCACACTTCGCTGGCCGAGCTGGCCCGCACGACGGCGGAGGACTGGCTGGCCTCGGGCCGGGCGGCCTACGACGAGGTGGCGCGCCGCTGCGACAGCGTCGCGGTGATCGGGCTGTCCATGGGTGGAGCAGTGGCCCTCGTGCTCGGCGCCACCGCGCGGCCCGCCGCGGTGGTGGCCATCTCCACCCCGCTGCGGATGAAGCGGCTGATCGCCCGGGCGACGCGCGTCGCGGCGCGGCTGGTGCCCTACGTGCCCGTGCTCATGAAGCTGGGGCCCCGCGAGCGGGCGATGCGGCGGTACCGGTCGCCGGCGCGGCGCATCCCCCTGCGCGCCGCCGTGGAGGTGGAGCGGCTCCTGGAAGTGATGCGCCGCGAGCTGCCGCGCGTCCGCGCGCCGGTGCTGATCGCGCAAGGGCGCCGCGACTGGGTCATCCCGCGGGAGAGCGCGCGGGAGATCGCGCTGGCCACCGGGGGAGCGGTGCTGTGGCTGCCGCGCTCGGGCCATGTCGCCACGCTCGACCGCGACCGGCTGCTGCTCTACCGGGAGGTGACGGCGTTCCTGCGGCGCCACCAGCCGGGCGGGGATCCCGGGGACGGGGCGGGGGAGGGGGGCGGCGATGGAGCGGGAGATTGAGCGCAGCAAGGTCGTCGTGCGCTGGATCGTCGGCGCGGCGCTCTTCGGCGCGGTGGCCTACCTGAAGAGCCGCGGCCAGGTCGCGGCGGGCTGGTCCACGATCGTCGGCCTCACCGCGGCGCTCGCGCTCCTTAACCTGGCCTACACCGCGGTGTTGCGCCGGAGCGCGCCGCCCTGGCTGAAGTACGTCACCACGGCCACCGACCTGGGGCTGATCTCCATCCTCGTCGCCGTCACCGGCGGCAGCCGCAGCGTCTTCTTCCTCGCCTACTTCATCGTCCTGGTCAGCAACAGCTTCCGCTACGGGATGGGCATGGCGCTCTACGTGGCGACGGGGTTCAACGTGATGTACGCGGCGCTGCTCGCCCTGGACCGGCCGGAGGGGGACCTGACGATCGAGGCCGTGAAGATCTTCGCCTTCTGGGGCCTCGCGTTGTACGCTGGCTATCTGGCGATGCGGTTCCAGCGGCAGGCGCGCATCCTGCAGTCCTACGAAGAGGTCATCGCCGCGTTGCGCCACGAGGTCGCCGAGCTGCGCCGGGGCGCGCCGTGACCGCGCCGCGCACGCCGCTGCTCACCGGGCGCGGCGCCGGGCTGACGGCGCTCGCCGGCGCGCTGCTGTTCGCCGGGCTGATCGGGATCGCCTGGCGCGCCACCTCGCCGCTGTGGTTCCTGATCTTCCCGCTGCTGGTGCTGGGTCTGCTCGCCGCGCTGGGCGTGGCCGTGCTCTGGATCCTACGGCACTTCTAGCGGCGGCGTGGGACGCAATGCCGGTCGGGCGAAGGCCTCCAGCTCCGCTGCGGCCGTGAGGTCGTTCAGCGCCCCCTCGAGGCGCTGCGACAGCGCCTGCAGGCCGGCGTCGTCGATCTCCTCGGGCACCTCGATCGCCTCTCCCACCGTGAGCACGGCCTTCGTGAAGACGCGCGGGATCTCGAAGCGGTCCCAGGAGTCGAGGGCGATCGCGTCGCGGAAGGCGGCGCCGACGGGCACCAGGGCGACCCCGCTCTTCTTGGCCAGGAAGGCGGCGCCGGGCTTGGCGCGGAACATCGGCCCTCCCGGCCCGTCAGCGGCGATCACGCCGCCATGCCCCTGGGCCAGGTGCTGCAGGAAGCGAATCACGCCTCGCGACTCGCTGCTGAACCTGGCCGCGTCCAGGACCTGATAGCCGAGGTGGGCGAGGGAAGCCAGCGTCAGTCGCCGGATGGCGCGTGAGAGCGGCGGGATGGCGCCCTGCCGGGCGTGGCTGGAGTACACCACCAGCGGCAGGCCCTGCAGGAAGAAGACCGGGAGCAAACCCCGGCCGTGCCAGACGACGACGAGCAGCCGCCGCCGGGCGCGGAGCAGCGGCCCGAGGTGCTCGTAGCCGAAGACGCGCACGTCCAATGTGGCGTCCACCAGCCGGAACATCGCCACGGCGACGAGGGCGAAGACCCAGATCGCCGCGTCGGCCAGCCGGTCGCGCCACCCCTGGGGCACGTTCATGGCTCGGCCCGGACCGGCGCGGCCTGCCCGGGGCGGAGCGGGACGAGGGGATCCCCGACGTCCCCCGGCGCGCGCTCAGGGCCGCCCGCGATCGCGAGCATCAGTCGTCCAGCCCGTACTCCTGGGTGCGGTGGGTCTTCAGGTACATCTCCTCGATCTGCCGGCGGTAGCGCTGAGCGACGATCTTGCGCCGCACCTTGAGCGAGGGCGTGATCTCTCCCGTCGCCTGGCTGAACTCCGTGGGCAGCACGGTGAAGCGGCGGATGCGCTCGTAGGAGGCCAGATGCGCGTTGACCTCCTTGACCGTCGCCGCGAGGAGCGACTCGGTCACGGGGTGGGCGGCCAGCTCGGCGCGGCTCTGCCCGTTAATCCCCTGCTCCTTGAAGTAGCTCTCCAGGGCCTCGAAGTTGGGCGCGATCAGGGCGGTGACGTAGGGGTAGTTGTCGCCGATCGCCACGGCGTGGGCGATGTAGGGACTGGTCGCCAGCTGCGCCTCGATCGGCTGAGGCGCGACGTTCTTCCCGCCGGCCGTGACCAGGATGTCCTTCTTCCGGTCGGTGATATAGAGGAAGCCATCCGCGTCCAGGTGGCCGATGTCGCCGGTGTGCAGCCACCCCTCCGCGTCGATCGCCTCGCGCGTCGCCTCGGGCTGCCCCCAGTAGCCCCGCATGATGTTGGGGCCCCGCGCCAGGATCTCGCCGTCGGGGGCGATCCGCACCTCCGCCCACGGCGCGATCGGCCCCACCGATCCCAGCCGGTTCGTCTCCAGGCGGTTCACGGCGATCACCGGCGCGCTCTCCGTGAGGCCGTAGCCGTTCAGCAGCGGCAGCCCCACGATGTCGAAGAACTCCGCGATCTCGCGGGCCAGCGGCGCGCCGCCGGAGACGGTGAAGCGCAGGCGTCCGCCGAACCGCTGCATCACCCTCCGGAAGACCACGCGCCGGGCCAGGGCGTACTGCAGCCGGGCGCCGAGCGGCGCCCGCCGGCCCCGCCACTCCTCCTCCTTCACCCGGCGGCCGACCCGCATCGCCCAGGTGAGCAGCCGCCGCAGGCGCGGCTCCTTCTGCGCGCGGGCCATGATCTGCACGTAGGCCCGCTCGTAGACGCGGGGCACGGAGGCCATGATCGTCGGGCGCACCAGAGGGAGCATGGGGGCGGCCTTCTCCACCGCCTCGACGTAGGTGATGCGGCAGCGCCGGAACAGGAAGACGTAGTCCAGAATGCGCTGGAAGACGTGCGCCAGCGGCAGGAACGACAGCACCTCGTCGCGCTCGGTGATCGGGAACATCTCCTTGATCGCCACGAGCTGCACGGCGAAGTTCCGGTGGGTGAGCATGACGCCCTTGGGGTCGCCGGTCGTGCCCGAGGTGTAGATCAGGCTGGCCAGGTCGTCCGGTCGGGGCGGGACCAGGGCCGGCGGTTCGACCGGGACGTCGGCGAAGGGCTCAAGCCCGGTGTCGGGGTCGATCCCGAGGAGGCGGACGCCGGGTCTCTCGGCGAGGGCCGCGCGGGCGGTCGCCGCCCGCTCCCTGCCCGAGACCAGCAGGGCTTTCGCTCCCGCGTCCGTGACCACGTACGCCACCGTGGAGGCGGGGACCGAGGGATAGAGGGGCACGAGCACGGCGCCGATGAGGTGGCAGGCGAAGTCCACGATGTGCCACTCCGGCCGGTTCTCGCAGAACAGGGCGACGCGGTCGCCGGCGCGGACGCCCAGGTGCGTCAGGCGACCGGCGGCTGCCCGCACCGCCTCCTCGAAGCGGCGGGTGGTGAAGGTGCGCCACTCCCGCCCGGCGCGGATGCGCAGGATCTCGCGACCGGGCGGGTTGGCCCGGACGATGTGTTCGAAAAGCTCGGTCAGCGTCTCCATGGCCGATCCCTCCACATCTGTGGTCCCAGCCTACGGCATGACGGCCCTGCTGCCATCCGCCTGCCGTCCCAGTTGGGCCTGGAAACGTGTCCCAGGACTTCGGGACGCCGCCGGGACGCGCATCCGCCGCGAGCCTCAGGACGGCGCCGCCGGCGGGCGGCCCAACCCGTGGCGAGAGGCGATCAACGCCGCCTCCGTGCGGTCGTTGGCCTGGAGCTTGCCCAGGATGGCGCTGATGTGGTTCCGCACGGTCTTCTCGGAGAGCGCCAGCCGGTGTGCGATCTGCCGGTTGCGCAGCCCGGAGGCCAGTAGGTCGAGCACCTCGAGCTCCCGCCGGGTGAGGTGGGCGAACAGCCGCCGCTGTCCGCGCGCCATCTGGTCCAGGCGCCCGAACTCGCGGATCACCCGGCCGACAAGGCCCGAGGAGAGGAACCCCTCGCCGCGGTGGGCCGCGCGCACCGCCGCCACGATCTCCTCCAGCGACGCGTCCTTGAAGACGTAGCCCAGGGCGCCGGCCTTCAGGGCGGCGAAGAGGTTGTCGTCGTCGTCGAAGGCGGTGAGCACGACCACCGCGCTCTGCGGCAGCTGCTCGCGCACCGCCCGGGTCAGCTCGATGCCGTCCATCACCGGCATCTTGAGATCGGTGAGGATGACGTCGGGGCGGTGGGCGAGGGCCTCGATCAGCGCGTCGCGGCCGTTGGCGGCGCTCGCCACCACCTGCAACTCGGGGATGCGCCCGAGCAGCTCGGCGAGCGTGGTGCGCAGGATGCCCTCGTCCTCGACGACCAGCAGGCGGATCACGGCCGCGCGCCCACCGGCAGCGGGAAGGCCACGGTGAGGGTGGTGCCGCCGCCGGGCCGGCTTGCCACCTCCAGACGGCCTCCCGCCTCGCGCACCCGCGCCCGGAGGCCCTGCAGGCCGCCCTCCGCGGCGCCGCCCGGCGCGAAGCCCACCCCGTCGTCCCGGACCTGGCAGCGCACTTCGCCGCCGCTCACGGTCACGGCAACCTCCACCGTCGCCGCCTCGGCGTGCTTGGCGGCGTTGGTCAGCCCTTCCTGGATGGCGCGCAGCAGGGCATGCTCCGCGTCCGCGCGCAGACGCGGCAGCTGCTCCGGTACGGCGATCTCAAGGGCGAAGGGCCAGCGCCCGGCGCTAGCCGCGAGCTGGCCGCGCAACGCCGCCGCGAGATCCATCCCCGGCGCGGCGCGCAGCCGACGCACGAGGTAGCGCAGTTCATCGGCGGCCGCGCGCAGGGTGGCGCGCTCCTCGCCGACGATCCGCTCGGCGCGGACCGGGTCCTCCCGCACCAGGCCGCGAGCCAGCTCCAGCCGCGCGCCCATCGTCACCAGGAAGTGCTGGATGCCGTCGTGGATCTCCCGCGCCAGCGCGGTCTGGTACTCCGCCCGCTCCGCGGCGCGGGCGTACTCGGTCACGAGGCGGATCACCGCGGCGTACAGCGAAGCCATGAGCAACACGAACACGGCGCGGTACGCCAGGCCGATCGACCAGGGCGTGCGGGCGGTGACGATCACCACCAGGTAGCTGCCTCCCGCCGCGGCCGTGACGAAGGCGAGGTGCCGCCGGTCGAGCGAGGCGACCGCCGAGGCCAGCGGGATGAAGTACATCATCGAGAGCGGATCGGTCGGACTGCGCAGCGCGAACAGCGCGGCGGCGACGAACGCGATGTCGAAGTAGGGCCAGGTCCGCGCCGTGCCGAAGCGGCCGGCCAGGGTGAGCCAGGTCCGGAGCAGCAGGTAGAGGGTGGCGACCGTGACCAGCGCGCCCAGACCCCGCACCTCCGTTGGGGCCATCGGGCCACGCCAGTCTGGCCGGGACAGCCAGAGCAGGGCGAGGGGGACGAGGACCCAGACGTGGCCCAGGATAGTGAGCTGGAGCCGCCGTTGCATGGCGCGCCGTTGCTCAGTGCTACGCCGTCAACCGTCGGGGGTCCTGCGGTCCGCGCCGCGCGGGCGGCCTTGACAGGGGACGAGCGCGGGTCGAAAGATGAGGCCATGGTCCTCCTGCTCACCGAGTCCGACGTGGCCGCGCTGCTGCCGATGGAGGCGGCGATCGGACTGATGGAGGAGGCGCTGGTCGCCTTCTCGGCGGGCCGCGTCCGCCAGCCTGTCCGCCAGGCGCTCCTCGTCGAACCGCACGGCGGATACCTGGGGCTCATGCCGGCGCACCTGCGGGCGGCGGGGAGCGCGGCGGACGCCCTCGGGGCGAAGGCCGTGACCTTCTACCCCCCGAACGCCGGACGCGGGCTCCCCACCCACATGGCCGCCATCCTCCTCTGGGATCCCGCCACGGGACGGATGCTGGCGATCATGGACGGCCGCCTGATCACGGAGGTGCGCACCGCCGCCACTTCCGCCGCCGCGGCGAAGGCGCTGGCCCGCGCGGACGCCGCCACGCTGGCGCTCCTGGGCTCGGGCGTGCAGGCGCGCAGCCATCTCGAGGCCTTCCGCCGCGTCCGGCCGCTGCGCGAGGTGCGGATCTGGTCGCGCACCCGGGCGCATGCCGAGGCCCTCGCCCGGGAGAGTCCCCTTCCGGCGCGCGTCTGCGACACGCCGGAGGCAGCGGTGCGGGGGGCCACCCTCGTCGTGACCGCCACCTCTTCCCCCGCGCCCGTCCTGGCCGGCCGCTGGCTGGCGCCGGGCGCACATGTGACCGCGGTGGGCGCGCCGCGGCCTGACTGGCGCGAGCTGGACGCCGAGGCCGTGGCGCGCAGCCGCGTCTTCGTCGACTCGCGCGCGGGGGCGCTGGCGGAATCGGGCGACCTGCTCCTGGCGTTGCAGGAAGGGGCCATCGACGAGCGCCACATCGCCGGCGAGATCGGCGAGGTGCTGGCCGGACGGCTGGCCGGTCGCACCGGGCCAGAGGAGATCACCCTGTTCAAGTCGCTGGGCATGGCGGTGGAGGACGTCGCCGCCGCCGCGTACGTCTATGCGCGGGCCCGCGCGCAGCACGTGGGGCGGGAGGTGGAACTGTGAAGATCGTGATCCTGGGCGGGGGCTTCGGCGGCATCACCGCGGCGGTCGAGCTGAGCCGGGCCCTGGACGGCGAGCACGCCATCACCCTCGTGGACCGCGCGCCCACGTTCATGATGGGCCTGCGCAAGCTGTGGATGATCACCGGCCGCGGTACCCGGCGCGACGGCGAGCGTCCGCTGGCGGCCCTGCGCGCGCCGGGGGTGGAGGTCCGCCAGGCGGCCGCGCAGCGCATCGACCTCGCGCGCCGCGCGGTGCACACCGACCAGGGGACGCTGGCCTTCGACTACCTCATCATCGCCCTGGGCGCGGAGCCGCGGCCCGATCTCGTCCCCGGGTTCTCGCCGGCGGCCTACAACCTCTACGGGGTCGCCGACGCCGAGCGCCTGAGCGCGCGCATCGCGGAGTTCCGCGCCGGGCGGATCGTCATCGCCGTGCTCGGCGTGCCGTACAAGTGCCCGCCCGCCCCCTACGAGGCGGCGATGCTGCTGCACGATCTGTTCCGGCGGCGCGGCACGCGCGATCAGATCCGCATCGAGACCACTACCCCGCAGCCGATGTCGCTGCCCGTGGTGGGGCCGCGGAACTGCGCGCAGGTGGAGGGGCTGCTGGCCGCCCGGGGCATCGGCTTCACGCCCAGCCGTGCGGTGGCGCGCCTGGATGGTTCGGCGCTCGTCTTCGCAGACGGCGCGCGTCTCGAGGCCGACCTGTTGATCGGCGTCCCGCCGCACCGGCCGCCGGCGGTGGTCCGGGAGAGCGGGCTGCAGCTGCGCGGCGAGTGGCTGGCCGTTGATCCCGGCACGCTGCGCACGTCGGTCGAAGGGATCTACGCCGTCGGCGATGTCACGGAGATTCCGCTGGCCAACGGCATGGCGCTGCCCAAGGCCGGGTTGTTCGCGGAAGCGCAGGCCCGCGTCGTCGCCGCGCAGATCGTCGCCGACCTGCGCGGCGGCCCGCGCCCCGCGCCGTTCGACGGCTCCGGCCACTGCTTCATCGAAACGGGCGGGGGAGAGGCGACGATGGTCCAGGGGCAGTTCCTGGCCGCCCCGGCGCCGCAGCTGACGATCGCGCCGCCCTCGGCCGAGGCCTACCGCCGCAAGATCGCGTTTGAGCAGGAGCGGCTGGCCGACTGGTTCGGCGGGTGAGCGCCGCCCCCTCCCACATCTAGCGCTCGCTTCGCTCCGGTTCCCCTGCATCTTGCGTTGATGCCACCATCCCGCGCCCGGCGTGGGATGGTCGCGTCTGATGCGGGATTTTCGTGTCTTTCGTGTCTAGAGAGGAGGAGTTCAGGGGTAGGAGTGGAATAGAAAGTGGCACAAAGTGGGGAACGGTGGGGAGCTTGTTCAGAGGAGAACATCACTATGCCCTGGACGACAAGGGCCGCGTGGTCTTGCCCCCCTCGTTCCGCCGCGCCCTCGGCACGATGGTCGTGGTCACCCGCGGGCTCGACGACTGCGTCGCGGTGTACGCGCCCGCGGAGTGGGCCAAGAACGAGAAGAAGCTGCGCCAGCTGCCGGTGAGCCGACGCGACTTCGTGCGCTTCATGCTGAGCAGCGCCGAAGACGTCGAGGTGGATCGGCAGGGCCGGATCTCAATCCCGCCGCACCTGCGGGAGTACGCGAAGATCGAGCGCGAGGCGGTGGTCGTGGGCATGGGCAACCGCCTGGAGATCTGGGCGCTGCCGGTCTGGCGGCGCTACATCGCCGAGGTGCAGGCCAAAGCGCCGGCGCTGGCGAGTGAGCTGCAGGACCTGAGCATCTGAGCGGATCGGCGTCGGGGGCGCGTCTGACGCCGATGGAGCACGTACCGGTCCTGCTGGACGAAGTGCTGTACTGGCTCCAACCCCGGCGCGGGGGCGTCTACGTGGACGCCACGCTGGGGGCCGGGGGGCACGCCGAGGCGATCCTCGAGCGGATTACCCCCGGAGGCCGGCTGATCGGGATCGATCGGGACGAGGCCGCCGTGGAGGTGGCGGCGCAGCGGCTCCGGCGGTTCGGCGAGGCGGCGGTGATCGTCCGCGGCAACTACGCGGCGATCAAGCAGATCCTGGCGGACCAGGGTCTGACGCAGGTCGACGGCGTGCTGTTCGACCTCGGCCTCTCCTCGCTGCAGGTGGACGACCCGAACCGCGGCTTCTCGTTCCAGCACCCGGGGCCGCTCGACATGCGGATGGATCGCCGCCAGATCCGCACGGCGGCGGATCTGGTGAACGACCTGGACGAGCGGGCCCTCGCCGACCTGCTCTGGCGGTACGGCGAGGAACGATGGGCGCGGCGGATCGCGCGCGCCATCGTGCGGCGCCGGCCGCTGAGGACGACGGCGGAACTGGCCGCCGTGGTCGCGGAGAGCATCCCGCGACGGCGGTGGCCGCGGGGCATCCACCCCGCGACCCGGACCTTTCAGGCGCTGCGGATCGCGCTGAACGACGAACTGCTGAACCTTGAAAAGGCTCTACCAGATGCGGCGGAGGTGCTCCGGGAGGCGGGTCGACTCTGCGCCATCTCGTTCCACTCCCTGGAGGATCGGACCATCAAACACACCTTCCTGCGCCTCTCCCGTGGGTGCACCTGTCCACCCGGCGCCTCCGCCTGTACCTGTGGAGGGAAGACGTGGCTGCGGATCCTGACCAAGAAGCCCGTCGTGCCCTCCGCCGAGGAGATCCGGCGCAACCCGCGGGCGCGGAGCGCCAAGCTCCGCGCCGCGGAGCGCACCGCGACAACGGCATAGTGACACGATGTGGGGCGGGGCGGACCGGGGTCGGACTTCGCACTTCCACTCACACCCCGAAGATCCCCTCCGCAGCAGCATCTGAGCACCTCCGGCAACCGGCCCTCGGTTGCCCCGCCCCGCAGGATGGGTGAGCGATGCACGGCGTGACCTGGGAGTAGCGATGCTGGCGGCGGTACGGACGAGGAGCTTTCCAGTCCTGATGCCCGAGACCGGGGCGCGCGTG
>DATLZI010000111.1:0-10196 GCA_035574075.1 bacterium | reverse complement strand
CGGGCGGTGGGCGTGATGGTCAACACGACGCGCCTGCGGGAGCATCCGGCGATGGCGGCGCCGGTCCGGCAGGCGATCGACGCCCTGGCCAGCCAGGCGCGCGAGGTGTGGGTGAACGCCGAGGCGGCGCAGCTGCTGGAGCGGGCGGTGCTGGGGCGCAGCGAGGAGGAGCTGGCCGAGCGCGCCGATCTGCTCGTCGTCTTCGGCGGCGACGGGACGATCCTGCGCGCGGCGCGGCTGGCCGCCGGCCGCGGCATCCCCATCGCCGGCGTGAACATGGGCGGCTTCGGCTTCCTCGCCGAGCTGAGCACGGAGGAGTTCCCCGCGGCGCTGCCCCGGCTGCTGGACGGCCGCTACACCCTCGATGAACGGATGATGCTGGAGGCGGCGGTGGACCAGAGCGGCGCCGGCGGCCCGCGCCTGCTGGCCCTGAACGACATCGTCGTCACGAAGAGCGGCGTGGCGCGCGTCCTGCGCCTGCGCGTCTCGGTGAACGGCGAACACCTCGCCAGCTACCCGGCGGACGGCGTGATCGTCGCCACGCCCACCGGATCCACGGCGTACTCCCTGTCCGCCGGCGGGCCGATCCTCGACCCGCGCGTCGACGCGATCGTGATCACGCCGATCTGCCCACACACCTTCAACGCCCGGGCCGTCGTCGTCGGCGGGGACGATGAGATCGCCGTGGACGTCACGGCCCCCGAGCCGGAGGCGACGCTCAGCGTGGACGGGCGGGTCGGTGTCACGCTGGCCGCCGTGCGGCGGGTCGTGGTGCGCGCCGCCGCGCAGCGCACGCGGTTCGTCCGGCTGGGCGGGAGCAGCTTCTACGGCATCCTGCGGACCAAACTGGCCTGGGGCGGACGCGCCTCGCTGGAGGGAGAGCGGTGACCAAGTACATCTTCGTGACCGGAGGCGTGGCCTCGGCGCTGGGCAAGGGCATTACCTCGGCCTCGCTGGGCCGCCTGCTCGTGGCCCGCGGGTTCCGGGTGACCCCGCTGAAGTTCGACCCCTACGTCAACGTCGATGCCGGCACGATGAACCCCCACCAGCACGGCGAGGTGTTCGTCACCGACGACGGCGCCGAGACCGACATGGACCTCGGCCACTACGAGCGCTTCATCGACACGAACCTGAGCCGCGACAACAACACCACGACTGGCAAGATCTACGGCGCGGTGATCGCCCGCGAGCGCCGGGGCGAGTACCTGGGCGGCACCGTGCAGGTCATCCCGCACGTCACCAACGAGATCAAGGAAGAGATCCGCCGCGTCGGCCAGCAGGCTGCCGCCGATGTTGTGATCGTCGAGGTCGGCGGCACCGTGGGCGACATCGAGGGGCTGCCGTTCCTCGAGGCGATCCGCCAGTTCCGTCATGACGTCGGCGCCGAGAACGTGATGTACATCCACGTCTCCCTGGTGCCCTTCCTGGAGGGCGCGGGGGAGCTGAAGACCAAACCCACGCAGCACAGCGTGCGCGAGCTGCGCAGCATCGGCATCCAGCCGGATGTCATCGTCTGCCGCACGGCGCGGCCGCTCTCGCGCGCGGTGAAGGAGAAGATCGCCCTCTTCTGCGACGTGGCGCCGGAGGCCGTGATTCAGGCGATGGACGCCCCGACGATCTACGAGGTGCCGCTGATCCTGGAGGAGGAAGGGCTGGGCGCGATCGTCACCAGCCGGCTGCGGCTGGAGGGCTCGCCGCCCGATCTCGCCGAGTGGCGGGAGATGGTCGAGCGCATCAAGCGGCCCTCCGGGCGGGTGCGCATCGCCCTGGTCGGCAAGTACATGGGCGTCGCGGACAGCTATGTCAGCATCGTCGAGGCTCTGCGTCACGGCGGCATCGCGCACCGCTGCGAGGTCCAGATCGCCAAACTCGATTCCGAGGAACTGGAAGGGCTCGATCCCACAGAGGTCGCGGCGCGCCTGCGCGACGCCGACGGCGTCCTCGTCTGCCCGGGTTTCGGCGCCCGCGGCGTGGAGGGCAAGGTGAAGGCGATCCGCGTGGCCCGGGAGCAGCAGATCCCCTTCCTGGGCATCTGCTACGGCATGCAGTGGGCGGTGGTCGAGTTCGCCCGGCACGTCTGCGGCCTGGAGGGCGCGAATACCACAGAGGTGGATCCGGCCACGCCGCATCCCGTGATCCACCTCCTGCCGGAGCAGGAGGGGGTGCGGGAGAAGGGGGGCACGATGCGCCTCGGGCTGTACCCCTGCCGCCTGACGCCCGGCAGCCTGGCCGCCCGGGCCTACGGCGTGGCGGAGGTCGCCGAGCGGCACCGCCACCGCTACGAGGTCAACAACGCCTACCTCGAGGTGCTGACGCGGCACGGTCTGCGGGTCACCGGCATCTACCCGGCGAAGAACCTGGTGGAGATCATCGAGCTGCCCGGCCATCCCTGGTTCGTCGGCACCCAGTTCCACGCCGAGTACCGCTCCCGGCCGAACCGGGCGCATCCGCTCTACCGGGAGTTCATCGGCGCGGCGCTGGCCCGGGCGCGTGTCGCGGCGGGGTGGCGCGGCGCGGGCGCATAGAGGCGAGGAGGGGAACGATGGCGCTGGTCACGTACGTGAACGGGACGTTCGTCCCCAAGGACGAGGCGAAGGTCTCGGTCTACGACCACGGCTACCTCTACGGCGACGGCATCTTCGAGGGGATCCGGGCCTACGACGGCCGCATCTTCCGCCTCGAGCAGCACCTCGATCGTCTCTTCGAGTCGGCGCGCTACCTGATGCTGGAGATTCCGCTCAGCCGCGAGGCGCTGCGCGGGGCGATCCTCGAAACCGTGCGGCGCTGCGGGTTGCGGGATGCCTACATCCGGCCGGTGATCTCCCGCGGGGTGGGCGACCTGGGGCTCGATCCGCGGAAGTGCAAGGCGCCCACGGTCGTGATCATCGTGGACGCCATCCAGCTTTATCCGCCGGAAGCCTACGAGCGGGGCCTGCGCGCGATCACGGCGACGACGCGCAAGATCCGGCCTGACGCCCTCTCCCCGCAGGCCAAGACGCTGAACTACCTCAACAACATCCTGGCCCGTCTGGAGGCCAACCAGGCCGGCGTGGACGAGGCGATCATGCTCAACGCCGAGGGTTACGTCTGCGAATGCAGCGCGGACAACCTGTTCATCGTGCGCCGGGGAGAGATCTGGACGCCGCCGGCGCACCTGGGGATCCTCAAGGGCGTCACGCGGGGGGCGATCATCGAGCTCGCCGCCGCGGAAGGGATCCCGCTGCGCGAACAGGTTTTCACCCTGCACGACGTCTACACCGCGGAGGAGTGCTTCCTGAGCGGCACCGGGGCGGAGCTGGGGCCGGTGGTGGAGGTGGATGCCCGCCCGATCGGCGCCGGGCGCCCCGGGGGAGTCACCCTGCGCCTGATGCGCGCCTTCCGCGAGCTCGTGCGGCGCGAGGGCACCCCGGTGTACCCGGAGCAGCTGGCCGAGGGGCGCATCTAGGTCGTGGGCGCCCGCCTCCTGCGCAGCCGGCGCGTCTTCGAGGGGACCGTGATCACGGTGCGGGTGGACGAGGTGGAGGGTCGCGACGGCCCGACGGCGCGGGAGATCGTCGAGCATCGCGGCGCGGTGGCGGCGGTGCCGCTGCTGCCCGACGGCCGGGTCCTCCTCGTCCGGCAGTACCGGCACGCCGTCGGCGGGACGTTGCTGGAGATCCCGGCCGGCACGCTGGAGCCCGGGGAGGCCCCGGAAGCGGCGCTGCAGCGCGAGCTGGCCGAGGAGATCGGGATGCGCGCCGGCGCGCTGCGGCACCTCGTCACCTTCTACCCGTCGCCGGGGTTCCTCACGGAGCGCGTCCATGTCTATCTCGCCCAGAGCCTCACCCCGCACCGTCTGCCCGCCGAGGAAGATGACCTGGAGGTGGTGACCGTGCCGCTGGCGGAGGCGCAGGCGATGGTGGCGCGCGGGGAGATCCGCGACGCGAAATCGGTCATCGGACTCCTCTGGTTGCGCGCCGAGGCGCCGGGGGGAGGATGACGGCCATCGCCACCACGGAGTTCGGCCGGCACGTCGACGCCTGTCTCGCCGTCGCGCTCACCGAAGGGGGGCTGGCCCCGCGCACCGTTGAGGCTTACCGGCGGGATCTCGCCGACTTCGAACGGTTCCTCCGCGTCCGCGGGGTGCGCCGCCCGGCCGAGGTGACCCGCGCGGTCGTCACCCTCTACCTGCTCACCCTGCGGCGCCGCGGCCGGGCCCCCGCCACCGTGAAGCGGCGGGTGGCCGCCATCCGCGCGCTCTTCCGCCACCTGGTGCGCGAGCAAGTGGTCGCCATCGATCCGACGGTGGACCTGCAGGCGCCGCGGCTGCCGCGCCGCCTGCCGCGGGTCCTCACCGTGCAGGAGGTGGAGGCCCTGCTGGCCGCGCCCGATCCGTCCACGCCCGAAGGGCTGCGCGACCGGGCGATGCTCGAGCTGCTCTACGCCAGCGGCCTGCGGGTCAGCGAGCTGATCGGCCTTGACCTCGGCGACGTGGACCTGGCCGCCGAGCTGGTGCGCTGCGTGGGGAAAGGGGGCAAGGAGCGGGTCGTCCCGCTTGGCAGCCGGGCCATCGCCGCCTTGCTGGACTACCAGCGCCGGGGACGGCCGGTCCTGGTCGGCCGGAGCGGCCGGCAGGCGCTGTTCGTCAGCCGCCGGGGACGTCTCACCCGGCAGGGCTGCTGGAAACTGCTGCGCGCCCACGCCCGCCGGGCGGGGATCACCACGCCGCTCACGCCCCACGTCCTCCGCCACTCGTTCGCCACCCACCTGCTGGAGGGGGGCGCGGACCTGCGCGCCGTGCAGGAGATGCTGGGGCACGCCAGCGTGAGCACGACGCAGATCTACACCCATGTCGCCCGCGACCGTCTGCGCGCCGTCTACGCGCAGGCGCATCCGCGTCCGGGGATGCGGTTGCCGCGGCGGCGGGCGGGCCGCCGGTGATTCAGGCCGTGGCACCCTTCGCGCGCGTGATCATCATCGTCCTGGACAGCGCCGGGGTCGGCGCGCTGCCAGACGCCGGGCGCTACGGCGACGAGGGCAGCAGCACCCTGCCCCACACGGCCGAGGCCGTGGACGGGCTGCATCTGCCCCGGCTCGGCGCCCTCGGGTTGGGCAACATCGTCCCGATCCGGGGCGTGCCCCCCGTGGAGCGTCCGCAGGCCGCGTTCGGCAAGATGGCGGAGCGCTCACCGGGCAAGGACACCACCACCGGCCACTGGGAGCTGATGGGGGTGATCCTCGACCGGCCGTTCCCGACCTACCCCCAGGCCTTCCCGCGCGAGCTGATCGCCCGCTTCGAGGAGGCGATCGGCACCCGCACGCTCGGCAACGAGGTCGCCTCGGGCACGGAGATCATCGCCCGCCTGGGACCGGAGCACGAGCGCACGGGGTACCCTATCGTGTACACCTCGGCGGACAGCGTCTTCCAGATCGCGGCGCACGAAGCGGTGATCCCGGTGGAGCGTCTGTACGCGATCTGCCGCACCGCCCGGGAACTCCTCACCGGCCCGCACGCCGTGAGCCGCGTCATCGCCCGCCCCTTCACCGGTCGGCCCGGCGCCTACGTCCGCACCGACCGGCGAAAGGACTTCTCCCTGCCGCCGGTCGGCCGCACCGTGCTGGACGCGGCGGTGGACGCGGGTTACGAGGTCGTCGGCGTGGGAAAGATCCCCGACATCTTCGCCGGGCGCGGCGTGACGCGCGGCGTGCACACCCGCGACGATCTCGACGGTCTAGAGCGCACGGCGCAGGCGATGGATGAGACGCGGCGCGGCATCATCTTCACCAACCTCGTGGACCTCGACTCCCGATACGGGCACCGCAACGATCCGGCCGGCTACGCCCGGGGTCTCGAGGCGATCGACGCCGCGCTGCCAGACGTCCTCGCCCGGCTGGGCGCCGACGACCTGCTGATCATCACCGCCGACCACGGCAACGATCCGACGACACCCAGCACCGACCACTCCCGGGAGTACGTTCCGCTGCTGATCGCCGGCCCGCGCGTTCGCCCCGCCGACCTCGGGCTGCGCCAGACCTTCGCCGACGTCGGGGCGACCGTCGCCGAGGCGCTGGGTCTGCAGTGGCGCGGCGCGGGGACGAGCGTGCTCGACCGGCTCACGACGTGAGGAGGGGGAGCGGTGAGGCTCCGTGAGCAGCTGGCGCAGGCAGTAGCCTATGTCCGCGGCCGCACGACGCTGGCGCCCCGCCTGGCCCTGATCCTCGGCTCGGGACTGGGCGCCCTGGCGGACCATATCGAGGCCGAGGCGCAGATCCCCTACGCCGAGATCCCAGGCTTCCCGCGCTCCACGGTGGAGGGCCACGCCGGTCGGCTGATCATCGGCCAGCTTGAAGGGCGGCCGGTCGTGGCGATGCAGGGGCGGGTGCACTACTACGAAGGGTACTCCCTGGCTGAGGTCGTCTTCCCGGTGCGGGTGATGAAGCTCCTCGGCGCCGCCACGCTGCTCGTCAGCAACGCCGCGGGGGGCATCAACCGCCAGTGGCACCGCGGCGACCTGATGATCATCGCCGACCACATCAACTTCTTCGGGGCCAACCCGCTCTGGGGTCCCAACGATCCCGAGCTGGGGCCGCGCTTCCCCGACATGTCGCAGGCCTACGATCCCGCGCTGATCGCCCTGGCCGAGCGCGCGGCGCTGGCGGAGGGGATCCCGGTGCGCAAGGGCGTGTACATCGGCGTGAGCGGGCCCAGCTTCGAGACCCCGGCCGAGCTGCGGATGATGGCCCGCTGGGGGGCGGACGCGGTGGGGATGTCCACGGTGCCGGAGGTCATCGCCGCCCGGCACATGGGGATGCGGGTCCTGGGGCTCACCGCGATCACCGACCTGGCGACCGGGGAGCAGGTCACGCCCGTCAGCCACGAGGAGGTGCTGGCCGCGGCGCGGGAGATCGAGCCGAAGTTCATCCGCCTCGTGCGGCGGATCGTCCGCGAGCTGCCACAGTAGCGATGCACGTCCCCGAGCTGATTCAGCGCAAGCGGGACGGGGGCGCCCTGAGCGCCGAGGAGCTGGAGTCCCTGATCTCCGGCTACGTGCGCGGGGAGATCCCCGACTATCAGATGAGCGCCTTCCTCATGGCGGTGTACTTCCGGGGGATGACCCCCGCGGAGACGGCGGCGCTGACGATGGCCATGGTGCGGTCCGGGGCGCAGCTGGACCTCAGCGCCATCGCCGGCGTGAAGGTCGACAAGCACAGCACCGGCGGCGTCGGCGACAAGACATCCCTGGTCCTCATCCCGCTCGTCGCCGCCTGCGGGGCGCCGGTGGCCAAGCTGTCGGGGCGCGGCCTGGGGCACACCGGCGGCACGCTCGACAAGCTGGAGGCCATCCCGGGGTTCCGCACCGAGCTGACCGTTGAGCAGTTCGTCGCGCAGGTCACCCGCATCGGCTGCGCCATCGCCGGGCAGACCGCCGAGCTCGTGCCCGCCGACAAGAAGCTCTATGCCCTGCGCGACGTCACGGCCACCGTGGACAGCGTGCCGTTGATCGCCTCGAGCGTGATGAGCAAGAAGATCGCCGGTGGAGCGGACGCCATCGTGCTCGACGTGAAGACCGGCTCGGGCGCGTTCATGAAGACCCTGGAGGCCTCGCGCGAGCTGGCCGCGGCGATGGTGCAGATCGGCAGGGCCGTGGGGCGGCAGACCGTGGCCGTGATCAGCGACATGGAGCAGCCACTGGGCTTCGCCGTGGGGAACGCGGTGGAGGTGCGCGAGGCGATCGAGACGCTCCGCGGCGAGGGTCCATCCGACCTGCGCGAGCTGTGCCTGGCCCTGGGCGCCGAGATGCTCGCCCTGGCGCGCGTCGCCCGCAGCCCTGAGCAGGGCCGCGCCCGCCTGGAGGGCGCGCTGAGCCGCGGGGAGGCGCTGGCCAAGTTCCGGGAGTTGGTGCGGGCGCAGGGAGGAGACCCGGAGGTCATCGATCGCCCGGGGCGCCTGCCCCAGGCCCCCGTCGTCGCGCCGGTGCCCGCGCCCGCGGCGGGCAGCGTGGCCGCGATCGACGCCCAGGCCGTCGGGCTGACGGCGATGCGGCTGGGGGCAGGGCGGCGGCGCAAGGAAGATGCCATCGATCCGCGGGTGGGCGTCGTCCTGCGACGCAAGGTCGGCGACCCCGTGCGGCCGGGGGAGCCCATCGCCGACGTGCATGCCGCCACGCCCGAGGAGGCGGCCCGCGCCGTGAGCGAGGTGCAGGCGGCGTACACCATCGCCGCCCGACGGCCCCCCCGGCGGCCGCTGGTGC
The DNA here is from genome assembly GCA_035574075.1 of bacterium. Lineage (GTDB taxonomy): Bacteria > Sysuimicrobiota > Sysuimicrobiia > Sysuimicrobiales > Kaftiobacteriaceae > Kaftiobacterium. The sequence continues at coordinate 1,965 of DATLZI010000111.1, read as the reverse complement.
ACGAGGTCATCGCCTAGATGACGGTGGTCGTGCCCCGCTTCAGCCTGGTCGTGCTGTGCGGGCCGGCCGGCTGCGGGAAGTCCACGTTCGCGCAGCGGGTCTTCCCTCCGACGGCGATCGTCTCCTCGGACCAGCTCCGGGCGATGATCGCCGACGACGAGGACGACCAGAGCGTCTCGCGGGACGCCTTCGAGCTCTTCCACCGCCTCATCGAGCTGCGGCTCCGCCGGCGCCGCCTGGCCGTGGCGGACAGCACCGCGCTGTCACCCGACGCCCGGCGAGAGCTGCGGGCGCTGGCGCGGCGGGCGGGGGCGCCGGTAGGGATCTTCGTGTTCGATCTCCCGGAGAGCGTCTGCCTGGCCTGGGACGCGCGCCGCGCCCGGCGGGTCGGCCCGGCGGTGATCCACCGGCAGTGGGAGATGCTGCAGGAGGCCCTCCGCCGCATCCCGACGGAGGGCTACGATCAGGTCGTGGTGCTGGGCGAAGACGATGTGCGCACGGCGCAGGTGCAGATCGTCTAGAGCGGAGGCGGGACGATGGAGATCAGGCGGGTGGGGGTCGTGGGCTGCGGGCTGATGGGCTCGGGCATCGTCGAGGTCTGCGCCCGAGCGGGGTACGACGTCGTGGTGCGGGAGGTGGACCAGGCCCTCCTCGACCGCGGCCTGGGACGGGTCGAGGCGTCGATGCGCAAGGCGGTGGAGCGCGGCAAGCTTGCCGCCGCCGAGATGGACGCCGCCCGCCGCCGCATCCGCGGCACGACGGCGATGACGGATCTGGCCGAAACCGACCTCGTCATCGAGGCGGTGGTGGAGCAGATGGCGCTCAAGCAGGAGGTCTTCCGCGAACTCGATCGGCTCTGTCCGCCACGGACGCTCTTCGCCAGCAACACCTCCTCGCTGAGCATCACCGAGATGGCATCGGTGACGGGCCGGCCCGATCGGGTCCTGGGGATGCACTTCTTCAACCCCGTGCCGGTGATGAAGCTCGTCGAGCTGGTGCGGGGCCTGCAGACGTCGGAGGCCACGCTGGCTGCGGGACGGGCCTTCGCCGAATCCGTCGGCAAGACCGTGGTGGTCTGCAAGGACAGTCCGGGATTCATCGTCAACCTCCTGCTCGTGCCCTTCCTGCTCGACGCCGTGCGCGCCCTGGAGCTAGGCATCGCCACGAAGGAGGACATCGACACCGCCGTGCAGCTCGGCCTGGCGCATCCGATGGGGCCGCTGACGCTGCTGGATTACGTGGGGATCGACACGACCTACTACATCGCCGAGGCGATGTTCGCGGAGTTCAAGGATCCGCGCTACGCCGCGCCGCCGCTGCTGCGGAAGATGGTCCTGGCCGGTCTGCACGGCCGGAAGACCGGCCGCGGGTTCTACGACTACCGCGCCTAGTCCAGCGCGACCGGGCCTCCGGGCGTCCAGCGGAACAGGCGCGCGGTCAGGGGCAGGGCGGCGTCGGCGGCCAGGCGCGCCGCCTCGACGGCCAGCGCTGGCGCGTCCACCGCCGGACGGATCAGCAGCGCGTGCTCGTGGGGGATGGCCAGGACGGGGTCGGTGATTGCCGGCGGGATGAGGAGGTCCGCGGCCAGGAGCCGGGCGGCCTCGAAGCCGTCGAGGGCGAGGTAGTCGCGCCGCGCCGGGCCGATCTCCTCCCGCAGGTGCTCGGTGGCGGCGCGCAGGTTGCGCAGGGCCAGCGCGTGCAGTGCCGCGCCGTCCACGGCCCAGCTCCGCAGCATTCCCTCGGTGACGAGCGTCACCTGGTACGGCCCCCGGATGACGTAGCAGAGCACGACGTCGTCCGTGAAGGAGGTGCGCGCCACGCGGTTCTCCACGACGTAGCCGGTGGCCGGCGGCAGCCGGTCCCCGCGCTTGAGCATGGGGAGGAGGCGGTCCCGGACCAGCGGGAAGGGCGGAATCCGCGCCGGCGGCACGGACGCCCGGAGATGGTCGGTCATGGCGGCGGGTG
>DATLZI010000110.1:0-3567 GCA_035574075.1 bacterium | reverse complement strand
GGGCGGGGTACGGTGGCGCTGTTCGCCGACACCTTCACGCTGTACTCCGAGCCAGCGATCGGCCGCGCCGCGGTCGAGCTGCTCGAGCAGCTGGGTTATACCGTCCTCCTCCCCGCGGTCGGCTGCTGCGGCCGCCCGATGATCAGCAAGGGGCTGCTCCGGCAGGCCGCGCGCGCGGCGGCGCGGAACGTCGCCGCGCTGTGGCCGCTGGCCCAGGCCGGCGTGCCCATCGTGGGTCTCGAGCCGAGCTGCATCCTGACCTTTCGCGACGAGGTGCCCGACCTGGTGCCCGGCGAGGCGGCGCGCGCGCTGGCCCACCACACGCTGCTGATCGACGAGTTCCTGGCGCGGGAGCACCGCCGAGCGCCGCTGCCGTTCGGCGCCGACCGCCGCGGCCCGGCCCTGTTGCACGGCCACTGCCATCAGCGTGCCCTCACCGGCACGGCCGCGGCGCGCGAGGTGCTGCAGGCGGCGGGGTTCGCTGTCGAGGAGATCGATTCCGGATGCTGCGGGATGGCCGGTTCGTTCGGGTTCGAACGCGAGCACTATGCGCTCTCGATGGCGGTGGGGGAGCGTCGGCTGCTCCCCGCCGTGCGCGCGCTCCCGGTCTCCACCCCGGTCGTGGCGATGGGCGTTTCCTGTCGCCAGCAGATCCGGCATGGCGCCGCGCGGCAGCCCCTGCACCTCGTCGAACTGCTCCGCGGGACGACGACCGGCGATGGCCGAGGTCATTGAGGCGGCCCCCCGCGCGGTGAACCGCGGCGGGGTGGACCGGCGCACGCTCGGCGCGGCGACGTTTGCCCACTTCCTGAACGACTTCTACGCCGCCTTCCTGGCGCCGCTGCTGCCGCTGGTCGTGGCCCGCTTCAACCTCTCCCTCGCTCTGGCCGGCTTCCTGGCCACGGTCATGACCACGTCCGCGGCGATGTCCCAACCGCTGTTCGGCGCCGTCGCCGACCGCCTGCACCGACGGAGCTTCGTCGTCATCGGCCCGGCCCTCACCGTGGGGGCGATGGGGCTGCTGGGCCTGGCCCCGAGCTATGGGATCCTCGTCCTCCTCCTGCTCATCGCGGGGACGGGAACGTCGTCCTTCCATCCCCAGGCCGCCTCCACCGCTGGCGAGGCCAGCGGCCGCCGCAAGGGCGCGGGCCTCTCGCTCTTCGTCGCCGGCGGCGAGCTCGGCTATGCCGTGGGACCCCTGGTCATCTCGCTCGTCGTCGCCGCCCGCGGCCTCGAGGCCACGTGGCTCGTCGCGCTGCCGGGCCTCGCGGCGGCCGTCGTCCTGTGGCGCTGGATCCCGCCGCGGCGCCAGCAGCCGCCCGATCCCGCGCGCGGCAGTTTGCGGGGCGATCTCGCCTTGGCCCTGCGACCGCTGTTCGTGCTGTGGCTGATCGTCGTCCTGCGCAGCGTCGTGATCTCAGCCTATCAGACGTTCCTGCCGCTGCTGCTCAGCGCGCGGGGCGGCTCGATCGTCGCGGGCGGCGTGGCGGTGTTCCTCTTCGGCGGCGTGGGGGCGATCGGCGGCGTCTCAGGGGGCATGCTCTCCGACCGCCTGGGGCGGCGCCCGATGATGGCCCTCTCCCTTGTGCTGGGCGCGCCGCTGCTGTACCTCTTCGTCCGCACGTCCGGCCCGCTGGCCTACGTCTTCCTCGCCGCCGGCGGCGTGGCCATCTATCTCTCCGCCGCCGTGACGATCGTCATGGCGCAGGAGCTGCTGCCCACCCGCGCCAGCGTGGCGAGCAGTATCGTCATGGGGTTGGCCTGGGGCACGGCCGGGCTCTCCCTGACGGCGGTGGGAGCGCTGGCCGACGCGATCGGCCTGGAGCGGACGCTGATCTGGATCCTGGGCCTGTGCCTCGTGGCCCTGGCGGCGGTGGCCGCGCTGCCGGCCGCCCCGCGGCCCCGGGCCGCCGCGGGGGAGGTCGCCAGCGGGCGGACGGCCTAGGCCTCCGGTTCGAACAGCTCGATGATGTTGCCGTCTGGATCGGCGAGACGCGCCAGGCGTCCGCCGTCCACCGTGCGGGGGGGCGAAACGACGCGCGCCCCGCGCCGCTTCGCGTCGTTGAAGGCCACCTCGACGTCGGCGACCTGGAAGGTGATCTGCGTCGTGCCCGTCCCCCCCGCCTGTTCCCGCGGCTTGATGGCGAGGATCGGACCGTCGGTGCGGAACTCCACGCTCCGCTCCCCCTTGGTGATCACCGTCAGCCCCAGGACGTACGAGTAGAAGTTCACCGACTTCTTCATGTCGGACGCCATAATCGCGACCTGCAGCACCTGGTCCAGCATCGTCGCTACCGGTTCACCTCCGCCTGGACATCGCTACCGCTGGATGGGGGTCACCACGCAGGTCGTCGTGCGCGTCACACCCGGCGCCTGCTGGATGCGCGAGACGATGAGGCGCCCGAGCGCGTCCATGGTGTCAGCCTCGACGAACGCGATGATGTCGGTCGGCCCCGTCACGGCGTGCGCCGCGGTGACCCCAGGAATGGCCTGGATGCGGGCGAGGGCCTCGCCGGCCTGACCGGGCATCGTCCTCACCAGCACATATGCCTGCACGGACACTGTTTCCACCCCCTGCAGTCGCCTCCTCCGCCGCTCCTACTCCGGCGCCAGGCGCAGGAGGAGGTCGATGACGACCTGCTGCGCCAGGATCAGGAGCAGGATGGCGATCATCGGGGAGAGGTCCAGCCCGCCCGAGGGCGGGAGCAGCCGGCGGATCGGCGCCAGCACGGGAGCCGTCGTGCGCTGCACGAACTGCACCGCGGGATGGCGCGGGTCGACCCCGGGCACCCAGCTCAGGATCACCCGCAGGAGCAGGAGGACGTAGAAGGCCTGGAAGAGCAGGTTCGCCAGCGCAACAAGCCCCACAGCGGCGCGTCTCCCACCCGGAATGTTCCCTCCTCCCGGTGGGATTCTCCTTGTACGGAACGCCGCGGACCGCCGCGATCGGGGCGCGGTGGACCGGAGCTGGACCGTTGCCCGGGGGCGCACCGTGATCGCGCGCGGCACGCTGCGGCAGCCAGATCGGCGCACCGCGATAGTCTGACGGCCAGGCGCGCCCTTGACGCGCCGCACGCCCCATGCTATATACAGAGCCAACTGCATACGCGCTCCTTATCCAGAGTGGGCGAGGGACGGGCCCGATGACCCCCGGCAACCGGCGCTGACGCGCAAGGTGCCAACTCCCGCGGACCAATTCCGAGAGATAAGAGGGACGCGCACCCCTCCGGGAATTGGAGGGGTGTTTTGTTTCCCGGAGGGTGGCGTGCGGGTCCGCGTGCGGGTGCCGGCGACGACGGCCAATCTGGGTCCGGCGTTCGACGCCCTGGGGCTGGCCCTGGGGCTGCACAACGAGATCGAGCTCGCGCCGGCGGAGCGAACGGTGGTCGAGGTCGTCGGCGAAGGGCAGGGCGAGCTGCCCGGCAGCGCGGACAACCTCGTCGCCCGCGCGGCGCGGCGCGCCGCGGCGCTCGCCGGCCGGGAGGCGGCCTTCCACATCCGCTGCCGGAACCGGATCCCCATGGGCCGGGGCCTGGGCAGCAGCGCCGCGGCCATCGTGGGCGGCCT
>DATLZI010000109.1:0-3904 GCA_035574075.1 bacterium | reverse complement strand
CCTCGAATACCCGATCCACACCGAGATCATGCGCGTCCGCGCGGACGTGCACAGCGTGGTGCACGTCCACGCCCCGCACGCCGTGGCCTTCGCCGCCCTCGAGGCGCCCCTGCGGCCGATCTCCCACGAGGGGACGCTGTTCGTGCCTCCGGCCCTGGCCCGCTTCACGCAGACCGGCGATCTGATCACGACGCCGGACCTGGGGCAGCGCCTGGCCGCGGCGCTGGGCGAGCGGAACGCCGTGCTGATGGTGCGCCACGGCATCGCCACGGCCGCCGAGTCGGTGCCGGCCGCCGTGGTCCTGGCCATCCTCCTGGAGCGCGCCTGCCGGCGCCAGCTGCTGGCGATGAGCGCGGGCGAGGTGCGCTCCTGGTCGAGCGACGAGGAGGCGCTGGTCAAGCGCCGCCGGGTGTATCCGCTGGAGGCGATCTGGTCCTACCTCGTCCGCCGAACCGCATCGCCGCAGGGCGGGGAGGGGACGCGATGACCTCGCGCTACGCGACGGGGATGGAGGTGCGCCGCGCGGTCCTGGGCCGCGCGCACGTCGCGCGGGCCGGGGCGGCGCAGACGGCGCTGGACGCCGACTTCCAGCGGTTCATCACCGAGACCGCCTGGGGGGCGGTGTGGGCGCGTCCCGACCTGGATCGGCGCACGCGCAGCCTGGTGACGATCGCCATCCTCGCCGCGCTGGGCCGGGAGGAGCTGCGCCTGCACCTCCGCGCCAGCCGGAACGTAGGCGTGTCCCCGAAGGAGATCGCCGAGGTGTTGCTGCATGTAGCCATCTACGCGGGTATCCCGGCGGCGAACGCCGCCTTCGCCGCGGCGAAGGCGATCCTCTCGCCGCCGCGGCCGCGCAGGAGGAAGACGCGATGACGCTCCGCCGGACGAAGCGGGACGCCGACTTCCCGCCCTATCTCTACGAGGCCTACCGCGCCACCGTGCTCCGCGCGCCGCGGGAGCCGCTCGTGCCCGTGCCGCCCACGCTCTCCGAGCGCACCGGGCCGGGCCCGGCGCTGATCGGTATCGCGCCCGGGGACAGCGATCTGACCACCAACATGGGCACCGGCCAGCCCGCCCTGGGCGAGCGGATCATCGTCACCGGCCGCATCTTGGACGAGCGCGGCGAGCCCCAGGCGCAGACGCTGGTGGAGATCTGGCAGGCCAACGCCGCTGGCCGCTACCGCCACCGTGTCGACCAGCACCCCGCGCCCCTCGACCCGAACTTCCTGGGGTACGGACGGTGCCTGACCGATGCCACGGGCGCGTACCGCTTCACGACGATCCGGCCGGGCGCCTACCCCTGGGCGAACCATGCCAACGCCTGGCGGCCGGCGCACATCCACTTCTCGCTCTTCGGCCCGTCCTGGACATCGCGCCTGGTGACCCAGATGTACTTCCCGGGCGATCCGCTGCAGCCCCTGGATCCGATCTTCAACGCTGTGCCCGAAGGCGCGCGCGGCCGGCTCATCGCCCGCTACGACCACGACGTCACCCAGGAGGGATGGGCGCTGGGCTTCCGCTTCGACATCGTCATCCGCGGCCCGGAGGCCACCCCCTTCGAGGAGCCCGAGCCGCTCCGGGCGGCGCAGCGATGAGCGTGCTGCCCCTCACCCCGCCGCAGACAGTCGGTCCCTTCTTCGCACCGCTGATCCGCGAGGGGCAGAACATCCTCGTCTCCGCGGCCACCGTCGGCGAGCGCATCCGGATCGAAGGCCAGGTGCTCGACGGCCGCCGGGATCCGGTCTCCGACGCGATGCTGGAGATCTGGCAGGCCAACGCTGCGGGCCGCTACCGCCACCCCGCCGACCGGCGCGACGTGCCGCTCGATCCGGCCTTCCTCGGCTTCGGCCGGGCGGGGACGGACGAGGAAGGGCGGTACTGGTTCGAGACGATCCGCCCCGGGCCGGTGCCGTTCGACCCCGCGGGCCAGCAATCGCCCCACATCAACGTCGCCGTCTTCGCCCGCGGCCTGCTCCACCACCTCTGCACGCGCATCTACTTCCCCGAGGACGGGCCGCTGGCCGCCGACCCCATTTTGCGCTACGTCCCGCAGCACCGGCGCGCGACGCTGGTCGCTCTTCCTGCCGCCCCGGCCGGCGCGATGAAGGTGTACCGTTTCGACATCGTCCTCCAGGGGGAGGGCGAGACGGTGTTCTTCGACGTATGACCTCGCCCGTCGCGGCGCGCCGGGCGCAGCTGCTCTCTCTGTCGGAGGCGATCGCCGCGCACGTGCACGACGGCGACACCGTGGCCCTGGAGGGGTTCACCCACCTCATCCCCTTCGCCGCCGGCCATGAGATCATCCGGCAGGGCCGGCGCGACCTGACCCTGGTGCGGATGACGCCCGACCTGATCTACGACCAGCTCATCGGGATGGGGTGCGCGCGGAAGCTCATCTTCTCCTGGGGCGGAAACCCCGGGGTGGGCTCCCTGCACCGCTTCCGCGACGCCGTGGAGCACGGCTGGCCGCGTCCCCTGGAGATCGAGGAGCACAGCCACGCCGGGATGGCCGCCGCCTACGCCGCCGGCGCCGCCGGATTGCCCTGCGCCATCCTCAAGGGGTACGCTGGCACCGACCTGGCGCGCGTGGCCCCCCACGTGCGCACGATCGAGTGTCCCTTCACGGGAGAGCGGCTGACGGCGATCCCCGCCCTGCGGCCGGATGTGACCATCATCCACGCGCAGCGCGCGGACCGCGCCGGGAACGTGCTCCTGGAGGGTATCATCGGCGTGCAGAAAGAGGCCGTCCTGGCCGCGCGCCGCGCCGTGGTCACCGTCGAGGAACTCGTCGACGACCTGCGGCCGCCGAGCCCGAATTCGGTGGTGCTGCCTTCCTGGACGGTGGATGCCGTGGCCGTGACCCCCGGCGGCGCGCGGCCGTCGTACGCCCACGGCTACTACGGCCGCGACAACGCGTTCTACACGGCGTGGGATGGGATCGCCCGGGAGCGGGAGCGCTTCCTGGCCTGGATGCGTGAGCACGTCGGGGGGCGGGCGTGGGGATGAGCGACTACACGCCGGCGGAGATGATGATGGTCGCCGCGGCGCGGGCGCTGCGGAACGACGACGTTTGCTTCGTCGGCATCGGCGCTCCCAGCGCCGCCTGCAACCTGGCCCGGCTGACCCACGCGCCCGACATCGTCTTGATCTACGAGTCGGGAACGATCGGCGCCCGTCCCCAGACCCTGCCGCTCTCCATCGGCGATCCCGAGTTGTGCGAGACGGCGCTGACCACCGTGCCGGTCCCGGAGATGTTCGCCTACTGGCTGCAGGGCGGCCGGATCACCGTCGGCTTCTTGGCCGCGGCGCAGATCGATCGCTTCGCCAACATCAACACGACCGTGGTCGGGCCGTACGCCGCACCGACGGTGCGGCTGCCGGGCGGCGGCGGCGCCCCGGAGATCGCCAGCTTCTGCCAGCGGGTGTTCGTCATCACGCCCCACGAGCGACGCGCCTTCGTCCCGCGGGTGGACTTCATCACCTCCTTTGGCTTCGGCGAGGGCGGCGATCACCGGCGCCGCATCGGCCTCGAGACGGAAGGGCCCGTTCTCGTGGTGACCAGCCACTGCCTGATGCGTCCGGATCCCGAGACGAAGGAGCTGACCGTCACCGCGCTGCACCCGGGCGTCACGCGGGCTGAGATCATCGCGCGCACGGGCTGGCCGGTGCGCTTCGCCGACCGGCTGGAGGAGACGGTGCCGCCCACGGCGGAGGAGCTGGCCGTGCTGCGCGAGCTGCAGGCGCGGTCCGCCTCCGGCGCCCGCTCAGCGTGAGCGAGCTGCGCGAGGCGCTGTTCACCACGCCGGAGATGGCGGCGGTCTTCGCCGACCGCGCCTTCGTCCAGCGCATGCTCGACGTCGAGGCGGCGCTGGCCCGCGCCCTGGCCGGGGAGGGGCTCGTCCCC
>DATLZI010000108.1:0-12416 GCA_035574075.1 bacterium | reverse complement strand
GGGCCCAGGCCACGACGTACTCCACCAGGGCCTCGGTCTCCGGGCGCGGGATCAGCACCCGTTCGTCGACGGCGAACGCCAGGCCCATGAACTCGCGCTCGCCGACGATGTAGTGCACGGGGCGGCCCCCGGCGCGCTCCTGCAGCAGCGCGCGATACCGGACCAGGTGGTCCGTCCCGATCGGCCCCTCCCAGTGGGTGTAGAGGCGGGCGCGGTCCCAGCCCAGGGCGAAGCGCAGCAACACCTCGGCCTCGATCGCCGGCTCGGCGACGGCCGCGGCGCTGAGGTGCTCGCGGCCCTGGAGGTAGGCTTCGCGGATCGTCACCGCGCCGGCGCGGAGGTCAGCGCCTGGGCCTCCGCGGCCTCGAGGGCGTCGATCACCTCGTCGAGCCTGCCGTCCAGGATCGTGCGCAGGTCGTGAACGGTCAGGCCGATGCGGTGATCGGTGAGGCGGTCCTGCGGGAAGTTGTAGGTGCGGATCTTCTCGCTGCGCTCCCCGCTGCCCACCTGCGCTCGACGCTGGCTGGCGATCGCCGCCTGCTGCCGCTGCCTCTCCGCCTCGAGCAGCTTGGCGCGCAGGATGCGCATCGCCTTCTCGCGATTCTGGTGCTGCGAGCGCTCATCCTGGCAGGCCACGACCAGGCCGGTGGGCAGGTGCTTGACGCGCACCGCGGTCTCCACCTTGTTCACGTTCTGGCCGCCGGCGCCTCCGGCGCGGTAGGTGGTGATCTCCAGCTCCTCCGGCCGGATCTGCACCTCCACCTCTTCCGCCTCGGGGAGGACGGCCACGGTGGCGGTGGAGGTGTGGATGCGGCCCGCCGCCTCGGTGGTCGGCACGCGCTGCACGCGGTGCACGCCGCTCTCGTACTTCAGCCGCCGATACGCGCCGGCGCCCTGGATGGCGAAAACGATCTCCTTGAAGCCGCCCAGCTCGCTGGGGCTGCTCTCCAGGACCTCGACCTTCCAGCGGTTCCGCTCGGCGTAGCGCGCGTACATCCGGAAGAGGTCGGCGGCGAAGAGGCCGGCCTCCTCCCCGCCCGCGCCGGCGCGGATCTCCATGATGATGTTCCGATCGGCCAGCGGATCCTTCGGGGCCAGGACATCGCGCAGCCGGGCGAGCAGCGCTTCCGCCTCGGCCCGCAACCGGGCCTCCTCCACCCTGGCCATCTCGCGCAGCTCGGGGTCGGATTCCTCGCGGGCCAGCTGCGCCGCGTCTTCGACCTCCCGGGCCACCCGCTGGTACTGGCGGTAGAGCCCGGCCACCGCGCTCAAGCCGGCCTGCTCCCGGGCCAGCTGCTGGTAGCGCTCCGGATCGGCGAGGACCGACGGATCGGCCATGGCGCGCAGCACCTCGTCGTGCCGCGAGGCCATCGCCGCCGCCCGTTCCAGCACAGCGCTCCGCTCCACGCTCATCGCATCCTCATTATACGTGCCCCTCAGGGGACGCGCGCCGCGGCGGTCCCGGCGGCCGGGTCGTCGGGCGTCTCCGCCGATCGGCGCTCCTCGGCCAGCACGTCCCGCAGGGCGCGCACGGCCACCTCGAGCTCGGCCTCTGCAGGCTCGCGCGTCGTCAGGCGCTGCAGCCACAGGCCGGGCGCCAGGACGGGGCGGAACCAGCGGAACCGGCCGCCGGCGCGGATGATCTCGTAGCTGAGGCCGGCGACGAGGGGGATGAGGGCGACGCGGCTGGCGATCCGCAGCGGCAGCGGGGGCCGTCCCAGGAACGAGAAGACGACGATCGCCACGATCATCACGACGAGCAGGAAGCTGGTGCCGCAGCGGGGATGGAAGCGGCTGCAGGCGCGGACGCTGGCCACGTCAAGGGGCAGGCCCGCCTCGTACGCGTTCACCGCCTTGTGCTCGGCGCCGTGGTAGACGAAGACGCGCCGCAGCTCCGGCAGCCGCCCGATGGCGGCGATGTAGCCGACCAGGACGCTGACGCGCAGCGCGCCCTCGGCGAGGTTGAGCGCCCAGACGCCGGCGAGGTAGGGATCGAGCAGACGGGCCAGCGCGGCGGGCAGCACGAAGAAGAGCCCCACGGCGAGGGCCAGCCCGGCGGCGACCGAGAGCGCGACCTGCGACGGCGTGAGGGGCGCCTCCGCCGCCAGGGCGGCGTTCGCCGACTGGAACAGGGCGCGCACCCCGATGACCAGGGCCTCGTACAGCACGATCACGCCGCGCACCACCGGCGCCCGCAGCCAGCGATGGCGCAGGAGCAGGGAGTCCACGCGGGCCGGGAACGACGCGATGGCCCCGGAGGGCAGGCGCACCGCGGTGGAGGTCCAACGCGGCGAGCGCATCATCACGCCCTCGATCACCGCTTGACCGCCGATGAGCAGGCGCGGGGCGGCCACCGCTAGGCCCCCGGCCTGCCCGGCACGACGTGGTGCTCGCGGCAGCGCGCCTCGTAGGCCTCCTGCGCGCCGATCATGATCACCGGGTCGGTGTAGGCCGCGGGTCGGCCGCCGACCAGCCGCTGCGTCCGGCTGGCGGGCGCCCCGCAGACCATGCAGATGGCCTGCAACTTGTCCACGGTCTCGGCGCGGGCCAGCAGCTGCGGCATCGCGCCGAACGGCTCTCCCCGGAAGTCCAGGTCCAGCCCGGCGATGATGACGCGGACGCCCCGATCGGCCAGCGCCTCGGCCGCCTCGACGAGCCCTTCGTCGAGGAACTGCGCCTCGTCCACAGCGACGACGGTCGTCTCGGGCTGCACATGCTCCAGCAGCTCGCGTCCCGACCGCAGCGGCAGCGCCTCCAGCCGCGCGCCGTCGTGCGAGGCGACCTGCCGGCGGTCGTAGCGATCGTCGAGGGCCGGCTTGAAGACCTGCACCCGCTGCCGGGCGATCTGCGCGCGCCGCACCCGGCGGATCAGCTCCTCGCTCTTCCCGCTGAACATGCTGCCGCAGATGACCTCGATGCGACCGCGACCGTCATCCATGACGCCCTCCCGCTCCGCCGGCGAGCCGTGGCCCCCGTCGCCCGCGGATCGCCGGCCACAGCAGCCAGCCGAGAGCGAGCAGCACGGGCGTCAGCGCCACCCCGCCGACGAGACCGCGCAGCCACCACGCCGTGCGGCGCTCGGAGCGTTCGGCCCGGGCCGTGGCCTGGCGCGCCCGCGCCAGGTGCGCCCCCACCGCCGCCAAATCGAGCCGGCGCAGCGGATCGACCGCGGCCAGCGCCTCGCTCACCACCACCGGGCCGTCGGGGAGCAGCATCCGCCGCCCCAGGTTGCCGGCCAGCGTCACACGATAGACGAAGCGCGCGGCCTCGGCATACGCCTCGCCGTCCACCCGCGGTTCGGCGGGGGCGAAGGCGACGCGCCGGCGCCAGGCCCGCTCCGCCGCGGGCAGCGGCTCGCCGAAGTGCGCGGCGAAGAGGTCGGCGAAGTCGAAGTAGCGGAACGACACCCGGTCGGCGAACGCCGCGGTGCGGGCGAGGCCGTAGCGGTCGAGCAGGAACGCCAGGAACGAGACCGCGGCGGGATAGCTCAGCGGCAGACAGTCGCCGAAGTCGCTGGGGGCGAGGATCTGCGCAATCGGCGGGACAGCATCCCCGGCCACCGCCTTGAGGTGGGCGTGCGGGTCCACGCCGCCGGCGCGATCGCCCAGGGCGTCGCCCAGCCCCCAGCGCAGCAGCGGGATGGCGCGCGGGAAGGCGTCGGCGACCACGGCGCGGGTCACGGTATAGGGGGTCAGGGCGCGGCTGTCGCCCGTGTACACTGTGCCCCAGGCGTGGACCACGTCGCCGTTGCCCATCGTCGCGAAGTGCCACCAGTCGGCGCTGAAGCGCTCCAGGTCGGGGTAGAGCGGGTAGACCAGCCGCACCGGGGCCAGCCCCAGCGGCGCGATGACCTCACCGTAGATCAACTCCAGGTCGGCGGCGACCTGGGCGATGTCCCGGGCGCCGGGGGTGCCGGGGAGGATATAGATGAGGAAGTGCGGCGTCGGGTGCGGCCGCCAGGCCTCCAGGCCGGGCACCTGGGCGGCGACCGGGAGAGCGCTGGCCAGCCCGAGCATCAGGAGCAGGCCGAAGCTCAGGACACCTTGAGTCCGTACTTCCGGGCGAACTTCTGCACGCGTCCTTCCGCGTCGATGAACTTCCGCTGTCCTGTGTAGAAGGGATGGCACCGGGAGCAGATCTCCACGCGGATCTCGGGCTTGACCGAACCCGTGACGAAGGTGTTGCCGCAGGCGCAGGTCACCGTTGCCTGATAGTATGCGGGATGGATCCCCTTCTTCATCGCCCTCCACCTCGTTCCGCCGAGCCGTGCGATTATACCACGCCGCCCGCCCCGCGCGGAACCCCATCCCCGGACCTCCATCCCACGCCGGCGGGGCGGGAGGCTCTGCCGGCCAGGCGCGTCTAGCGGAAGGAGGTTACGAGCCTGACCACCGGGTCGTCGGCGATCCGCAGCAGCTCGCCGACGACGGCCTTGAACGCATCGTAGCCGATCCCGGCTTCCGTGCTGAAGACGAACTTGAAGCCGATATCGCCCTCCGTGTCGATGAAGTAGGCGCCGAACGCGTTCTCGTTCTCCTCCAGCATCCGGCGCATCAATCCCGCCCGGTCGCTGACGGCCGCCATCCGCAGGTACTGGCCGCCGACCCTCGGGTAGACCAGGAGGTCGACCACGGCGTTCTTGGGATCGTTGTAGATGTACAGCTCAACCCGCTCCGCGCGCTGCAACCCCGCGGTCTTGGTCACCGTCAACAGGTTGGGGTCCTTCTCGGCCCGCCGCCAGGCGAGCTCCATCCGGTCGAGGTAGCCGGCCAGGACCTCCGTCGAGGTGGCCTGGGCGTCCGCCGTGCCGGTAGTGATCAGCGGCGCGGCCGCCGCTATGGCGAGGACGACCGCCAGGATCGTTCCCGTCCATCCGCGCATCCGCATCTGGGTGCCCCCATTCTCCGCCTTGCGGAGGATCTGCCTCGCGGGCGGAACATGCCCCCGGCCCGCCAGGCCCAGACACAGGCCGCGGGCGCGCAACGGGATGGATGCCGCAGCGGGGCGGGCTACAGGTACTTGATGGGGTTGACCGGACGGCCGTTGATCCGCACCTCAAAGTGCAGGTGCGGGCCGGTGGAACGGCCGGTGGATCCGACATGGGCGATGATCTGGCCCTTGGTGACGCGCTGGCCGGTGCGCACCAGCAGCCGGGCGGCGTGACCGTAGAGCGTCTGCAGCCCCTGCCCGTGGTCGATGATGATCGCCCGGCCGTAGGCCTGGTACCAGCCGGAGAAGACCACCACCCCGTCGCGGGCGGCCGTGATCGGCGCTCCGTAGGGCGCAGCGATGTCGATGCCGTCGTGGTGGCGCCAGCGGCGCCAGCCGAAGCGAGAGGTCAACCGCCCGCGGGCGGGCCAGATGAAGCCCTGGGCCAGCGCGGCGACCGACGAGACCACAGACTCCGCCGAGGTGGCGATCGTCTGGCTCAGCCGGCGGGGAGCGATGGAGGCCATGTTGTAGACCGGCACCTTGATCCGCTGTCCCGCCCGCACGTAGTCCGCGCTGTCCAGTCCGTTGAGGGAGACGATCTCGTCGATCGTGGCGCCGTAGGTCTGGGAGATGTCCCACAGCGTCTGCCCCTCGGAGAGCCGGATGGTGATGATCCGGGCCCCCGGGCGCAGCCTGACCGAGAGCTTCCGCGGGGCCGCGGGAGCCTCGGCCCCAGGAGCGCCGGCGGCGCCGCCTTCGGGGATGAGCAGGACCTGGCCGATCCGCAGGATGGTCCCCTCCGCCAGACCGTTGGCCTCCAGGATGGCCTCGATCGTCGTGCCGTGCTCGGCGGCCAGCGACCAGAGGGACTGGCCTTCCCGCACCACGACCCGGACGGTGCGGGCGGCCGGCGCGGCGGCCTCGTCGTCCGCCCCGGCGAGAGACGCCGGCGCGGCCGCGGCGGCGGGACCGGGCAGGACGGCGGAGAGCACGCGCTCTGTGTGGGTCTCGTGCAGGGCGCGGGAGAGGAAGGGCTTCGGATCCTCGGTCCGGCTCTCCTCCGGAAGGGGGGCAACGGGCTGGAAGACCAAGGTCAGCGCAATGAGCGCGCACGTATAGCGACCTGCCGCTGCCGCCTGCATTCGCCACCTGCGCCGAATCCGTAAGATGCCCGAAGGAAGGACGCCGGCGCGTCGGGTCCCGCCCGACGGCCGGGGATCGTCCGGGGGGATCCAAGACGACCCAGGGGTGGGTTTCGGGCTCGTTGTATGTGAGTCCTGCCCGCAGGGCGGGGCGACTAGACAGCCGCGGCGGTCCTACTGGAGGTCTTCCTCCGAACTCTTCACGATGGAGCGGAGGAAGGCCTGGTTGTTGGGGGTCTTGCGCAGCCGGTCGAGGATGAGCTCCGTCATCGCCACGGTGTCCAGCTGCTCCAGGCTCTTGCGCAGCACCCAGACCTTGCGCAGCTCCTCCTCCGTGAGGAGCAGCTCCTCCCGGCGGGTGCCGCTCATCTTGATGTCGATCGCCGGGAAGGTGCGGCGCTCCTGGAGCTTGCGGTTCAGGTGCAGCTCCATGTTGCCGGTGCCCTTGAACTCCTCATAGATCACGTCGTCCATGCGGCTGCCGGTGTCGATCAGGGCCGTGGCGACGATGGTCAGGCTGCCCCCCTCCTCGATCTTCCGGGCCGCGCCGAAGAAGCGCTTCGGTCGGTGCAGCGAGGCGGGATCCAAACCGCCGGTGAGGGTGCGCCCCGACGGCGGGATGACGAGGTTGTTGGCCCGGGAGAAGCGCGTCAGGCTGTCCAGCAGGACGACCACGTCCCGGCCGCCCTCGACCAGGCGCTTGGCACGCTCCAGCACCAGGTCGGCGACCTGGATGTGCTCTTCCGGCGGGCGGTCGAAGGTCGAGGCCACGACCTCGGCCTCCACGGAGCGGCGCATGTCCGTGACCTCCTCCGGCCGCTCGTCCAGGAGCAGCACCATGAGGTAGATCTCCGGGTAGTTGTTGACGATGGCCTGGCCGATCTTCTTCAGCAGGGTCGTCTTGCCGGCCTTGGGCGGCGAGACGATCATCGCCCGCTGCCCCTTGCCGATCGGCGCGAACAGATCGACGATCCGTGTCGTCAGATCGCCGTCGCTCTCCAGCTTGATGCGCTCGTAGGGGAAGACCGGCGTCAGCCGTTCGAAGTCGGGGCGGTTGCGCGCCTGCTCGGGATCCAGGCCGTTCACGGCCTCGACCCGCAGCAGCGCGTAGTACTTCTCATTGTCCTTCGGCGGCCGGACCTGGCCCAGCACCTCATCGCCGACCCGCAGCCCGAAGCGCTTGATCTGCGAGGGCGAGACGTAGATGTCCTCGGGGCCCGGCAGGTAGCCGTCGTGTCGCAGGAAGCCGTAGCCCTCGGCCATGATCTCCAGGATGCCGGCGCGCAGCATCAGCCCCGACTGCTCGGTCTGCGCCTGCAGGATGCGCATGATCAGCTCCTGCTTGCGGTAGCGCCGGTAGTTCGCAATGTTGAGCTCCTTGGCCATGTTCTGGAGCTCTTCGATCGTCTTCGTCTCGAGTTCAGCGATTGCTGTCACGCCGGAACACCTTCCCTAGACTGTGGTCTTCGTGCGCTCCAGCTCATCCTGGAGCTTCCGCCAGTCGGCGAGGAACCGCGCCTGGCCGATCTCTGTGAGCGGATGGGCGAACAGTTGCGCCATCACCTTGAACGGCATCGTGGCGATGTCGGCGCCGGCCGCCGCCGCCTGGGTGACGTGCAAGGGGTGGCGCAGGCTGGCCGCCAGAACTTTTGTGCCGTAACGCTGCGCGCGGTAGACCTGGACGATCTCCCGCACCACCGCCATCCCGTCCATTCCGATGTCGTCCAGCCGGCCGACGAAGGGGCTGACGAACGCGGCCCCGGCCTTGGCGGCGAGGATGGCCTGGTTCACGGAGAAGACCAGGGTGACGTTGATGCGCACGCCCTCCCGGCCGAGGAGCACCGCGGCGCGGATGCCCTCCGGCGTGCAGGGCACCTTGACGTAGACGTTGGGGGCCCAGCGGGCGTACTCCCGCCCCTGCGCGACCATCTCCTCCGCCTGCTCGGCCGTGGTCTCGACCGAGATGGGTCCCGCGGTGATCCTGGCGATCTCCAGGATCAGGCTGCGGTGGTCCATCCCTTCCCGGCTGACCAGGGTGGGGTTGGTGGTCACGCCGTCGAGCAGGCCCCAGCCCGCCGCGGTGCGGATCTCCTCCAGACTGCCTGTGTCAAGGAAAAACAGCATCGCCTATCTCCCCGTGGCCTCGATGTAGCGCACGTCCCCGACCTCCCCGGCCGTGAGGAACTGCACAACGTCGCCGGGGCGCAGATCTTTGAGCTCCGCCAGCCGGCCGTTCCGGTAGACAGCGTGGTACACCGGCGCGACGCGGTAGGTGCGCAGCGCCTTCCGCTCGTCTTCGATGGTCAACTGCGGCGGATTCCCGGCGATCGGATCCTTCAGCGTGCCCCGGAGGAAGTTGTACCGCTTCAGCGTTTCCATCACCACGTCCAGGGCCTGCGCCACCTGGGCCCGCGTGGCCCGCTCCGCGGGCCGCACCTCCCGCCCGACGAGGGCCAGGATCCGGCTCTCCACCGCCGCCGCCACCGTCCCGCGGTCGGCCGCGGGCACGGCGCCGATGTCGGCGGCGCCCAGGCCCTCGACCGCGGCGTCGCCGAGCCCGAGGGCGCGCGCGGTCACCGTGGCCAGCTCCAGCCGGCTGAGCTGCTCCTTGGGACGGAACGTCCCGTCCGGACGCGCCCCCATCACTCCCTTGTTGAAGAACAGCGACACCTGGGTGGGGTTGGCCTTCGTATTGTGGATGGCCACGATCTCGTAGCGTCCCGGGGGCACCGGGTCATCGCTCTGGTCGAGCTGTTTCCACTCCTTGGCCAGGAGGTCGATCTTCTGCCGGGCGGCCAGCGGCACCGGCTCGCTCACGGGCAGGAAGGCCTGGCCGATCGACCAGCGGGCCACCTCCTCCCCCGTCGCCGTGCGGATCACGAAGTCGGCGAAGAGGTTCGTGCTGTACTCAAACTTCAGGTCCTGATCGCTGGTGTTCTGCATCGAGAAGGTGATGCGGAGGCGCTCCGATGGGCCGTAGACCCGCTTGTCGACGGCCAGGGTGTAGAGCACGGGCCCCTTCTGGAGCTCGACCTTCTGCGGCGACACCGTGCCCATGTTCGCCAGGGCGGCGATCGCCGGTGCCTGGTCGCGCGGGATCTCGGCGGCGTCCTTGAACGCCGGCAGCGCCGCCGCCTGGGCATCCAGCCCCAGCGCACGCACGAGCAGGACGGCGAACTCGCCGCGCGTCACCGCGCCGGAGGGGTTGAACGTCGTCGCCGACGCGCCGCGGAAGATGCCCTTGGCGGCCAGGCGCTCGATGGCGCGTTGCATCGGCAACCCCTGGATATCGGTGAAGATAGCCGCGCCGGCCGGCCCCACCGCGAGGAGCACGGCGAGCAGGGCCGACAGCAGCGGGCCGCGCCACCGTGCGAGAGGACGATTGCCCATGCGCTCTCCTTTGTCTTGTGACGACCTGCACAGCCCGGTGATCATCTGTGATCTGGCAAGCTGGGTGACGACGGCGGACACCCGGGGCAGGAGTCAGGGTGTCGGTGCACTATGAACAACCAGGCGTCCGGGTGATGCGGCCGAATCCGGAGGGGGGTTCGCTCCTCCCCGGGCCAATCCCTCCAACTCCTCACCACGTATTATACCCGGAACCGGGTTCCCCTGCGGGGGCCCGGCCGGCCCCCGGCGCTACATGCGCTCGGGGGCTTCGATCCCCAGGAGGCCCAGGCCGGTCCGCATCACCTGCGCCGCGCCGTGGACGATGCTCATCCGGCTGGCCCGGAGGCGCTCATCCTCCGCCTGGTGCACCGGCACCTGGTGGTAGAAGACGTGGAACAGCTGGGCCAGCTGGAAGAGGTAGTTCGCGACGATGTGCGGGAAGAATCCGTGCACCGCCTCGCGCACCGCCACCGGGAACCGGGCCAGGTGCCTGACGAGGTGCCACTCCTCCGCCGTCTCCAGGGCCCGCCGGTCCAGCCCCTCGGCGGGGAGAGGCGCCGCGCCCTTGCGCAGGATGCCGCGGGCCCGCACGTAGGTGTACTGCAGGTAGGGGGCGCTGTCGCCGTCGAGCGCCAGCATGCGATCCCATTCGAAGACGATGTTCTTCAGCCGGTTCTGGGAGAGGTCGGCGTACTTCACCGCCCCCACGCCCACGGCCCGGGCCACCGCCTCCTTCTCCGCCTCGGACAGCTCGGGGTTCCCCTCGACGAGCGCCCGGGCCCGGGCCACCGCCTCCTGCAGGACGTCTTCCAGGAAGACCACCCGCCCCCGGCGCGTGCTCATCCGGCCTTCCGGCAGCGTGACCATCCCGAAGTCGACGTGCACGTAGTCGGTGTCGGTGTAGCCCAGCTTGCGCAGGGTGGCGAAGAGCTGGCGGAAGTGGAGGCGCTGATCGGCTCCGACGACATAGACGAGCCGCGCCGGACGGTAGGTGCGGATGCGGTAGATCGCCGCGGCGACGTCCCGGGTGTGGTAGAGCGTCCGCCCGTCCGAGCTGCGCAGGATGAGGGGCGCCTCGATGCCCACGTCCTGGAGGGGGACGATCAGCGCCCCGCGGTCCTCCACGGCGACGCCCTTGCGCACGGCCTCTTCGATGATCTCCTTCGCCAGCTCGAGATAGGCGCTCTCGCCGCGCCAGGAGTCGAAGGTCACGCCCAGCAGATCGTAGATCTTCCGGAACTCCGCCAGGCTGACCTCCACGATCTCCTGCCACATCCGCCGGGCCTCGGGATCCCCCTGTTCCAGGCGCAACGCCCACTCCCGCGCGCGCTCGCGCAGGGCGGGATCGGCGCGGGCCTCCTCGTCGAACTTGACGTAGATCCGCAGCAGCTCGCGCACCGGAGCCGCGCGGTAGGCCTCGCGGTCCAGCCACTGCGTCATCCCGTAGAGCAGCGTGCCGAACTGCGTGCCCCAGTCGGCGTAGTGGTTCACCCCGATCGGCCGGTAGCCGCTGAAGGCGAAGAGGCGGTAGAGCGCATCGCCGATGATCGTCGAGCGCAGGTGGCCGACGGACATCGGCCGGGCGACGTTGGGCGAGGAGATGTCCAGGACGACGGTGCGGCCGACGCCCTCCTCCCCGCTGCCGAAGCGGTCCGCCAGGCGGTAGATGTCCTCCAGGACCAGCGCGCCGTAGGCCGCGCGATTGTACCGGAAGTTCAGGTATCCGCCGTCGGCGCGCGGCCGCTCGAGCAGGCCCAGCGGCGGCATCTGGTCGGCGAGACGACGGGCGATCTCCTCCGGACGCTGCCGCAGCGTCGAGGCCAGGGGGAAGCAGGGCACGGCGAGGTCGGCGTCCACCCCCGCCGGCGGGGTGGCCAGGGTCACCGGCGCGGCCGCCCCCAGCACCTCGCGCACCGCAGCGACGACCTGCGCCGCGGCCTGGTCGACGGCGTAGCTCGGCATGCCTTACTGCGTGCGCTCGCCCAACGTGACTTCCACCGTGCGGCGGCTGCCATCCCGGGCGATCTCGATGCGCACCCGCTGTCCGGGGCGGCGCGCGAACAATTCGCGGATGAAGTCGTTCCAGTTGGCGACCGGCTTGCCGTCCAGGGCCACGATGATGTCCCCGGCGCGGATCCCGGCCCGGCCGGCGGGCCCGCCTGGATCCACCTCGCGCACGATCACGCCGTGCTGCACGGGGAGGTTGTACTGTCGGGCGATGGCGGCGTCCACGTCCCCGCCCCAGACGATGCCCACGTAGGGCCGGACCACCCGGCCGCGGGCGATCAGCTGATCCATGATCGCGCGGGCCGTGTCGATCGGGATGGCGAAGCCGATGCCCTGGGCCTGCTGCACGATGGCGGTGTTGATGCCGATGACGTTGCCCGCGCTGTCCGCCAGGGCGCCGCCGCTGTTGCCGGGGTTGATCGCCGCGTCGGTCTGGATGAGGTTCTCGATCAGCAGGTTCGGCACCTGGATGCTGCGGTTCAGGGCGCTGATCACGCCGACCGTCACGGTGTGCCCGAGACCGAAGGGGTTGCCGATGGCCACCGCCATCTGCCCGACCCGCAGCGTGCTGCTGCGCCCCAGCTGAGCCGCGGGCAGCGCTTCGCCGGCGTCCACCTTGATCACGGCCAGATCGGAGAACGGATCCTTGCCCACGACCCGGCCGGCGAAGCTCTTCCCGGACAGCAGCGTGACCTTGATCTGCTGGGCGTCTTCCACGACGTGGTTGTTGGTCAGGATGTAGCCGTTGGCGCTGACGATCACGCCCGAGCCGGCTCCCTGCTGCGGGAAAACGCCGAAGACGGTCTGCACCTGGGCCACGGTGTCGATGTTCACCACCGCCGGCCGCACCCGCTCCACGACACGGATCACGGTCGCCTCCTCGGCGGCCAGCGGCGGGGGGGCGGCGGGCGTCTGCGCCTGGGGCGCCGGCGCGGGGGGCGCGGG
>DATLZI010000107.1:0-2628 GCA_035574075.1 bacterium | reverse complement strand
GGTGGCCCTGGCCCGCCACGCCGAAGAGACGGGCGCTGACGGGCTCGTCGTCATCCCGCCGTTCTACTGGACGCCCAACGACGCGGCGATCGAGCGGCACATCGGCGCGGTGGCCGCGGCGGTCGCGCTGCCGGTCGTCGTCTACAACTTCCCGGCCGTCGTCGGCCGGAGCATCCCGGCGCCGCTTCTGGCCCGCCTGGCCTCGGCCTACGAGAACGTCCTGGGCATCAAGGAGACGATCGACAGCATCGGCCACATCCACGAGGTCATCGCGCGGGTGAAGCCCGCCAAACCCGCGTTCAGCGTGCTCTGCGGCTACGAGTTCCACCTCCTCAACACGCTGCTCAGCGGCGGGGATGGCGCCATCCCGGCGGTGGCCAACATCCTCCCCGGTCCGTCGGTGGCGATCTACGAGCACTGGCGGGCGGGCCGGCTGGCGGAGGCCGCGGCGGTGATGCGCGAGCGCCTGCAGCTGGCGATGCTCTACCAGCTCGACGCGCCGTTCTTCGTGGTGATCAAGGAGGCGATGGTGCTGCTCGGGCGGCTCGCCGAGGCCACCGTCCGCGCTCCGGCGCCGGCGCTGCCGCCCGGCGACCGCGAGCGGTTGCGCGGGATGCTGGCCTCCGCCGGCTTGCTGTAGGAGGCTGGCGATGATCCGCTCGATCATCAAGCTGCAGGTCGCCCCCGGCCGGGAGCGCGAGTTCGAGGAGACCTTTCGCTCGCGCGGCGTGCTGGCGCTGGCCAGGGAGGTGGCGGATCTGCGCACCGGGGAGCTGCTGCGACCCCTGAGGGCGGGCGACCCCTATGTCGTCATCGCCACCTGGGACAGCGCCGAGGCGTACGACCGCTGGGTGCGGAGCCCCGCGCGGAGCCAGGTGAACAGCGCGGCGCCGCTCTCTTCCCCCCTCGCTCCCGCGGAGCTGTACGAGATCGTCGAAGCCTATCCCCGCCGCCCCGGGGACCGCGAGGCGTCCATTGACGGTCGTCCTCTACCTCAGTAGAATGAGGCGCACAAGCGGTGACGGGGCGGGAGTACCTGCCGATCCGGTCCTCGAAGCGAGCCGGAGCACGGGTGCGAGCCGGTGGGAGGGCGGCGGGGAACATGGCCCCAAAGCTGCGGGTCTGAATGGCTGCGGCCGAGTAGGGCTCGCCGGATGGCCTCCGTGAGCGGGCCAGGGTGTCGGGCGGCGACGCCCCGCACCCGTCGAGGCGCACGGCGCAAACCTGGGTGGCACCACGAGGACGCCCCTCGTCCCATGGACGGGGGGCGTTTGATGTCGGGGAGGCGGCGACGTGGCTCGGAAGACGTACTACATCACCACGCCGATCTACTACGTGAACGACGTGCCGCACATCGGGCACGCCTACACCACGATCGCCGCCGACGTCGCTGCCCGCTTCAAGCGCCTGGCCGGCTACGATACGTTCTTCCTCACCGGCACCGACGAGCACGGTGTGAACATCGAGCGCGTCGCCCGGCGGCACGGCGTCTCGCCGCAGGCCTGGTGCGACCGCATCGCCGCGGAGTTCCAGAACCTCTGGCGGTTCCTGAACATCAGCCACGACGACTTCATCCGCACGACCGAGCCGCGCCACGAGCGCGTGGCCGCCGCGCTGTTCCAGCAGCTCTACGAGCAGGGCGACATCTACCTCGGCCAGTACGAGGGGTGGTACTGCGCGTCGTGCGAGTCGTTCTACCTCGAGTCGGAGCTCGGGCCCGAGCGGACGTGTCCCGTGCACACCGGCCGGCAGACAGAGTGGACGGCGGAGGATTCCTACCTCTTCCGGCTCTCGAAGTACCAGGCGTGGTGGCTGCGCTACGTCGAGGACCACCCGTCCGCGATCGCGCCGGAGGGGCCCCGCAACGAGGTCACCGCCTTCGTGCGCGCGGGCCTGCGCGACCTCTCCGTGAGCCGCTCGACCTTCACCTGGGGCATCCCGGTGCCGTTCGACCGCCGGCACGTCATCTATGTGTGGATCGACGCCCTGACGAACTACATCTCCGCCCTCGGCGGGCCCGGCGCGGAGCGCTTCCAGCGCTACTGGCCGGCGACCGTGCACCTCGTCGGCAAGGAGATCGTGCGCTTCCACGCCGTGTACTGGCCGATCCTCCTGCACGCCGCGGGGATCGCCGTGCCGGAGCAGACCTTTGCCCACGGCTGGCTGACCTTCGGCGGGCAGAAGTTCAGCAAGTCGCTCGGCAACGTCATCGATCCGGCCGCGCTGGCCCGGGAGGTGGCGGGCGAGGCGGGGGTGGCCCCGGCCATCGCCGTGGATGCGATCCGCTACTTCCTGCTCCGGGAGATTCCCTTCGGCGCGGACGGCGACTTCAACAAGCCGGCCCTGGTGCACCGCTACAACGCGGATCTGGCCAACGACTACGGCAACCTGCTCAACCGCACCCTCCCGCAGGTGGAGCGGCACTTCGGCGGGGTGCTGCCTTCGCCGGACCTCACCGCGGGGGGCGCGGGGGCGCTGGGCGAGATGATCCGGACGGTCGTGGACGGGCTGGACGAGGCGATCTCGCGTCTCGATTTCAGCCGGGCGCTCGGCGAGATCTGGCGGCTGCTCGGCGCGGCGAACAAGTACCTCGACGAGGAGGCGCCCTGGCGCACCGTGCGGACCGAT
>DATLZI010000106.1:0-8290 GCA_035574075.1 bacterium | reverse complement strand
GATGGCGCCAGACGTCCACCCGCACCGCGGGATCGTCGTAGTCCACGACCTGCACCGGCACGACCGGCGCGCCCAGCTGCGCCAGCGCGCTGACGCGGTTCGCGCCGTCGAGGATGATGAAGCGCCCGCCCGCGGCGGCGGCGACCGGCGGATTGCGCAGGAGGCCGTCGGCGCGCAGCCGCTCGGCGAGGCGCGCCACGCGCAGCGGATCGGCGTCCTCGTGGAGGAACACGCGCTCGCGGGGGACGATGCGCAGGTCCGGGAGCACCCGGCCCACGGTGCGCAGATCCACGGTCAGCGCCCCACCCGCTTGGCCAGGTGGTCGATGACGTCGATCTTCGTGACGATGCCGACCACCGTCCCCTGGTCGACGACGACGGCGGCGTTGGCATCGAGGAAGACCGCGGCCAGGGCATCCAGCGGGGTCTGCGGGTCCACCACCGGCGGGGCGGGGTTGATGATGCGCTCGATGGGATCCTCCGGCCGGTAGGTCCCTTCCAGCAGCGCGGTGAGCAGATCGACTTCGGCGATCATCCCGACGAGCCGGCCGTCCTCGAGGACCGGCAGCTGGGAGACGTCGTGCTCTTTCATCTTGGCGATGACGTCGCTAATCGCGTCCCGCCGCGAGGCGGTGACGAGGGATCGCTGCCGGGGGCCGAGCAGCTCGCCGACGGTCCCCAGCTCCGGCTCCAGGAAGCCGTGCTCGCGCATCCAGTCGTCGCTGAAGAGCTTGGAGAGGTAGCGCGCGCCGGAGTCGGGCAGGAGGACCACGGCGCGCAGCCCCGCCCCGGCGTCAGGCAGGCCGCGCAGGTAGCGCACCGCGCCGGCCACCGCGCTGCCGCTGCTGCCGCCGCAGAACAGCCCCTCCTCGCGCACCAGCCGCCGGGCCATGGCGAACGACTCGCGGTCGCTGACCTGCACGACCTCGTCCACGACGGAGAAGTCCATCGTCCCGGGGAGGAAGTCCTCGCCGATCCCCTCCACCTTGTAGGTGCGCGGCTCCGGCATCGTCCCGGTGCGGAAGTAGTCGTAGAAGACCGAGCCCACGGGATCGACGCCGATGACGCGCACCCGCGGGTTGCGCTCCTTGAGGTAGCGGCCGACGCCGGAGATCGTGCCCCCGGTGCCCATCCCGGCGATGAAGCAGTCCACCCGCCCGCCGGTGTGCTCCCAGATCTCCGGCCCCGTGGTCTCGTAGTGCGCCCGGGGATTGGCCGGGTTGGCGTACTGGTTCGCGTAGTAGCAGTTCGGCGTCTCCGCGGCGATGCGCCGGCTGACCTGGTAGTACGAGCGCGGATCGTCGGGGGCCACGGCCGTGGGGGTGATCACGACCCGCGCCCCGAAGGCGCGCAGCAGGCGGATCTTCTCCTCGGACATCTTGTCGGGCATGACGAAGATCGTCTTGTAGCCGCGCACCGCGGCGGCGATGGCCAGCCCCACGCCGGTGTTCCCGGACGTGGCCTCGACGACCGTGCCGCCCGGCCGCAGCGCGCCGCTGCGCTCGGCCTCGGCCAGCATCGCCGGCCCGATGCGGTCCTTCACCGAGCCGCCGGGGTTGAGGAACTCCAGCTTGGCGACGATCTCCGCGCGCACGCCGCGGCTCACGCGGTGCAGGCGGACGAGGGGGGTGCGGCCGATCAGGTCCAGGACGTTGTCGGCGATCGCCTCCCCGCCGCCGGCCATGGCGGGGATGATCGAGACCTCGTCCCCGTCATGCAGCGGGGTGCGGCGGCCGGCCAGGCGGCGGATCTCCGTGCCGTTCACGAAGACGTTGATGAAGGCGCGCACCTCCCCGGTCTCGTCGCACAGCTCGGCGCGCATCCCGGGGAACTGCTGGTCGAGCCGGTCCAGCAGCTCGGCCACGCTGGCGGCCGGCACGATCACCTTGGGCTGCCCCCGCGTCAGATGCCGCAGGGGCGTCGGGATGTAGACGGTTGCCATCGGGAACTCTCCTCAGCGGTGCGCCGCGAGCGCCTGCTGCAAGTCCTCAACGAGATCGTCGGGGTGCTCAATTCCAACGGAGAGCCGCAGCAGCCCCGGGTCCACCTGCAGGGGCGAGCCGGCCAGGCTGGCGTGCGTCATGCTGGCCGGATGGTCGAGCAGCGACTCGACCCCTCCCAGGCTCTCGGCCAGCGTGATCAGCCGCACGCGCGAGGCCACGGCCCGCGCCGCCGCCTCACCGCCCCGCACGATGAACGAGACCATCCCGCCGAAGCCGCTCATCTGGCGGCGGGCGATGTCGTGACCGGGATGGTCGGGCAGCCCGGGGTAGAAGACGCGCGCCACGGCGGGGTGGCCGCGCAGGAACTCCGCCACGAGCCGGGCGTTGCGGGCGTGGGCCTCCATGCGCACGGCCAGGGTGCGCAGTCCGCGCAGCACCAGCCAGCAGTCGAACGGCCCGGGCACCGCGCCCGCGGCGTTCTGGTGGAACCGCAGCGTCTCGTAGATCTCCCGGCTGGCGGTGATCGCCGCTCCGCCGACGACGTCGCTGTGGCCGCCGAGGTACTTCGTCGTGGAGTGCACGACGACGTCCGCGCCCAGCTCCAGCGGCCGCTGGAAGTACGGCGAGGCGAAGGTGTTGTCCACCACCACCACGGCGTCCCGGGCGTGGGCCAGCGCGGCCAGCTGGGCCAGATCGAGGATCTTCAGGTAGGGGTTGGTGGGGCTCTCCAGGAGCACCATCCGCGTGCGCGGGGTCAGCGCCGCCTCGACCGCGGCGGGGTCGGTCATGTCCACGAACGCCGGGGCGATGCCGTAGCGCTGCAGCACCCGCACGAAGAGCCGGTAGGTGCCGCCGTAGACGTCGTCGGGCAGCAGGACGTGGTCGCCGGGCTGGAGCAAGTAGCTGACGGTGGTGATCGCCGCCATCCCGGAGGCGAAGGCCAGGCCGTAGGTCCCCTCCTCCAGCGAGGCCAGGGCGATCTCCAGCGCATGGCGCGTGGGGTTGCCGGTGCGCGCGTACTCGTAGCCGCGGTGGTCGCCCGGCGCGCGCTGGGCAAAGGTCGAGGTCTGGTAGATCGGCGGGACGACGGCGCCGGTGGTCGGATCGGGCGCCTGGCCGTCGTGGATCGCCCGCGTCTCGAAGCGCCGCCTCATGAGGACGTGCCCACCGCCGCGGCGACGATCCGCTCCAGCAGTTCCTGCCGGGCCACCGGACGCAGGCGGAGGTCGTAGACCTCTTCGAACCGGCGCACGTAGGCCGATCGCACCTCCGCCAGCGGCACGGGGCGACCGAGGACCCGGGCCATGGAGGTCACCGGCCGCCCGAGACCGCACGGGTTGATCCACTCGAAGTGGCGGAGGTCGGGGTCGACGTTCAGGGCGAAGCCGTGCATCGTCACGTGGCGCTTCACGGCCACCCCCACCGCGGCGATCTTCTCCGCCCCCACCCAGGCGCCCGGATAGGCCCGCACGCGCTCCGCCTGAATCCCGAAGTCGCCCAGGGTGCGCAGCAGCGTCTCCTCCAGCGCCCGCATGTAGCCGACGATGTCCTCCCCGCGGGCGCTCAGGTCGAGGATGGGGTAGCCGACGAGCTGGCCCGGCCCGTGGTAGGTGATGCTGCCGCCGCGCTCGATGTCGTAGACGCCGAAGCCCTGGGCGAGCAGGTGCTCGCGGGGGTACAGCAGATGCTCGGGCCGGGCGGACCGGCCGATGGTGAACACCGGCTCGTGCTCGAGCAGGATCAGCCCGTCGTCGATCGCCCCGCGCTGCCGCGCCCCGACCAGCGCCCGCTGCAGCTCCCAGGCGTCGGCGTACGGGGTGATCCCCTGGTCCAGGTTGAGCAGCCAGCCGGGACGGTGCATGTGAGCCTATTGTAC
Organism: bacterium; assembly: GCA_035574075.1. Taxonomy (GTDB): domain Bacteria; phylum Sysuimicrobiota; class Sysuimicrobiia; order Sysuimicrobiales; family Kaftiobacteriaceae; genus Kaftiobacterium. Next base: position 4,472 of record DATLZI010000106.1, on the reverse strand, counting down.
CAGCCCAGCGCGGCGCGAGCCGCCGCTTCAGGAGGCCGGCTCGATCACGCCGCTGAAGGTGACTACGTCGAGCCCGCGCGCCCGCAGCGCCTGGAGGAACGGCGTGAAGCCGAGCGCGTCGCCGGCCAGGTGGCCCGTGATGATCAGCGCGCCCCTTCCCTCGGCGCGGAGCCGCTGCAGCTCGCCGTAGTCGATGTGGATGTAGACCACGGCGTCGACGCCGTGGGCGAAGCAGGCGCTCGCCACCGGATAGCCGCCGTTGGTCAGGGCGCCGTGCGCCACGACGACGGTGCGCACCCGCCGGGCGGGATCGCCCACCATCAGCTGCACCGTCGTCGGGGCGGCGCGCATCTCCGGCAGCGCGGCCAGGGCCTCGAGCAGGTCGCCGGCCCGCGGATCCGGTCCGGCCAGGGCGCGGTCCACGGCCTGGCGCATCCGCCGGCGGCCGATCTCATCCAGCGGGGCGTGCAGGTTCATGAAGGGCAGGCCGAGCAGCCGGGCCACGGAGGGCACCTGGTCGTTGTTGGCGATCTGGCCGCGCAGTTGCATCGCCTCGACGCGCTCGGCCACGGCCGCGCGCGCCGCGGCCTCCGGCACGCCCGCGGCGGTCATGAACGCGACGTGCCGCAGCAGCAGCTTCCACATGTCCACGTAGACACCGCTGGGGTGGTGCGCGATGACGAGATCGAAGCCGAGCTGCTGCGCGGCGAGCAGCTCTCCCGCTCCCACGTCGACCCCGAAGAGCACGCGGCGGATGTTCCGGCCGGGCACATGGATGGCGGAGTCTTCGGGCAGACGGTCGAACCCGCCCAGCTCGAGGGCCAGGGCCGCGATCTCGTCGGTGGTCACTAGGCGCGCTGGGGCTGCAGCTCGCGGGCGGTGGCCGGGCGGAAGTAGGCCCAACCTACGAGCGCCAGATAGCCGGCCCAGGCCAGCACCTCGACGAGCGAAGGGTTGCCGTTGTAGCCGAAGAGGGCCTTCAGGAAGCTCCCCAGCGTCGAGTTCTCGTTCAGGATGGGGTTGATGTCCCAGACGTGCTCGATCACCGGCGGGATGATCGCGGCCTCGTGGAACTCGTGGAAGCCGTGCGCCAGCAGGCCGGCGGCGAAGAGCAGCAGGAGGATGCTCGTCACGTTGAAGAACGCCCGCAGGTTCAGGCGGTAGGTGCCGCGGTACAGGAGGTAGCCGAGCAGCGCCGCGGCGGCCAGGCCGAGCAGCCCGCCGACCGTCGTCTCATACGACGACGTGGTGCGGGCCGCGGCGAACATGAACAGCGCCGTCTCGATCCCCTCGCGGCCGACGGCGACGAAGGCCAGCAGGCCGAGGGCCAGGGCGGAACCGGACTCTAGCGCGGTGTGCACCTGCGCCTGCAGATGGGCGCGGATGTTGATCGCCTGGCGGCGCATCCAGAAGATCATGTAGGTGAGGACGGCGGCGGCGGTGAACATCGCCACCCCTTCGAAGATCTCCTCCGCCCGTCCCTCGATGCTGCCGGCGGTGAGGAAGACCATGCCGCCCGCGCCCAGGCTCAGCAGCACGGCGGCGGCGGTTCCGGCCCACACGCTCCCGGCGCGGTCGCGGTTCCCCGTGCGGCTCAGGTAGGCCAGGATGATGCCCAGGATCAGGGCTGCCTCCAGCCCCTCCCGCAACGTGATGAGGAAGGATGCCGCCATGCCGCGCCTCCTTGTCCGAAAGCCGCGGTTAGGCTATCCTAATTCCCTGGCAGGGTCAATCCTATCGCCACCTGATTGACCGGCCTCAGCCGACACCTGACGCCGGAAGCGCGCGCGATTCGCCGCGATTGGCGCGGCCCGGGAGATGTTGACCTGCGGACTCAACAATCGTTGTTAGCAAACCGCCGGCGATGACGATCCGGCCCGAGATCGCCTCGGTCTTCCGGGCCAGGGGGCTGCGGGTCACCCCCCAGCGCGCCCTGGTCTGGCGCCTGGTGCGGGAGATGGGCGCCGACCACCCCTCGGCCGAGGCTCTGCACGTCCGCGCCACGCGGGAGATGCCTTCGCTGTCCCTGCGCACCGTCTACGCCATCCTCGACGAGCTGGAGGCGCTGCAGGCCATCCGCTCGATCGACCTGGGCACAGGCAGCAAGCGCTTCTGCGTCAACCCGGCCCGCCATCAGCACCTCGTCTGCGACCGCTGCGGGAAGATCAAGGACGTCTTCGTCCCCGTGGAGACGGTGGAGATCCCCCCGGAGCAGCGGCAGGGGTTCGTCATCACGCGGCAGGACGTCATCTTCCGGGGGCTGTGCGCGGAGTGCCGGGCATGACCACGCACGACATCGCCAAGACCGAGCGGATGGAGATGTACCTGAAGGCGGTGCTCACGCTGCAAGAGCTCTCCCCGCCGGCGACCGTCTCGAAGGTCGCCGACTTCATGGGCGTCTCCGCGCCCTCGGCGTCGGAGATGCTGCGCCGCCTCGAGCATCAGGGCTACGTTCGCGGAGCGAGCGAAGGTTTTGACCTCACCCCCGCCGGCCAGGAACGGGCGACGACGGTGGTGCGCCGCCTGCGGCTGGCCGAGCGGCTGCTCACCGACGTGCTGAAGCTGGAGCTGCCCCAGGTCTACGACGAGGCCTGCAAGATGGAGCACGTCATCAGCGAGACCGTGGAGGCCCGCCTGGACGCGGTGCTGGGCCACCCCGCGACCTGTCCGCACGGGCTGCCCATCCCGGGCCAAGCTCAGGCGCGTGTCACGCCGCCGGCTGCGACCCGGCCGCTCAGCGAGCTGGGGCCGGGCGGCGCGGGCACGGTCGCCTCCGTCCCCGAGGAGGACCGCACGCTGCTCGAGTACCTCGTCGGCCAGGGGCTGGTGCCCGGGGCGGCGGTCGAGGTCGAGCAGGTCGCGCCGTTCAACGGCCCTCTGACCCTGCGCGTCGGCGGTACGACTCGCGCCATCGGCCGCGAGGTGGCCGCCCGCGTCCGCGTGCGCCCGGCGGCGTGACCCCGCCGCGGCGCTACGCCGGCTGGATCGCGGCCAGCTCCCGCACCGCCCTGGTCACCTGCTCTTCGGGATAGGCGTAGTCCTCGAGCTGCCCCGCCAGGTAGGCCTCGTAGGCGCCCAGATCGAAGTGGCCGTGGCCGCTCAGGTTGAAGAGGATGACCCGCGTCCGCCCTTCCCGCCGGGCCGCGAGGGCTTCCTCGATCGCCTTGCGCACGGCGTGGGCGGACTCCGGCGCCGGCAGGATCCCTTCCGCCTTCGCGAACTGCACCGCGGCCTCGAAGACCGGCCGCTGGTGGTAGGCCACGGCCTCGATGAACCGGTGATGGTACAGCAGGCAGAGCAGCGGCGCGTCGCCGTGGTAGCGCAGCCCGCCGGCGTGGATCGCCGGCGGCACGAAGCGGTGGCCCAGCGTATACATCTTCAGCAGCGGCGTCGTGGCCGCGGTGTCCCCGAAGTCGTAGAGGTACTGCCCGCGGGTGAGCGTGGGGCAGGCCTCCGGCTCGACCGCCACCACGCGCAATGCCCGCCCCTTGAACTTGTCGGCCAGGAAGGGGAAGGCCAGGCCGGCCATGTTGCTGCCGCCGCCCACGCAGCCGATGACGACGTCGGGGTACTCCCCCGCCATCTCCATCTGCTGCCGGGCCTCCAGGCCGATCACCGTCTGGTGCATGAGGACGTTGTTCAGGACGCTGCCCAGGGCGTACTTCGTGTCGTCGTGGGTGGCGGCGTCCTCGACCGCCTCGCTGATCGCGATGCCCAGGCTGCCTGGGGAGTCGGGGGAGGCGTCCAGGATCGCCTTCCCGGCCCGCGTGCGCGCGCTGGGGCTGGGGATCACCTCCGCGCCCCAGGTCTGCATCATCACCTTGCGATAGGGCTTCTGCTCGTAGGACACCCGCACCATGTAGACCGTGCACTCCAGGTCGAAGAGGCGGCAGGCCAGGGCGAGCGCGCTGCCCCACTGGCCGGCGCCCGTTTCCGTGGTCAGCCGCCGCACCCCGGCCTGCTTGTTGTAGAACGCCTGGGCCACGGCGGTGTTGGGCTTGTGGCTGCCGGCGGGGCTCGCACCCTCGTACTTGTAGTAGATGTGCGCCGGCGTGTCGAGCGCGCGCTCCAGCCGCCGGGCGCGGAACAGCGGCGTCGGGCGCCACAGCCGGTAGACGTCGCGCACCGGCCCGGGGATGGGGATCATCCGCTCCGTGCTGACCTCCTGGCGGATGAGCTCCATCGGGAACAGCGGGGCGAGGTCGTCGGGACCGATGGGCTGCTTCGCGCCCGGGTGGATCACGGGCGGCATCGCCACCGGCAGGTCGGCGGCGATGTTGTACCAGGCCTGGGGGATGCGGGTCTCGTCCAGCAGGTACTTCACGGTGTCGGTCATGCCGGTCCTCCGGTTCGTGGTGCGGGTGTCGAGCGGGGGGATTCGTGCGCGGGCGGGAGACTTCCTGTCCCCGCCGCGGCCGGCCCGGTCAGCTGCGGACGCGCAGAGGGCGGAGGCGATTCAGGGCCGCGGCGAT
>DATLZI010000105.1:0-5714 GCA_035574075.1 bacterium | reverse complement strand
AGCGCAAGCTGGTCGATCCGGGGTTCCTGGACACCACCCACGGCCGGTTGGGTTGCCCGACCTGCCACGCCGGCGACCCGCAGGCGGCCACGGCGGAGGGGGCGCACCGCGGCCTGATCGGCCGCCCCTCCGACAACCCGGAGCGGGCCTGCGGGACCTGCCATCCCGACATCGCGCGGGCCTTCACGAGGAGCCTGCACTTCACGACCCGCGGCCTCGAACTCGGCCTGCGGGCGCTCACGGGGGCGGTCCGCTGGACCGCGGCGAAGGGCGTGTACCAGAAGGCCTGCGCTTCCTGTCACGCCACCTGCGGGGACTGTCACGTGAGCCGGCCGCCGCACACCACCAATCCGCTGGTGCCCGGCGGGCTGCAGCGCGGTCACCGCTTCAGCAGGACGCCGCCGATGGCTCTCACCTGCCAGGGGTGCCACGGCGGCCGGGTCGCCGCGGAGTACACGGGACAATACGAGGGTCTGCCGGCCGACGTCCACTTCGCCGCGCTGAAGTGGACCTGCACGAACTGCCACAGCGGCGCGCAGTTGCACGGGCAGGGCGGCGCGACCGCCGCGAACCGCTTCGCGGTGCCGAATCGGCCGGCGTGCCTGGACTGCCATCCGCAGGCTGCGCCGGGAAAGGGCGCGGTCCGGCAGCACAACGTGCACGGCGGGCGGCTGGCCTGCCAGGTCTGTCACGGCGGCATCAGCAAATCTTGTCAGAACTGCCACGCCGGCGCGGGGGCCACCTCCTTCCCGGCGCTGAAGATCGGTCGGAACCTGCGGCCGGAGCTCCCCGCTGGCCTGGTCCTCCTCCGGCACGTGCCGACGACGCGCGAGATGATCGATCGGCAGACGGGACTGCCGGGCACCCTGGTCAACGTCGACCGCATCCCGACCTGGAAGACCGCCACGCCCCACAACATCCAGCGGGTCACCGCGCGCAGCCGGTCCTGCGCCGCGTGCCACAACAACCCGAACCTCTTCCTGCGGATCCAGGATCTCGATCCGCACGACTCGCAGGCCAACGGCCGGGTCGTGACGGCCCCGCCGTTGCCAATCCCGACGCGCTGAGGAGGAGAGAGCGATGAGCAGACGATGGATCGCGCTGCTGGCGGCGCTGGCCGCGCTGACGGTGGGCGCGCCGGCGCTGGCCCAGGCGCCCGCGGCCGTGCAGGAGGCGCTGTTCAGCTACCTCACGAACATCGCCCCAGACTTCAACAGCATCAGCGTCCAGGCCGTGAAGAGCCGGCTGGACGCTGGCGAGAAGGTCTTCGTCCTCGATGTACGCGAGGAGAACGAGTTCGCCGCCGGGCACATCCCGGGGGCGGTGAACATCCCGATCCGCACCGTGCCCCGGAACATGGACAAGCTGCCGCCGAAGGACGCGCCGATCGTCGTCGTCTGCCGCTCGGGGATGCGCGCGGCCTACGTGACGATGACCCTCGGCATCCTCGGCTACAGCAACGTGAAGGACATGGCTTTCGGGATGAGCGAGTGGGAGAAGCAGGGCTACCCGATGGTCAAATAGGCCGCCGTCCCGGATGCCGCGAAGAGGCGGCCGCGCGGCCGCCTCTTCGTCCTACGCCGCCTCTGCCGCGGGCAGCGCCTGCCGCCGCTTCGCGGCGAGGAGGGCGTTGACCACCAGCTCCATCAGCCCGGTCACCTTCACGCCCAGCCCGTAGTAGCCGCTCAGGTCGGTGAGCTGGAGGTTGCAGTTCTCGCAGGACGTTGCCACCACCGGGGCGCCGGCGGCGCGGATTTGCTCCGCTTTCTTGCGGCCCGCCCGCATTCGGATCTCGAACCACTCTGGCACGGCGACCAGGCCGCCGCCCCCGCCACAGCAGAAGGCCTCCTTGCCGTGGGGCGTCATCTCCACGAAGTTGGCCGCGGCCGCCCGCAGGACGACCCGCGGCGCCTCGATCAATCCCCCGTTGCGGGCCAGGTTGCAGGAATCGTGGTAGGTGACCGCCTCGGGGTTGGCGGAGGGATCGAGGACGAGCCGGCCGTCCCGCACGTAGTCGGCGAGGACCTCGACGATGCTGCGCACCTGGAAAGGCAGCGGTCCGCCGAACCAGTTCGGCGCCTCCCAGCGCAGCGCGGTGTAGGCATGACCGCACTCCGTGAGCACGACTTCCTTCACGCCGAGGCGCACCGCCTCGTCCACGATGCGCCGGGCGATCGCCTTGGCCTTCGCCGGATCGCCGAGGAACAACCCGTAGTTGCTGGCCTCGAACATGCTCAGCGTCCAGTCCGCGCCGGCGGCGTGGAAGATGATCGCCGCGGGAATGATGGTGTGCGCGCCGGAGAGACCCACGTAGAGCAGCTCGGCGCCCGCCCGGTCGAGGGGGATGCGCAGGGTAGGATCGCCCGCGCGCATCTGAGCTTCCTGCTCGAGCCCGGCGACCATCTCCCGGTACACCTCGCGGAACTCGTCGGCCTGCTCGCCGCGGGCGATCGCCGCGTCGGCCAGCATCACCAACATCTCCGGCGCCCGGCCCGTCGCCGTGAGCATGGCCCGCGCCGCGCGCATGATCAGCGCCGTGTCCACGCCGAACGGACAGTTGATCGTGCAGCGCCGGCACAGCGTGCAGGTGGCGAAGGCGGTGTCCACCAGCGCGTCGAGATCGCCCTCCGTGAGATCGGCGGCGCCGACCAGCCAGGGGAAGCGCCGACCGATCGGGTCGTGCCGGCGGCGGTAGGCCGCCCGCACGCGTTCCGCCCGCGACGCCGGAACGTGCTCCGGCTTCGGTTCGGAGGCGTAGACGTGGCAGGAGTCGGCGCAGATCCCGCAGCGGGCGCAGACCTCGAGGGCGGCGACCAGCCGCCGGTCGAGCGACCGTTCCAGGACTTCGAGGGCAGTGTTCACGACCTCACTCATGCTGGACGCCTCCGATGACCCCGCGCCGGCCGTAGAACAGGCCGAAGTAGTACCGTGAGAAACCGAAGTAGATGCAGTGCCGGATCTTGGTCAGCGGCACGGCGACCAGGGTCGCCGCGCCGAGGAGGTAGAAGGCCGGCCCCCACCGCGCGTCCCACCAGGCCGCCGCGGCGGCGGTGAGGAACGCGCTGACCAGGGCCACCGAGAACAGGTCGTCCGGCGTGCTCACCGCGCGCAGGTGGCGTTCCGTCAGCCGCGCGGCCAACCCCAGCCATCCGGCCAGGGCCCCGAGCAGCACGCTGCCGACCAGCGTCCAGCGGACCACGGCCGGAACAACTGCCTGCCAGGGCGCGAAGAGGAGGGCCAGGAAGCCCGCCCCGATCCCGGTATGGAGGACGATGCCGCGCAGGTAGGCCGGGAGGTGGATCCGCGTGCTCTCCTTCGCCCAGGGGGCCATGCCCGCGGTAAAGGCGTAGCGCACGCCGGCGGCCGCCGACCCCCGAGCCGGGGCCTGCTCCGGTCGCCAGGGGTAGCGCAGGAACACCCGCAGGCGGATCGCCACGCCGCCGACGGCGACGAGCGCTGCCGCGACCAGGAGCGCGGCCCACGTCGCCGGCATCTACTTCACCCGCCGCACGGCGAAGGTGATGACCTTGTCGTCGCGGCTGATCCGGACCAGCTCGTGCCCGGTCGTACGGCACCAGGCCGGGATGTCGGCCATTACGCCGGGGTCGGTGGCCACGGCCTCGATGACCTCGCCGACGGCCACCGTTTTGATGGCCTGCGCCATCTTCACCACCGGGATCGGGCACAGCAGGCCCTTCAGGTCGAGCGTCTTCGCGGTCTGCACGGCGTCCATCGTTCCGCCTCCTCCGGAGTTCAGATGAAGAGCGTGGCCTTGGACTGCCCGGCCACCTCGAGCATCGCCGCCACGCCGGCCACGCCGCTCACCGCGTCGATGAGGTCCTCGCGGCGGATCTCCATCACGTCCATGCTCATCTGGCAGGCCAGCATCCGCACGCCCAGGTCGGCGGCCAGCTGGCGCAGCTCGCTCAGCGGCGTGATCCGCTTGCGGCGCATCATCGCCTTGAACATCCAGCGGCCCGCCCCGCCGAAGTTCATCCGGCTCGGCCCCACGCCCTCCAGGTCGCGCAGGAACCAGCCCAGCATCCGGCCCATCAGGCTGGTTCCCGTGCGGATGGGCTTCTTCAGCGCCTGCAGGCCCCAGAAGGTGAAGAACATCGTCACGTCCATCCCGGAGGCGGCCGCGCCGGTGGCGATGTTGAACGCCGCCACCAGGCGGTCCATCTCCCCGCTGAAGACGATGATCGTCAGCTTGTCGGTCGTCGCCGTGGCGCCGCCGTCCGCCACCGCCGGCGCCGCTTGCACCGCCATCTCGCTCACCCTCCTCGCCTCACGCTCTGCCGCCGAGATTACCCCTCGGAGTATCCCCGCTTACCGTACGGCCCTGCGGCAGACCCTCACAATCCGGCGGCGCTCTGATTAGCATCAGGCGACCGCCCGATGGCCTGCCGACCTGCTGGCGGGATATACTCCCCCCAGTAGAGACGACTGCCGGCTCGGGAGCGTGGCGATGTCGCAATTCGGACCGGAGGCGGCGCAGGCGGCGCAACTCCGCCTGCGGCGCATCGAAGGGCAGATCAGGGGGCTCCAGCGCATGCTCGGCGAGGAGCGCGACTGCACCGAGATCGCGCAGCAGATCGCGGCGGCCCGCGCGGCGCTGGACCGCGTCGCCGTCGACCTGCTCTCCGCGGGGCTGGAGCGCTGCTTGCGGGAAGAGCTGGCCGGCCGGCCCAACGGCCGGAGCACCCTGCTCAAGCTCCAGCGCACGTTCCTGATGTTGCGCTAGCGATGCCGATCTACGAGTTCCTCTGTCGCGTCTGCGGCCGGTCGTTCGAAGACCTGGTGCGCTACGAGGCGATCGGCGAGGTGCGCTGCCCGCACTGCGGCAGCGCGGAGCTGACGCGGAAGGTGTCGCGCTTCGCCTCGCGCCAGGCGGATCGGGCGGGGGGCGGCGGCGAACGCTGCGGCGGCGGCTGAGCGCTCTAGCGCCCGCCGGCCGGCGGCCGGCGGATCAATCCGACCAGGGCTGCGGGGTGCGTACCCAGCGGTGCCGGCGCAGCTCGGCCATCAACGCCGGCGGCAGTGGACGTCCGTCGCTCACCGCGGCGTTCGCCTCGACGTGCGCCACGCGGCGCATCCCCGGGATGACGGTGGAAACGGCCGGGTGCTGCAGGCAGAAGCGCAGGGCCAGCTCGGGCAGCGTCATCCCCGGCGGCACGATCCGCTTCAGCGCCTCCACCCGCGCCAGCGTCGGGAGCAGGTTCTCCGGCGAGAAGTAGCGGTTCCGCCAGTCGCCTTCCGGCCAGCGGCTCTCGGCGGTGAGCGTCCCGGTCAGCGAGCCCTCGTCGAAGGGCACGCGCGCGATCACCGCGATGTCGAGCGCCTGGCAGCGCGGGAACAGCTCGTCCTCGGGGTTTTGATCGAAGATGTTGTAGATCACCTGCACGGCGTCGATCAGCCCGGTCTCCAGCGTGGCCAGCACGTTCCTCGACTCCCAGCGGTTCACGCTCACGCCCCAGGCCCGCACCATCCCCGCCTCCGTCAGCGCCCGTACCTCGCGCTGCCAGCGGGGGTCGTCGGCCCAGCGGTCGTTCCAGACGTGGAACTGCAGCAGATCGATCGTCCGCACGCCGAGGTTGGCCAGGCTGCGCTCGGTGTACGCGCGGATGTGCTGCGGCGGATAGACGTCTTCCAGGGCCGCATCGGCGGCGGCGGGCCAGCGGAAGTTCGCCGGCGGGATCTTCGTCGCCACGTAC
>DATLZI010000104.1:0-10040 GCA_035574075.1 bacterium | reverse complement strand
TCCTCTCCACCACCCCCGCCGCGGCGGCCGAGGCGGCGGCGCGGATGGCAGGGCCGGTGGCGCTGAAGGCCGTCGCGCCGGGGGTGGTGCACAAGACCGAGGCCGGAGGCGTGCGGTTGGGGCTGGGGGATCCGGCGGCGGTGCGCGCCGCGGCGGAGGAGATGGCCGGGCGCTTCCGCGCCGCCGGCCACCCCGTGACCGCGTTCGTGGTCCAGCGCATGGCCGCGCCGGGGGTGGAGATGATCGTCGGCGTCGTGCACGATCCGCAGTTCGGACCGGTGCTGGCCTGCGGCGCGGGCGGGGTGACCGTCGAGCTGCTCCGGGACGTCGCGGTGCGGCTCACGCCGCTGACCGTGCGCGACGCCGCCGAGATGGTGCGGGAGCTGCGCACCTTCCCGCTGCTCGCCGGATACCGCGGCGCGGAGCCCGGCGACGTGGGCGCGCTGGAGGAGATCATCCTGCGGATCGGCGCGATGGCGGAGGATCTGCCCCAGATCGCGGAGCTGGACTGCAACCCCGTGACCGTGCACCGTCGGGGCGCCACCGTGCTGGATGCCCGCGTGCGCGTCGCGCCGGCGACCGCCCCGGTTCGCCTGGGGGCCCGGGCGGCGCGCCCCGAAGAAGGAAGAGCAGGAGGCGGGGCCGGCCCCCCAGGGGGAGGAGCCTGATGAACACGCGCGTCACACTCAGCTCGACGCTCCCCATCCAGGAGGCGATGCTGCCATGCTGCGAGGCGGGATCCACGGCGCCCCGCTGGTGGGGATGGGCAGCCTCATCGACCTGCGGCGCGCCGCCGGGGAAGAGCGTACCGTGCGCGACCAGTTGTGGCCGCTGGCGGCGGCTCAGCGGCTGCGCCCGGCGAGGAACGCCCGGAACGCCTCGCCGCTGGGGCGCAGGGTGCCGTCGGGATTGATCAGAGCGCGGGCCTGGGGCGCGTCGATGCTGAACCAGATCGCGTGCGCCAGCCCCAGCTCGGCCACGGTCGCAAGCAGGGCCGTGGTCGTCCGCGGGTCGTCGTCACGCCCCGCTGCCTTCTCCCGCCGCCTGCTGCTTCCAACCGCAGCCAGACACCTCCGCAACGACGGGGCCCTCGGCCGCAGGCGGACTGGCGGGCAGCCGCCAATGCTATAATGAATTTTAATCGACCACCGATGCGACGCTCGCCGAATCCCCTGCGGGGGAACGGGGGAACCAGTTGTGGTGGGGGCGGATCTCGCGGCGCGCGAGTAGGGTAGCCTCTCAACCCGAGCCCGTCAGCTAACCTCGTAGGCGACCCGAGAGGGCAGCAAGGTGCCAGAACTGGCCCGGAGCGCCGTCTCCGGGCTGGTTGTCTCTCGGGCGTGCCGCACCGCCTCAGGTGCGAACCGATGGAGCCACCATGCTGAACCTTGTTTCGGTGCGGCCCAAACCGTTAGACCGCTACGCCCCGTTGCTCGCTCCGGCCCTCGTTCAGGAGATCGAGGAGCTGGGCCGCCGGCTGCGCGGCGTCCGCCTGCTGCACCTGAACTCGACCTCCTACGGCGGCGGCGTCGCCGAACTCCTGCTGCCGCTGGTCGCCCTGGAGCGCGCGCTGGGCGTGGAGGTGGAGTGGCGCACGCTCTCTGGCGATGAGGCCTTCTTCGGCGTGACCAAGCAGATGCACAACGCGCTGCAAGGCAAGCCCGCGCCCTTCACCGAGGAGCAGCGCGCCACCTACCTGACGCACAACCGCGCCGCCGCGGCGGCGCTGGATCAGCACGACGTGATCATCGTCCACGATCCCCAGCCCGCCGCGATCCGGCACTACGCCGGACGCCGGGGCGCGCGGTGGGTCTGGCGGTGCCACATCGACACTTCCGCGCCGGACGAGACAGCCTGGACGTTCCTCCGACCGTACGTCGAGGAGTACGACGCGGCCGTCTTCACGATGGCGCAGTTCGTGCCCCCGGACCTGCAGATGGCGCGCGTGGAGTTCATCCCGCCGGCGATCGACCCGCTGTCCAGCAAGAACCGGCCGTTGCCCGATGAGGTCGCCCGGGGGGCGGTGGCGGAGTTCGGGGTCGACGTGGAGCGCCCGCTGATCCTGCAAGTGGCGCGCTTCGATCCCTGGAAGGATCCCCAGGGGGCGATCGCCGCCTACCAGGCGGTGAAGCGCGAGCTCCCTGCGGTGCAGCTCGCTCTGGTCGGCTCGATGGCCGGCGACGACCCCGAGGCCTGGGAGGTGTACCGGAGCATCGAGGAAGAGGATCGCCGCGACCCGGATCTGTACGTCTTCACCAACCTGGTCGGCGTGGGGAGCCTGGAGGTGAACTGCTTCCAGCGCGTCGCCGCGGTGGCGCTCCAGAAGTCCATCCGGGAAGGCTTCGGCCTGGCCGTCTCCGAGGCGCTGTGGAAGGGCGTCCCGGTCGTCGGCGGAGCGACCGGCGGCATCCCCCTGCAGGTGCAGGATGGGGTGGGCGGCTTCCTGGTGAACACCGTCGAGCAGGCGGCCCAGCGACTGACCTACCTGCTGCGCCATCCGGAGGAGGCGGCGCAGATCGCCGCCGCCGGCCGGCGCGTCGTGGCCGAGCACTTCCTCCTGCCGCGGCTGCTGCGGGACGAGCTGCGCCTCCTGCACGCGTTGCTCGAAGGGGCTGGCGGGTGAGGGCGCGCCGCCGGCCGCTGGCCGTCGAGATCTGGCAGGCGCTGGGCCGGCACGACGTCATGGTCCTGGCCTCGGCCACGGCCTACGCCGCCGTGCTCTCCGTCTTTCCGCTGCTGATCGCCGTGATCGTCCTGCTGAGCTGGGTCTCCGCGCAGCCGGCGGCGCAGGAGTCCGTGCTTCGGGCGATGCGCCCCTACCTGCCCGGCCCCGCTCTCGCCCTGGTCGGCGAGACGCTGGAGGGGATCGTGCACACCCAGCAGACGGCGGGCGCGGTCGGAGCGGTGGGCCTGCTCTGGGGCGCGACGGCCCTCACCGGGGCGGTGCGCAGCGGTCTCAACCGCGTGCTGGGCGGCGTGCCGCGGCCCTTCTGGCGTCAGAAACTGGTCGATCTGGCGATGGTGCTGCTGATCGGCGTGTTCCTGAGCCTCTCCGTGGTGGGTTCGGCGCTGCTCTCCGCCCTCTCGTCGCCGGCCATCGCCCAGCTGGTCCAGCGGGCGGCGGGCGCGGCGGGCGGCGCCCTGGCCGCCGTGGGCCCGGTGCTGTGCTCCGCCGCGGCGTTCGGCATCGCCTACCGCTTCCTGCCCAACGTGCGCGTCAGCCCTCGCAGCCTGGCCTGGGGCACGCTGACGGGCGTGGTGCTGTTCGAGGCCCTGAAGCGCGCCTTCATCTGGTACGTCAGCACGCTGGCCCGGTACCCCGTGGTCTACGGGCCGCTGGCCGGCCTCGTCGTCTTCATGGTCTGGGTCTACCTCGTGGCGGTGGTCGTGCTGCTGGGGGCGGAAGTGATCGGAGCGCTGGAGCGCGATGGATAGGGCGACCGTGATCGCCGCGATGCGGGCGGCCCTCGGGGGGCGCGCGCTGATTGTCGTCAGCAACCGCGAGCCGTACGTGCACCGCCGCGGTCCGGAGGGGCTCACGGTGGAACGTCCCGTCGGGGGGCTCGTCGCCGCCCTCGATCCCGTGCTGCAGGCCGCCGGCGGAACGTGGATCGCCTGGGGCAGCGGGGACGGCGACTTCGACGTCACCGACCCCGAGGGGCGCCTGCGCGTCCCGCCGGGGGCGGAGGCCTATACCCTCCGCCGCGTGGCCCTCACCCGCGCGGAGGTGGATGGCTACTACTACGGCTACGCGAACCAGGCGCTCTGGCCGCTCTGCCACATGGCGCTCGCCCACGCGCGCTTCCGGCGCCGGGCCTGGGAGATGTACCGGGCCGCCAACGCGAAGTTCGCGGCGGCGGTGCTCGCCGAGGCTCCCGAGGACAGCGTGGTGTGGGTCCACGACTACCACCTCGCCCTGGCCCCGCGCAGCATCCGCCTTCGCGGCGGGCGCCAGTTCCTCATGCACTTCTGGCACATCCCCTGGCCGGCCTGGGATGTCTTCCGGGCCTGCCCGCAGCGGGCGGAGATCCTCGACGGGTTGCTGGCGAACGACCTGATGGCCTTCCAGCATCCCCGGCATGTCGAGCACTTCCTGGAATGCGTCGAACGCGAGCTCGGGGCGCAGGTGGACCGCGAGCGGGGGCTGGTGGAGTACGAGGGCGGCGTGACCCGCGTCGCAGCCTTCCCGATCAGCGTGGACTTCGCCGCGCTGACCGCGCAGGCGGCCTCCCCGGAGGCCGAGCGGTGGCTGGCGCGCCTCCGCCGCCGCTACCGCCTGGCCGGCCGCTTCGTCGGCGTGGGCGTGGACCGGCTCGACTACACCAAGGGCATCCCGGAGCGGCTGCGCGCGCTCGAACGGCTCTTCCAGCGCTTCCCCCGCTACCGCGGGCGGCTCGTCTTCATGCAGAAGTGCGCCCCCAGCCGCACCCAGATCCGAGCCTACCGCGACCTGCAGCGCCGGGTGGAGAGCGAGATCGATCGGCTGAACGTGACGTACGGCACGGCCGACTGGCAGCCGGTGGTCTACCTGCCGCGGCCGCTGCCGCCGGCGGGGATGGCGGCGCTGTACCGGCTGGCCGACTTCTGCCTGGTCAGCTCGCTGCAGGACGGCATGAACCTGGTGGCCAAGGAGTACGTCGCCTGCCAGGTGGACCGCCCCGGCGTCCTGCTGCTCAGCGAGCTGGCCGGCGCCCACGACGAGCTGACCTGGGCCCTGCCGATCAACCCCTACGATGCCAGCGGCACGGCGGAGACGATCGTCCGGGCGCTGGAGATGTCACCGGCGGAGAAGGCCGACCGGATGAAGCGGCTGCGCGCCGTCGTCGCAGAGCGCGACATCTACCGCTGGATGGCGGATCATCTCGAGGCGGCGCGCGAGCTGCTCACCGCCCGCGCCGCGCAGCCCTGGATCGAGGACCGCCTGGAGGCGATCACCGCCGCGCTGCTCGCGCGCGAGCACCTCGCCGTGCTGCTCGACTTCGATGGCACGCTGGCGCCGATCGTGCCCGCGCCGGAGGACGCGACGCTTCCCCAGGCCGTCGCCGAGGCGCTCGCCGTCCTGTCCCGCGCTCCCGCCGTCACGGTGGGGATCGTCAGCGGCCGCGCCCTCGCCGACGTGCGGGCGCGCGTGGGCCTGCCCGAGCTGGTTTACGCCGGCAACCACGGACTGGAGATCGCCGGCCCGCGCTGGGCCTGGGTCCATCCGGAGGCGCAGGCCGCGCGTGGTCGGCTGCGCGCGCTCGGCGAGACGCTGCGCGCCCGGCTCGGCGGCGTCCCGGGAGTGGCGATCGAGGACAAGGGCCTCACGATCAGCGTGCACTACCGCCGCGTGCCCCAGGCTTACGTGGAAGCGATCCGGGACGCGGTGTATGACGAGAGCGGCCGCGCCGGCGGGTTGCTCGTGCGCGAGGGCAAGAAGGTCCTGGAGGTGGCGCCCCGCACGGGGTGGCACAAGGGCGCGGCCCTGCGCCTGATCCTCGAGCGCGAGGTCGGCGAGGACTGGGCGAATCGCTGCGCGGTGCTGTACGCGGGCGACGACCGCACCGACGAGGAGGCCTTCCGCACCCTGCCGCCCGAGGCCGTGACGATCCGCGTCGGGATGGGCGCGGGGCCGACGGCCGCGCGCTACGCCGCCCGCGATCTTACGGCGATCGCCCACCTCCTGCGCGCCCTGGCCGCGCGCCTCGCCGCTAGCGCAGGTGCACCACCATCAGGGCGAGGTGCTCCGTCAGGTCGCGCGTGATCAGGAAGTTCTCCCGCACGTACTCGCGGGCGTTCTCGCCCATCGTGCGCGCCAGGGCGGGGTTGGCCAGGAGGTGGCGGATGCGAAAGGCGCAGCCCTCCACGGAGTTCACCGTGTAGCCTGTCACGCCGTAGATGATCTGCACGGTGATTCCCCCGGCGAAGCCGCCGATCACGGGCTTGCCCTTCCACATCCCCTCGGCCACGGTGAGGCCGAATCCTTCCCGCGTGGACTTCTGGATGATGATGTCCGCCGCGTGCTGCAGGGCGTTGATCTCCAGGTGCGCGGTGGGCGGCAGCACCAGGACGTGGATGTCCGGGTCGCCGTGCGCCGCTTCGCGCACCTCGGCCAGGACCTGCTCGCCTTCCGGATCGTCCGTCGCTCCGCCCCCGGCCAGGATCAGCCGGCAGTCGTCGTACTTCTTCACGATGCGGTAGGCGTTGATCACGCCGATCGGATCCTTGAAGCGGTCGAAGCGGCTGACCTGCAGCAGGATCGGCTTGTCCCGCGGGATGCCCAGGCGGTGCAGGACAGCGTCGACCTCCTCCGGCTCGAGGGGCCGGTTCTTGTCCGACAGCGGGTCGATGCTGGGGTAGATCAGGTACTGCGGAATCGGCAGCCGCTGCGCGAACTTCGGCAGGGAGAAGACCGCGCCGTCGTAGCGCACGACGTACTGCCGCAGGAACGACCAGGCGCGGCGCTGCGGCCGGCTGACGTCGATGTGGCAGCGCCAGACCCACGGCCCGCGCCTGGGCGCGAACTCGATCATCGCCGCGGGCTGCGGATCGTGGATGATCACCAGGTCGGCCCCCAGGTCCAACCTGGTCGCGTTCTCCCGATTCGTCTCCACGTACGTCTGCAGCATGGCGTCGGTGAAGGCCTGCTCCTCACCCTGCAGGGCGTTGTGGAAGCTCTTCGTCACCCGGAAGAAGGCCTCGCTGCCGCTGAGCACCTCCCAGCGCGAGGGCACGCCCAGCTCCTCGAAGAGCGGGAGGTAGCGGTGCAGCATCTCCGCGACCCCTCCGCCGACGCGGGTGGAGTTGACGTGCAGCAGCGAGCGGCCGCGCACGCGGTCGGCCAGCCGGTGCAGGAGGTCGATTGCGCCGCGCGGCGCGACGCTCCGGTAATCGTCGAGGGTCACCGAGGTCTTAGGCATGGGCGCGCTGCCGGAGTGTCTCGTCGATCACCGCGAGGAGCCGCGTGCGCAGCCCGTCCAGCCCGCTGATGTAGGGATTCATCCGGCGGATGCGGGCGGCCAGCTCGGTCTCCCCCAGCTCGTCGGCCAGCCAGGTCACCGTTTCCCACCGGCCGCGCCGGGCCTCCGCCCGGAAGAAGTGGTAGAAGATGGCGCTGACGTCTACCCGCGCCAGGGCGTCGCGGAACTCCGCCAGCGTGGAGGCGCGGATGCCGGTCGGCACGGGGATCAGGCGCGAGCGCATGAAGTAGAAGGGCTCGCCATAGACGATCCGCGGCACGGTCTGCAAGCCGCCGAGGTGGTCGTCGATGATCGTGATCAGTTCCGCGCGCAGCGCCTCGACGTCGTCGTAATCGAAGGGGTCGACCACCGCCAGCCGCTCCGCCAGCACGCGGTCGCGAACCTGGATCGCCGCCCAGGTGGCGAAGTCGTTCGCGTAGGGGGCGGCCAGGTAGCGGCTCCGCAGAAAGGCGGAATGCGTGTGGTAGAAGATCGAGTCGGCGGGGATCTCCTCGATTCCGGTGAGGAGCTCCCGCTCGTCCCAGGCGCTGCGGCCGAGCATCTCCCGCAGCTCGATGCAGTCCACGAACTCAAACGGTCGCGATGCCGTGGTCAGGCTCATACTTCCATTGTATCTATCGTATCCATGGCGAAGTGCAGGCGCTCCCCCAGCGTGCGCAGCTGGGGGTCGCCCGCGGCGCGAGCCAGCCGGTGGAAGGCGTTCTGGGCCTCCCAGAGGTTGAGGGTGATCCCGGCCGCGTCGGCGAAGTCTAGGATCTCCAGCGCCCGCGCCACTCGGTCCGCGACCACCCCGGCGTCGCCCAGGGTGTGCTCCAGCCGCCGGCGCAGCAGCGGCTCGAAGCGGTCGGCACGGACCTCGCGGCCCCAGGAGCGTAGCTCACCCAGGACCTCGAAGGCGCGCGGGGAGAGGCGGCTGGCGCCGTCGGCGGCCAGCAGGTCTTCGAGCTGCCGGGTGAGCGCCACGACGGCGGCTGTGACCAGGGGGGCCGGCACCTCTGCCCCGACCTCCCGCAGGTAGGCCATGAGCGGGCGGTTCTCCCGGTACAGCCGTCCGTAGGTCTCCTCCAGTTCGCGCAGCGTCTGCTCGGTGAGGCGGGCCAGGACGGTCCGCCGGTCTTCGAGCGGGAGATCCAGCAGCGAGAGATCCCCGCGGCCGAAGGCGACGTCGATCGCGCGCAGGACCTCGCCGAGCGCTCTCGGCGCACCGCCCGTCTCGAGCGACGCCCGCAGGCTCTCCAGGCGGTCCTCCGTCCATCCCACCCCCACGGCGCAGTGCACCTCGTGCCCCCCGATGTGGATGAGGGCGTACGCCGCGGGCTGCTCCTCGGCGGTCAGGGTGGTCTGCACGCGCACGCGGCCCAGGTGCACGGCGTAGCTCCTGGTGGCCAGGATGCTGCGGCGACCGAGTTCGGTGACGGTGATCGCCCCCCCCAGAACGCTGGACCGGGCGCCCACCAGGCTGGTCATCGCGTAGCAGGCGGTGGCCTGGCGCGGGCCGACCGCGCGGGGCAGCACGAGACGCTCATAGACCACCGCCCCGTCCGGCCAGCGCTCGTCGTTGCCGGGCGCGGCGCGCAGCCGTTCGACGAACGGCCCCTCCAGCTCCACGCCGAAGGCCCGCGCCAGCTCCACCGCCCGTGCGGCGTGGGAGAGGATCTGCACCGTTTCAGGGCCGGCGATGTCGTCGAAGAACCAGCCGTCGCTGGACTGCATGAGCATCGCCTGCCGCTGCATCTCCAGCAGCCGCAGCGCCGCGGCGCGGCGCGCCGGATCGCGGGGTTCGCGGCCGTGGCGGCCGAGGAAGGCGTCGGCGGCCGTGGGCGAGGCATCGAGCAGGTCCACGGCCTCGTCCCGCGCCGCCCAGACGTCGCGCAGCACCCCCTCGCCGTGGAGCTCGAAGGCCGCGGCCAGCTCGCCAGTCAGCCAGCTGATCGCCTCCCGCAGGGGGGCCCGCCAGCGCTGATGGCCGGCGGTCCCGGCGCGGCAGCCGCAGTCCGCCCGCCAGCGCTCGATGCCGTGCGGGCAGCTCCAGGAGGTGCGCTCCACGATCTCGACCTCGTGCACCGGGGGGTGGGCGGCGAGGAAGGCCGCGACGTTGCTCAGCCGCAGGCCGTGCTGCCGCTCGGCCCGCTCCAGGGCGTAGGTCAGGGCCATCTCCCCGAAGCGGTGGTGGTGGCCGAACGTCTCGCCGTCCGTGGCCACGAGCAGCAAGCGGGGGTGGGGGTCGTCCGGCATGGCGGCGGCCAGGCGGTCGGCGAACGCGGCGCCGTCGTGCAGCAGCCCTTCGAACGCGACGGCGCGGGAAAGCATGCCGTGGAAGAAGACCAGGGCAATCGACCGGCCGCTGGGCAGCCGGCAGCGGTAGGGCACCGTGACGTCCAGCGTTTCCGCCGTCACCGGTGTCCAGGGGCCCTCCCCCCGCCGCACCCGCGCCGCCTGATGCGGGGCAAGGATGGTAAACGTCAGGCCGTGCGCGGCGAGGATCTCCAGGGTCTCCAGGTCCACCGCGGTCTCCGGCAGCCAGATCCCCTCCGGCCGCCGACGGAAGCGCCGCTCGAACTCCCGGATGCCCCAGCGCACCTGGGTGACGCGGTCGCGGGCGGTGGCCAGAGGCATGATGAGGTGGTTGTAGACCTGCGCCAGGGCGTGGCCGTGCCCGTAGTGGTCGCGCCGGCTGCTCCGGTCGGCGTCCAGGATCTGTTCGTAGGTCGCCGGCGCGTGGCGGGCCAGCCAGCGCAGCAGCGTCGGCCCGACGTTGAAGCTGATCTTCGCGTAGTTGTTGACGATGCGGCGGATGCGCTGCCGCTCGTCCAGGAGGCGTGATGCGCCATTGCGGGCGTAGCACTCCGCGGTGATCCGCTCGTTCCAGTCGTGATACGGCGCCGCGGCGTCCGCCTGCTCGACGAGATCCGTCCAGGGATTCTCGCGCGCCGGTTGATAGAAGTGGCCGTGGACGCAGAGGTGGCGCATCCTACCTACCGGGTCTGCCCGCGGGGCAGGATGACCAGTCCCGAGGGGTCGACGTGGTAGCGCAGGCGGTCGTCGTCCGGGTGGAGACCGATCCGCGCTCCCCGGGGGATA
>DATLZI010000103.1:0-4299 GCA_035574075.1 bacterium | reverse complement strand
GAGTTCGCCGGCGCGACAGCCGCAGGGGCCGCGCCCGACCCTGGGGCCTCAGCGGCCGGCGCGCGGCCCGGGGCCGATGGCCCAGCCGGTGCGGCGCACGCGCCGATCAAGACACCCATCAGGGGAACCAGCAACCAATGGTCCACCCGCCCCATGGGTCCACCTCCCTGCTGACAGCCTGGGCGCACTCATGGCATCAGCGCCGGCTCCCGCGCCGCCTCGATACCCGCGTCGCGTTGAGACCTCGCGCGAAGGCGAGTAGCAGCCCACGCAATTGGGCCCCCATGATACCATTGGCCCTAACAGGGCGGTAGCTGGCGCCCGGCCCGCCGGGCGTGAGCGCCCCTGCTTGCGGGTGCTCCGGGGCTGTGCTAGCGTTGCGGACAGGAGGCGTGCCAGCGAAGGCCGCTGCCAAGACCTGCGGTGAAAAGTCAAGGGACGACTCTTGAAGGGTGACCGGGTGATGGAGCGGCGTCCTCTGGCAGCACGAAGCGGGCGCGGCGACGGGCGGTCGGGCGCCGGTGCTGCGGGAGTGCGTCGGGCTATTCGGTTAGACGACGGCGGGTGCGCGGCGGCTGCGGCGGTTGCGCCCCGGCCGTTGGCGGTTGGGCTCGGATACCTCCTTCCGGTCCTGACGGGGCTCGGGCGGCCGATACAGGCTGTCGGTGCGCAGCAGGGCATCGACCAGCCGCACGAGCTTGCGGGCGGTCAGGACCAGCGCCCGCTTGTGGGCGTGTTTGGGGGACTGCGCCAGCTTGGCCTGGTAGTAGGCGGTGTACTCCGGACAGTGGACCCGGACACTGTTGGCCGCCTCGACCAGGTAGTAGCGCAGATAGGTGTTGCCGGACTTGGCCAGCGGCGTGTCCTCGGCCTGGAAGGTGCCCGACTCATGCGCCTTCCAGACCAGCCCGGCGTACTGGGCCAGCGCCGCGTCGTCGGCGAAGCGGCGGATGTCGCCGATCTCGGCCACCAGCCCGGCCGTCCAAACCGGGCCGAGGCCGGGCACCGAGGTGAGGGTCTGGGCCATAGGCGCCAACTCGCGGGCGATGGTGGCGTCGACCGCCTTGAGTTGGGCCTGCAGGGTGCGGATGGTCGCCATCGTGGTGCCCAGGACCAGGGTGAGCGGCTCATCCAGGACGTTGTCCAGGCGGTAGGAATCGCGGGCGGCGCGCTGGAGCGTGGCGGCGAGCGCGGCGGGGTCCTGGCAGCGCCCGCGGCCCTTGCTCGCCAAGTAGGTGGCCAACTCGGCCAGGTCGGCCTGGGCGAGCTCCTCGGTGGTGAAGTCCTCCAGCACTGCGCAACTGGTGGCGCCGAAGGGGTCCTGGAAGGGGTGCGCCTGGCCGAAACCGGAGAACTTCAGGAACAGGAAGGTCAGGAAATAGCTCTTCTCGCGGGCGAGGGTCTGGGTCAGGTGGACGCGGAAGCGGGTGAGCCGTTGCAGGGGGGCGTAGCGCAGGTCGAGCCGGAAGGGCGGCGGGAGCTGGCGCCCGAAGCGGATGCGTTCGGCGATGACGAAGGCGTCGGCCCGATCGGTCTTGGGCAAGGCGCCGTAGTTCTTGCGGAAGTCGTGGACCAGCTTGGGGTTCAGCGCGTAGACCTGGGGCCGGTACGGCGCCAGGGCGGGGGCGTCCGCCAGCGCACAGGCCAGGTGCCACCAGTACAGGCTGGTGGCTTCCAGTCCGATCCGCAGCGCGGTCAGTCCCTGCCGCTCCGCCACCTCGCTCAGGCGCGCCGCCAGCGCCTCGGCACCGGGCCGGGTGTTCGGCACGCTCCACCGCGGCACGGGCTCCCGCCCATCGGCCAGCACGACGGCGGCCACGGCCTCGTGCTGACTGACATCCAGCCCGACATACCCCATCGACACAGGCATACGCCCCCTCCTTTCCCGGCCGGTCGGGCGGGTCCGGGCGTGGGTGGCGTCGCAACACCCTCGTGCGTCATCAGAACTCCACGACGGTGGCGGGTCACCGCCGCGCGGACTGCTGCCTCCGCGCGGCCCACCGCCGCGGGAACAATCTGCGGGTCAGAAGTGGACGCCACACCCGGAGCGATCAGTCTTAGCCCAGCGATCCGACGTCGCAGGAGGAACGAAGATCTCATCCCGACCGGCCTTGCGGCGGCAGTATCGCCCGGACCAACCCAACTGGCAACGGGGAGCGGTCAGCAGCGCCGCTCCGATCCATAGCATACGAGGAGGATCGACGATGATCGGCGAGCGCACCGCGGGGCTGCAAGCGATCGAGCAATTCTACACGGACCTGGAGACCAACTACCTGCAAGGGCTCTGGCGCGTCGTGACCCAGACGCCGGAGCCGCGCACGGCGGCGGTCCCCCATGTCTGGCCCGGCCGCATGCTGCGCGAGCAACTCGAGCGCGCCGGGGAGCTGATGACGATGGACCGGAGCGCCGAGCGGCGCGTGCTGCTGCTCGTGAACCCGGGCCTGCAAGCGATCAACGCCGCCACGCACACCCTGACGGCGGCGGTCCAGATGATCAAGCCTGGGGAGATCGCGCCTACACACCGCCACACCCCCACCGCGATCCGCTTCATCATCGACGGCGACGGCGCCTACACCACCGTGGACGGCGAGAAGCTGATCATGCACCCCGGCGACCTGATCCTCACGCCCAACTGGACGTGGCACGATCACGGCAACGAGACCGACCGCCCGATCATCTGGATGGACGGCCTCGACCGGCCGCTGGTCGCCAGCCTGAACGCCATTTTCTTCGAGCCGTATGCCGACGACCGCCAGGCGGTAGTGCTGCCCGCGGACCATTCAGCGCGCAAGTACGCCGGCGGCCACGTGCGCCCGGCCTGGGAGCGCCGCGCCCCGGTCTTCTCGCCACAGCATGCCTATCGCTTCGAGGACACCTACCGGGCGCTGGCGCAGATGGCGGCCGTGGGCGAGGTCAGCCCCTACGATGACGCGATGGTCGAGTACGTGAACCCGCTGACCGGCGGCCACGCGCTGCCCACGCTCGGCTGCGCGCTCCAGCTCTTGCGCCCCGGCGTCCACACGCGGGCCCACCGCCACACCAGCAGCAGCGTGTACCTGGTCTTCCGCGGCCGGGGCTACTCGGTGATCAACGGCAAGCGCTACGATTGGGAGCAAGGCGACCTGTTCGCGCTCCCCACCTGGGCGTGGCACGAGCACGTCAACACCTCGCCGAACGAGGAGGCTATTCTCTTCTCGATCAACGACCTACCGACGATGGAGGCGCTCGCCCTCTACCGCGAGCAGGCCTACGAGGGCGCGGGCGGCCACCAGCCGGTCGCGTGACGGCGCGGCGGGTGCGCTTGCGCGAGGCCTGGACAATAAGGGAGGTTGCAGCATGGTCCTGACACCAGAGGAGACCCGCGGCGTCTGGTCCCTGATCCCGGCGTGCGCCACCCCGAACGGGGGCGACCTCGAGGCGCGCGACACGGTCGACGTCGACAAGCTGGCGGCGATGGTCGAGCGGCTGATCCAGGCCGGCGTGAACGGTATCGCTACCACCGGCACCCTCGGCGAAGGGCACACGCTCCTCTGGGACGAGCACAAGAAGCTGATCCAGACGGTCGTCGAGGTGGCGCGCAAGCGCGTGCCGGTGTTCACCGGCACGACGAGCCTGAACACGCGCCGCACGGTCGAGAAGACGCGGTGGGCGATCGACGCGGGCGCCGACGGCGTGCTCAACGGCGTGCCGATGTGGCTGCCGCCGTCGTGGCAGAACGCCGTCCAGTTCTACGAGGACCTGGCGGAGGCCTGCCCCAAGGCGGCGATCATGGTCTACCACAACCCGCCCGTCTTCCGGGTGACGATCCCGCCGGTCGGCTTCAAGCGCCTCGCCCAGGTGCGCAACGTCGTGGCGGTGAAGCAGACGGTCACCGAGCTGCGGCACTGGATCGGCGTGCGCGACGCGGTCGAGGGCCGCATCACCATCCTGGTGTCGGACAACGTGGCCTGGCCGACGGCGATGTTCGGCGCGGGCGGCGTGTGGTCCACGCGCTCGTCGGGGGCGCCCGAGCCCGTCCTGCGGCTGTGGGAGGCGTGCAGCCGGGGCGACTGGGCGCGCGCGGAGGCGATCCAGCAGGACATCTGCGCCGCGTGGCCGCCGGTGACCATCGAGGAGTTCCACACCTACGACACGCCGCTCATGAAGCGGATCATCGACCTGGTGTCTGACGGCCAGGCCGGCCCGACGCGGCGTCCGTTCGTGCACCTGCCCGAGAACGTGGAGAAGGCCGCGCAGATCGGCGCCGAGAAGTGGAAGGCGCTCGCAGCCAAGTACCGCCAGCCGCTCTACGCCTCTGTC
>DATLZI010000102.1:0-2452 GCA_035574075.1 bacterium | reverse complement strand
CGGTGCTCGTCGTCGAATCGCACCTCCAGCTTGCGCGGATGCACGTTGACATCGACGCGGCGCCGCGGCAGCTCGAGGAACAGGACGTACGCCGGGACTTTCCCCGCGGGGATGAGCTGCCGGTAGGCCTGCTCGATGGCCGCGGCGACGACCCGGCTGTGCACAGGCCGTCCGTTCACGGTGAGGTACTGCAGGCTGCGCGTGCCGCGCGCCAGCTCCGGACGCCCCAGCCAGCCGCGCAGGGCGAGCTCGCCCTCCCACGCGGCGAACGGCAGACAGCGGTCGAAGACGGCACGGCCGAGGATCTGCGCCACCCGCCCCGCCTCGTCGTCGGCCGGGTAGCGCAGCACCTCCTCGCCCTCGTGCGCGAGGTGGAAGGCGACGGCCGGATGGGCCAGGGCCAGTCGCTGCACCGTCTCCACGATGAGGGCAAACTCCCGCGTCGGAGACTTCAGGAACTTCCGGCGGGCCGGGGTGTTGAAGAAGAGGTGGCGGACGGTGACGACGGTCCCCGGCGGCCCGGCGGTGTCCTCCTCCGCGTCCACCACGCCGCCGGTGATGCGGATGCGCCGCGCCGCCCTCGCCCCGGGCAGCGCGCTGGTCAGCTCGAAGTGGGAGACGGCGGCGATGCTGGGCAGGGCCTCTCCGCGGAATCCCAGCGTCCGCACCTCGAGGAGGTCCGCTCCGGTGCGGATCTTGCTGGTGGCGAAGCGGCGCACGGCCAGGGCGATATCCTCGGGATGGATGCCGCCGCCGTCGTCGCCGACGCGGATCAGGGTCTGTCCCGCGCCCTCGATCTCGATGGTGATGCGCCGGGCGCCGGCGTCGAGGGCGTTCTCGATCAGCTCCTTCACCACCGAGGCGGGGCGCTCGACGACCTCGCCTGCGGCGATGCGGTCGGCGACGGTCGGCTCGAGGACCCGCACCCGGCCGGGGGCCGGCGCACTCACGGCTGCTTGGGGCCGTGGCGTTTCAGGCGCACGACCTTCCCGCCGTGCGGCGCGGTGTGCGGCGAGGCCAGCCGGGCGCGGAGCTGCTCGCGCAGCGCGTGCAGCGCCGCCATCGCGTCGAGGGGGGTCATCGCCTCCAGGCTGAGGGCCAGCAGGGCTTCCTCGACGGCGGAGAGGGGCTGCAGGGGCAGCGGCAGCTGCCATGCCGCGCTGGCCCGCGAGGGAACCGGCGGCAGGACGCCGTCCGGCTCCCGCGCCGTCTGCGACGCCTCCAGCTGGCGCAGGATGCGCTGCGCGTGCGCGATGACCTCCGGCGGCAAGCCGGCCAGCTGAGCGACGTGGATGCCGTAGCTGCGGTCCGCCCCGCCCTCGACGACCCGACGCAGGAAGACGACGCGATCGCCCTCTTCCTGCACCAGGACGTTGACGTTGCGCACCCGCGGCAGCAGCTGCGCCAGCTCGATGAGCTCGTGGTAGTGGGTGGCGAACAGCGTGCGGCAGCCGATGCGGTCGTGCAGGTGTTCCACCACCGCCCAGGCGATGCTCATCCCGTCGTAGGTGCTCGTTCCCCGACCCACCTCGTCCAGGATGACGAGGCTGCGGGGCGAGGCGTGGTGGAGGATGTTCGCGACCTCCTGCATCTCGACGAGGAAGGTGCTGCGGCCGGTGGCGATGTCGTCCACCGCGCCGACGCGCGTGAAGATGCGATCGACGAGCCCCACGCGGGCCGCGGCGGCCGGCACGAAGCTGCCGGCGTGCGCCAGCAGCGCGATCAACGCGCACTGGCGCAGGTAGGTGGATTTGCCGGCCATGTTCGGGCCGGTGACGATGAGCACCGCCCGATCGTGGGCGTTCAGGGCGACGTCGTTGGGCACGAAGCGCTCCCCGCTGAGCGTCCGCTCGACCACGGGATGGCGGCCTTGCGTGATCTCCAGCACCGGCTCGTCCACGATCTCCGGCCGCACGTAGCCGGCCGTGTCGGCCACCTCGGCCAGCGACAGCAGCGCGTCGAGCTCGGCGACGGCGCGGGCGGTGGCCAGCAGGCGCTCGGCGTGGGCGGCCACCTGCTCGCGCAGCGCGACGAACAGCTCGTACTCCAGGGCGGCGATGCGCTCTTCGGCGCCGAGGATCGCCGCCTCGCGCTCCTTCATCGCCGCCGTGATGAAGCGCTCGGCGCCCGTCAGCGTCTGCTTGCGGATGTAGTCGGCCGGCACGAGGTGCAGGTTGGGTTTGCTGACCTCGAGGTAGTAGCCGAACACCTTGTTGAAGCCGATCTTCAACGATTTGATCCCGGTCCGTGCGCGCTCCGCGGCCTCGAGCTGCGCGATCCAGCTCTTCCCCTCCCGCGCGGCCTGGCGCAGGGTGTCCAGCTCGGCATGGTAGCCGTCCCGGATGACCCCGCCCTCCTGAAGCCCGGCCGGCGGATGGTCGGTCACCGCGCGTTCGATGAGCGAGGCGATCTCGTCGTGGTCGTGGATCTGCCCGGCCAGCTCGCGCGCCAG
>DATLZI010000101.1:0-3776 GCA_035574075.1 bacterium | reverse complement strand
GCCACGTCCATCGCCACCGCGACGCCGGCCAGCGCGAAGTCGCCGTGGCGGCGGGCCACCTCCAGGAAGGCCGTGCCGCGGTGCGGATGCGCGGGCAGGCGCAGCTCGACGAGCAGCTCGTCGGGGGCCAGCGCCGTGGTGAGGTAGCCCCGGAAGAACTCCTCCGCGCTCAGGGTGCGCGCGCCGCGCGCGCTGCGCAGCACGACGCGCCCGTCCAGCGCGGCGAGGACCGCCGGCAGCTCGGCCGAGGGGTCGGCGTGCGCGACGCTGCCGCCCACCGTTCCGCGGTTGCGGATCTGCGGATGCCCGACGTAGGCCAGCGCCTCGGCCAGCAGCGGCAGTTCCATCCGGACGAGCGGCGACCGTTCCGCGGCGCGCTGGCGCGTCATCGCGCCGAGGCGCACCTCCCGGGTCGGCCCGCGCCCCGCGCCGTGGACGATGTAGTCCAGACTGCGCACGCGGTTGAGGTCGATCAGCACGGCGGGCCGCACCAGCCGCATGTTGAGCAGCGGCACGAGACTCTGCCCGCCGGCCAGCACCTTGCCCTCCGCGCCGAAGCGGCGGAGCAGGCCGAGCGCCTCGTCGAGGGACTCCGGCGCCGCGTAGCGGAAGGGCGCCGGCTTCACGGTGCGCCCACCCGCTCGGGGGCCCGGATGAGTTCGAGCAGGCGGCTGGGCGAGAGCGGCATCTCCGTGATCCGCACGCCGTACTCCTCCAGGGCGTCGTCCACCGCCTGCGCGATCAGCGCCGGAACGGGGATGACGCCCGCCTCGCCCGCGCCCTTGACGCCCAGGGGGTTGAGCGGGCTCGGCGTCTCGAGGTGGCCGATCTCGACCTCCGGCACCTCGGCGGCGGTGGGCAACAGGTAATCCATGAAGGTCTGGGTGAGGAGCTGGCCCTGCTCGTCGTAGACCAGCTTCTCGTAGAAGGCCCCGCCGATCCCCTGCGCCACGCCGCCGCGGATCTGGCCGTCGAGGATGAGGGGATTGATCACCCGGCCGCAGTCGTGGACCACGACGTAGCGCAGGATCTTCAGCATCCCGGTGCGGACATCGACCTCGACGACGCAGGCGTGCGCGCCGTTGGGGAAGGTGCCCCGCGGCGGGGCGAAGTAGCGGCTGGCCTCCAGTCCCGGCTGCTCCCACTCCTCGGGGATCGTCCCGCGGAGCGGGTTCGCGGCGACGGCGATCTCGGCCAGGGTCAGGGCGCGGCTCGGGCTGCCGCGCACGAACACGCGCCCCTCCGCCAGCTCGAGGTCCTCCACAGACGCCTCGAGCTTGGTGGCCGCCACGCGCAGCGCCTTCTCCCGCACGGCCTGCGCGGCGAGGTACACGGCGTTGCCGGCGACCACCGCGGCGCGGCTGGCGAAGGTGCCGGTGCCCCAGGAGAAGGCCCCGCTGTCGCCGGTGACGATCGTGACGTCCTCCACCGGCACGGTCAGGGCGTCGGCCACGATCTGGGCGAAAGCGGTCTGGTGGCCCTGGCCCTGCGTGCCCACGCTGGTCGCCGCGAACACCTTGCCGGAGGGCTCCACGGTGACGCGGCAGCCCTCGTAGGGACCGATGCCGGAGCCCTCGACGTAGCAGGCGATGCCCAGGCCGAGGTGCCGGCCGGCCCGCCGCGCGGCGGCCTTCGTCGCCGGCCACTGCGCGTAGCCGATCATCTCCAGCGCCTTCTCCAGGGTCGCCGGGTAGTTGCCGCTGTCGTAGATCAGCGGCGCGTTGTCCTGGTAGATCAGCCCCGTGTCGTACGGGAACTCGTCGGGCTGGATGAAGTTGCGCCGCCGCACCTCGGCGCGGTCCAGGCTGAGCTCCTTCGCCACGCGGTCCAGCAGGCGCTCCATGACGAAGACGCCGTGCGGCCGGCCGGCCCCGCGGTAGGGGCTGACGATCGTCTTGTTGGTGAAGACCGCCTTGAACTCGCAGTGGTAGTTGGGGATGCGGTAAGGGCCGACCAGCGTCGTGCTGGCCACGATGGGAACGATGATGCCGTAGGGGATGTAGGCGCCGGAATCGTAGAGGAACTCGGTGCGCACCGCCAGGATGCGCCCCTCCGCGTCCACGGCGATCGCGGCGAGGTGGATCTGCTCGCGCTCCTGGTTCATCGCCACGAAGTTCTCCCGGC
Source organism: bacterium (assembly GCA_035574075.1). Classification (GTDB taxonomy): domain Bacteria; phylum Sysuimicrobiota; class Sysuimicrobiia; order Sysuimicrobiales; family Kaftiobacteriaceae; genus Kaftiobacterium. The sequence continues at coordinate 1,652 of DATLZI010000101.1, read as the reverse complement.
GGTCCTCGATCCACTTCACCGGACGGTCCAGCTGCATCGCCGCCCAGGGCACGAGGACCTCCTCCGGATAGAACATCATGATCTTCGGACCGAAGCCGCCGCCGACGTCGGGGGCGATCACCCGCACCTGCGCCTGCGGCAGGCCGAGCAGGCGGGCCAGGCCGTTGCGGATAGGGATCGGCGCCTGCGTGCTGTCCCAGACCGTGAGCTGGCGCATGCGCCCCTCCCAGCGCGCCACGACCCCGCGGCACTCCATCGGCGCGGCGGTGCCGCGGTCCACCACGAACCGCTCGCGGAAGACGTGGGCCGCCCGGGCGAAGGCCTCCTCGGGGTGCCCGACGCGCTGGGTATAGTGCGCGCAGATGTTCGTGCCCATGTCCTCGTGCACCAGGGCGGGCTTCCCCGCCGCGGCCTGCTCCAGGTCGACGACCGCGGGGAGGGGATCGTAGGCCACCTCGATCAGCTCCAGGGCGTCCTCCGCCAGGTAGCGACTCTCCGCCACCACCATCGCCACCGGCTCCCCGACGTGCCGCACCTTCTCCGGCGCCAGCGCGTACTGGGTCTTGTGGTGGACGAGGGCGGGGTGGGGGATGAGCTTCGGCAGCGGTTCCTGCAGCGCCGGCGGGAGGTCGGCGCGCAGGTAGACCGCGATCACCCCCGGCAGGGCCCGCGCCCGGGAGGCGTCGATGCGCACGATCCGGGCGTGGGCGTGCGGACTGCGCAGGAAGGCGGCGTGCGCCACCCCCGGCAGCTTCACGTCGTCGACGTACATGCCGCGGCCGGTCAGCAGCCGCGGGTCCTCGCTGCGCTTGACGCGCTCGCCGAAGTAGCGGGTGCCCATCGGATACGGTTCGATATTACACGGCGCGGGGGAGGTTGCCTGCCTCAACCCTTCCGGATGGCGACGATCTGGATGTTCGTCATCTCCTCCATCGCGTAGCGCACGCCCTCGCGGCCCACGCCGCTCTGCCGGTTGCCGCCGTAGGGCATGTGGTCCACACGGAACGTCGGCGCGTCGTTGACGATCAACCCCCCGAAGTTGAGTCGGCGCATCGCCTGGAAGAGGCGGTCGAGGTGCTTGGTGAAGACGGCGGCCTGCAGGCCGTAGGGCGTGGCGTCGGCCTGGCGCAGCGCCGCCTCGAAGTCCTCGCAGGGGATCACCGAGGCCACGGGGGCGAAGGCTTCCTCGGCCACGACCTTCATCTCGGGCCGCACGCCGGTCAGCACCGTCGGCCAGTAGACCGCTCCCTCGCGCCGGCCGCCGGCCGCCACGGCCGCGCCGCCGGCGACGGCGTCCCGCACCCAGCCCTCGATGCGCGCGGCCTCGCCCTCGTCGATCATCGGTCCCACGTCCACGCGCTCGTCCAGAGGATCGCCGACGACCATCGCCCGTGTCGCCTGCGTGAAGCGCTCGAGGAACGGCTCGTAGACCGCGCGGTCGGTGAGGATGCGCTGCACGGACAGGCAGACCTGGCCGGAGTTGTAGTAGGCGCCCACCGCGCACCGCCGCGCCGCCTCGTCCAGATCGGCGTCGGCGGCGATGATCACCGGCGAGGTGTTGCCCAGCTCCAGGGTGAGCTTCTTGATCCCGGCCCGGGCCGTGATCGCGCGGCCGACGGCGGCGCTGCCGGTGAAGGTCACCTTAGCCACGC
>DATLZI010000100.1:0-2375 GCA_035574075.1 bacterium | reverse complement strand
CGACGGCCCGGCCGTAGTCCATGACCAGGACCCGGTCGCAGAGGTCCATCACCACGCCCAGGTCGTGCTCGATGAGGACGAGGGGCAGACCGCGCACCTCGCGCAGCTCGAGGAGGTAGCGGGCCATGTCCGCCTTCTCGTCCATGCTCATCCCGGCCATCGGCTCGTCGAGGATCAGCAGCCGAGGATCCATCGCCAGGGCCCGACCCAGCTCCACCTTCTTCTGCAGCCCGTAGGGCAGCTCGGCGACCCGATGGTCGCGCACGGCCTCGATCTCCAGGAAGTCGATGATCTCTTCCACGATCCGCCGCTGGGCGATGTGCTCGCGCTGCGCCGGTCCCAGGTACAGGCCGCAGGCCGCCACGCCGGCGCGGGTGCGGATGACGCGTCCGGTCATGATGTTGTCCAGCACCGTCATCCCCGGGTAGAGGGCGATGTTCTGGAAGGTGCGAGCGATCCCGCGCTGGGCGCGGCGGTGCGGGGGCAGAGCGGTGATATCGCGTCCCTCGAAGATGATCCGCCCGCGCTGGGGGTGGTAGAAGCCGTTGATGCAGTTCAGGACACTGGTCTTGCCGGCGCCGTTGGGGCCGATGATGCCGAAGAGCTGCCCCGGCAGGATCTCGAACCTCACCCCCGCCACGGCCTGGACGCCGTGGAAGCTGAGGTGCAGGTCCTCCACCCGCAGGATGGGCTCCATCGCGTTGCGGTGTTATTACGGGCCGCCGCAGGAGGCTTCCTCCCCGGGAGCAGTGAAGATGGGACTCCGTGGCCGCGCACGAGGCGAGCCTGTACCGGCCGGAGGAGGGGCGTCCCCCGGATCAGCGGGCGCGGGCGCAGGAAGAGGCGCTGCGGCAGGCGCTCCATGCGGCCTTCGACACGGCCCCGGCCTTGCGCCGGACGCTGACCGCGGCCGGGCTGTCTCCGCGGACGATCACGCTGGCCGACCTCGCCCGATTGCCCCTGTTGCGTAAGGAGCAGCTGCCGGCGGTGCAGAGCGGCGCGAAGCCGTTCGGCGGATGGCTCGGCGTGGGCGGATCGTCCCTGCGGCGCATCTTCGTCTCGCCCGGACCGATCTACGAGCCGGAGGGCGACAGCGCCGACTACTGGGGGTTCGCGCCCGCCCTGCACGCCGCGGGCTTCGCCGCGGGCGACATCGTCCTGAACACCTTCTCCTACCATCTCACCCCCGCCGGGGCGATGTTCGAGGGGGCGCTGGCCGTCCTGCGCTGCGTGACGGTGCCGACAGGGGTCGGGAACCTCGAGATCCAGGCGAGGACGGCGCTCGATCTGGGCGCCCGGGGTTTCATCGGCACCCCGAGTTTCCTCGGCGCGCTCCTTCAGAAGATCGCCGAGCTGGGCGGCACTTCGCCGCTGCGCGTGGCCTTCGTCTCGGGAGAACCGCTCGCCGAGTCGCTGCGCGCCGACCTCGAGCGCCGGTTCGGCCTAAGCATCGCGCAGGGCTACGCGATCGGAGATGTGGGGTTGATCGCCTACGAGTGTCCCCGCCGCACGGGGCTGCACCTGGACGACCGGGTCATCGTCGAGCTGGTCGATCCCAGAAGTGGCGGCCCCGCCGCTGCGGGCGAGGCCGGGGAGGTGGTGATCTCCTTCCCCAGCCCGGTCTACCCCCTGCTGCGCCTGGCCACCGGGGATCTCGCCCAGTACGCCGCGGGCGACTGTCCCTGCGGGCGCACCGCCCGACGGCTGCGGGGGATCATCGGCCGGCTCGGCGAAGCGGTGAAGGTGCGCGGGATCTTCATCTATCCGCACGAGTTGGACCGGGCGTTGGCCCGCCATCCGGAGGTGCGCCGCTACCAGGTGATCATTACCCGGCAGGGCATGCAGGACCAGATGACGGTGCGCGTGGAGAGCGATGCGCCCGACCGACGGCGTCTGGCGGAGGCCGTGGCGGAGAGCGTCCGCGAGGCGACGCGCCTGCGCGCCGACGTCGAGGTCATCCCGCCCGGTATGGTCTGGACCGACGAGCGGAAGATCATTGATCACAGGACGTGGGAGTGATGGAGGACTGCCTGTTCTGCCGCATCGTGGCGGGCACGGTGCCGGCCGCCCGAGTGTACGAGAACGACCGGGTCCTGGCGATCCGGGACATCCAGCCCCAGGCGCCGGTGCACATCCTCCTCCTGTCCAAGCGCCACGTCGCTTCCGTGGTGGAGGCCGCATCAGGCGATCCGCTCCTCATCGCGGACCTCGTCGCCGCCGCCGTGGCCGTGGCGCGCGCGCAGGGCATCGCCGAGCGCGGGTTCCGGCTGCTGACGAACAGCGGCCCGGAGGGGGGCCAGGCGATCGCCCATCTGCACTTCCATCTCCTCGGCGGACGCCCCCTGCGCTGGCCGCCCGGCTAGCGCAGGGGGCCG
>DATLZI010000099.1:0-7468 GCA_035574075.1 bacterium | reverse complement strand
GGCGGGCAGCTCGACGAGCCGTTCCGCTGGTTCCTGGCCGATCCCTTCGAGCGCCGCACGGGGGCCCGCGTGACGCTCGTCCCGTCGTTGTCCTTAGAGGTGATCGCGAAGATCAAAGCCTCGCTGGCCAGTCCGCCGTTCGATGTGATCGTTCTCGACGAGGGCCCACACCTGCAGGCCGTGACTGACGGCATTGTCCAGCGCATCGACGAGCGGATGGTCCCGAATCTCGCTCAAGTCTACCCTGCGTACCGGAGGATGACACATGGGTTCGGCGTCCCCCAAGCCTACTCGGTGGTTGGCCTGGCCTATGATACGAGGAAGGTCAGGACCCCGCCGACGTCATGGCGAGATCTGTTTAAGCCCGAGTTCAAAGGTCAGGTCGGTGTGGTGAATCTGAATAGCTCCCTGGGTGTCGCTTTCCTGGTGATGCTGGCGCGGCTGAACGGGGGCGGCGAAGCCAACATTGAGCCGGGCTTTACGGCGTTCAGGGACCTGATGGGTAGTGTCTCAGCGGTCGCTCCACGGCCAGGGGCGCTCGCGGCACTGTTCGAACGCGAGGAGGTGGCCATCGCGCCACTTTGGAACAACACGATCCTGACGCTTCGCGAGAAGGGCCTGCCCGTTGACTGGGTGGTGCCGAAGGAGGGCGCCATGGTCGTCATGTCCGTGATGAACATGGTGATCAACACGAGGCACCCGCAACTGGCGGTGCAATTCATCAACGATGCCATCAGCAAGGAGTACCAGGTGAAGGCAGCAGTCCCACCGTACTTCTTTGGACCCACCAACAGTGGCGTCAACCTTCCCGCAGCGCTCCGGCGCTACCTCCCTACGCGGCCCGAGGAGGTCGCCCGACTGCTTACGCTGGACTGGACAGCGATCAACCGTAACCGACAGGCGTGGACAGACCGATTTAATCGTGAATTCGCACGCTGAGGGTGCAGAGACGATGCGTTAGCACAAGCGGGATTAGGCATTCAATGCCTGCGTCTGAGGGGGACTGATGACATGCTAGGGCGCTCGTCCGCCCTCGTCCTCCCGGCCCTGCTGTTCCTCCTGACGCTGTTCGTGCTGCCTCTGCTGGTCCTGGCGGCGATCGGGATCTTTCCGGTGCGGGACACGGCCATCGTCTGGGAGCGGCCCGACTTAGTGCCTCACGTGCGATATCTGACTGATCCTTTCTATCGGTGGGTGACTCTGCGCACGATCGGGATGGCGGCCGCGGTCACCCTGTCATGCCTGGCGTTGGGCTTTCCCTATGCGTATGCCTATTCGCGCGTTGGAGCAGTCTGGCAGACGGCGCTGCTGATCCTGGTTATCTCGCCGATCTTGATGGGGACGGTCGTCCGCTCGTACGGCTGGCTGGTAATCCTGGGACGCCGCGGCTTGGTCAACGACCTGCTCGTTAGGCTGGGGGTGGTCGAAGCGCCCCTCCGAATGCTCTTCTCCATGTCGGGTGTCGTGATCGCCCTGACTCAGGTGATGCTGCCGTTCATGGTGTTGCCCATCATCAGCGTGCTGGCCAGGCAGAACCCTTTACTGTACGATGCGGCCGTTGGCCTAGGTGCCTCGCGGGCGCAGACCCTGCGGCATGTCGTCCTGCCTCTCAGTCTGCCCGGCATCCTGGCGGGGTCCGTCCTGGTGTTCGTGCTGGCGTTCGCGTCGTTTACCACGCCTGCACTGGTGGGTGGAGGGAACTTCATCATTCTCCCCACCCTGATCTATCAGCAGACTCAGCAGTCACTCAACTGGGGTGTGCTCTCGGCCATGTCGTTCGTGTTGCTCGGGACCGCTCTGGCCGTCGTCTGGGCGTACTCGATGCTGATGCGCCGCCTGGGGCTGAGATGGGTTGAACGATGAGCCGGCCGACGACGTCTACGCACGCGCGGCGGACTGGCGGGTGGTCGTGATGGCGCGAAGGCTGCTGGTGCTGAGCGATTATCTGACCGATGGCGCCATGGTCGCCGTTGCGGTGTTTACTGGCGTACTCTTGTTCCTGCCAACGTTCGTGGTCATCCTGGCATCGTTCACAAGCACCTCGTACCTGAGTTTCCCCCCAGCAGGACTATCGCTCCGGTGGTATGCACGCCTGCTGGCGAGCGCGGAGATTCTTCGGGCAGCGCAAACGAGCTTGATCGTCGCCGTGCTGGCTACAACGGGCGCGCTCGGCCTCGGTGTGCTGACGGCCTTCCCGCTCGTGCGCGGGCGATTCCCCGCCCGTGATGCGGTGCTGGCATTCACCCTGGCTCCGATCATGCTCCCATCTATCGTGCTGGGCATCGCGCTGCTGTTTTTCTTCGGTTTCCTGCACGTGCGGCTGTCCCTCGCCACCCTTGTGGTGAGTCACATCCTGATCACGTTCCCGTATGTGGTTCGGACAACCACAGCGGCCCTCGTGCAGGTTGATCCGGTTCTGGAAGAAGCGGCAACCAACCTGGGGGCGAGTTCCTGGCAGGCCTTTCGCCATGTGACGCTCCCACTGCTCAAGCCCGGAGTGGCCGTTGGTGCGGGCTTCGCCTTCATCGAGTCGTTCGATAACTTGGCGCTGTCGATCTTCGTCGCGGGGCAGCGGCAGGAAACCCTGCCGATGCGGTTGTTTCAGCTACTCGTGTCCGACATCGATCCAATCGTGGCAGCGGTGTCGACGATGCTGATCGCCGGTTCCTTCGCGGTGCTGTTCGCGGTGCACCGGCTGGCGGGATTCGGCCAGGTCATGCGGATGGTCGGAGAGCGGCGGGCCCGTCTGACATGAACGATGCGCCGGCGACAGTGCTGATCCGAGCGGCTCGCGACGCTCACCTTTGACGAGCACGCCGCCGTGTCCCCCGAAGATGACATCGTCGTTGAAGGTGACCGCATCCTTGCGGGTCTGGAGCACAGAGCGCAGCTCGCCTTCGGTCGGCACCTCGGGCAGCGTCCTCGGCGTGCGCATCGTGAAGCCGCGCAGCGGTTCGTCGGTCGGGATGGCCGCCTCGACGCACCAGCGGAGGAATGTCCGCAAGGTGCGATAGACCTGGTGCTGTCGCGACGGGCTGACTGCACGCTCCTGCAGGCGGGCGAAGAACGTGCATACCGCGAGCGGAGTCGGGGTTGGCACCTCATTGAGGAACCGCCTGAGCCACCAGGATAGCAGCGCAGGGTTTCCTCAGTGCAGCCGGCGACGCGCTTGCTGAGCAGGAACCCTGCTCCAGCTTCTTGGAGGGGGTGAGCAGGGATCTTTTCGCCCGGGTTGGCGAGGGGCGAGACGCGAAACCCCTTGATAGATGCGGGCTGGCGGGCCCGGAGGGAATCGAACCCCCGACCAGAGGCTTAGGAGTCCCCTGCTCTGTCCACTGAGCTACGGGCCCGCGCTCGGCCCCATTGTAGCAGGCCGTCGCCCCCGGCAGCACCCGCGGCGCGCCCCCCTGGAGAGGGTTCGCGCTCCGCGCGAGGCCACAGGGGAGGGCCGGCGGGGGCGCGAAGAGACGGGACCGATTCCACCGGAGCGAGGTGAGGCACGGATGATGCGGGGACTGCTCATGTTCGTCACGCTGGCTCTGGTGGTGGGTCCGGCCGCCGCCCCGGCTGGGGCGTCGCACACGGGCTGCTGTTCGGCGCGTCGCGCCGCATCGTGATCGCGCTTACCGAGTGGAAGTTCGAGCCCGCCGCGCTGACGATCTCGGCGGGGGAGTCGGTCGATTTCGTCCTGCAGAACACGGGGACGCAAGCCCACGTCTTCATGGTCTATCCCGCCCCCACGACCCCCTACAAGAGCGCCAACGACTGGTGGACGTACGTGCTCGAGCGGACGTACTTTCAGGGGATGGGCGAGATCCTCATCCACCGGAAGTACGACTTCGTGGTCTCGGGCACCCGGGTCGCCGAGGTGGCGGTGGAGCCCGGGAAGACGGTGACCCTGACGTTCACGCCGGTGAAGAAGGGCCGCTTCGAGATCGGATGCCACCTGCCGACCGGCGGGACGTCCCACTACACGGCGGGGATGAAGGGGGCGCTCACCGTCAAGTAGCGGATGAGGAAAAGGATGGCGCGCCCGGCGGCCCGTGAGGGACGGAGGGGCGAGGCGCCGCCTCAGGGGCGCGACCGGCGGCGGACCGTAGAGCACGACATCTCCGTCGGCACGGAACCCGAGGCGTTCATAGGGGCGCGCGCACGCGCCGCTGCAGTTACGGGATCCTCCAGTCCACCGCGATGGGCCGGCGGGTGTATCGGGTGGCCGATGCCGGTGGCGACCCGGAGTCGGCCGGCGCGGTCGTCCACGGCGACCGCGGGGGCGCGTGGGAGAGAGCCGAAGCACGCAGCGTTCTCTTCATTCGCCCGCAGCAGGGCTGCGCCCGGCAGATCGTTCCCCATGATCCGTCACGACCGTCCACCTACCGGGGGTCGCTCGATACGTTTGGGGACGCCACAGCGGAACCCTTCATGGAGAAAGGGACCGGCGGGCCGGTGGGGACAGGAACGGCCGCGGGGGCTCACGAACGGGCATCTCCGTCACCCGCGGGATGAGAACGGCTCCGGACGCACCCGAGCATCGCGCGCTCCCCCACCAGCCCGCGCGTCTGATCGGACGCGATGAGGAGGCGGCCGCCGGCGTGCGGCTCCTCGCCCAACCGGGCGTGCGGCTGCTGACGCTCACCGGGCCGCCCGGCATCGGCAAGACGCGGCTGGCCGTCGAGCTGGCGCGGCGCGCCGCGGAGGCCTTCCCCGACGGGGTCGTCTTCGTGGACCTGGCGCCGCTGCGCGAGGCCGCGCAGGTGCCGGGGGCTATCGCGCAGGCTCTGCGGATCCGTCAGATCCCCGGGGTGGAGCCTCTCGACAGCCTGATCGACCACCTGCAGGGCCGGGCGGCCCTGCTCGTGCTGGACAACTTCGAGCAGGTCGTCGACGCCTCCCCGCAGGTGGCCGAGCTGCTGGCCACCTGCGGCTCGCTCAAGTGCCTGGTGACGAGCCGCGTGGCGCTGCGCCTGGCGTGGGAGCAGCAGTTCCCGGTGCCGCCGCTCGCCGCGCCGGATCCTGTCCGGTTGCGCGAGGGGGCGGTCGATCCGGCGGAGCTGCGGCGCGTGCCCTCGGTGGCGCTGTTCGTCGAGCGCGCGCGGGCCGTGGCCCCGGCGTTCGACCTCACGGCCGGGAACGCCGCCGCGGTGGCGGAGATCTGCGTCCGGCTCGACGGGATGCCGCTGGCCATCGAACTGGCCGCCGCCCGGGCGGCCGTGCTGGCTCCGCACCAGATCGCCGCGCGCCTGGGCGACCGGTTCGCGCTGCTCACGCGCGGCAGCCCGTCCGCGCATGCGCGCCACCGCACGCTGCGCGGCGTCATGGACTGGAGCTACGACCTGCTCGCGCCGGAGGAGCGGGCGGTGCTGCGCCGGCTGGGCGTGTTCGCCGGGCCGTTCACCCTGGCCGCGGCGGCGGAGGTCGTCGCCGGCCCGCCGGTGGCCGCCGGCCGGGCGCTGGAGATGATCGCCACGCTGGTGGAGCACTCCCTCGTCGTCGCGGATACCGCCGCGCCCGCGCCGTACCGCCTCCTCGAAACGATCCGCGAGTACGCCCTGGCGCGGCTGGAGGAGGCCGGGGAGACCGCGGCCGCTCGCGACCGGCACCTGACGTACTACCTGCGGCTCTCCGAAGAGGGCGCCCACGGCCTGGAGGGGCCGCGCGACTCCGGATTGGCGCTCGAGGTCGCGGCGCAGCACGAGAACATCAGGGCGGCGATGGCGTGGGCGCAGGCGCGCGGAGACGAAGCGCAGGGACTGCGCCTGGCGATCGCCGCCGCGGGGCGGATCTGGGCGGGGCGCATCCATCCGGCCGAGGCGCGGGCGTGGCTGGAGGGCTGGCTGCCGCGGGCGGAAGCATCGCCGGAGCTGCGCGCGCGGGGGCTGTACTGGGCCGGCGAACTGGCGTGGGAGGTGGGCGATACGCCGCGGGCCGTGGCCGCCCTCCAGGAGAGCGTCGCGCTGTTCCGGCGGCTGCACCATCGCGCCGGGATCGCCGCCGCGCTCAACACCCTGGCCGTCGTCCTGTACCGGAAGGGCGAGTACGCCCCGGCCAGGGCGGCGGTGGACGAGAGCCTGGGGATCGCCCGGGCGCTCGGCGATGCGGGCGCGACCGCCTTCGCCCTGCTCGTGCGGGGCATCATCGCCCGCCTCCAGGGCGACTACGTCGCCGCCGAGCGGTTCGGGCGCGAGAGCCTGGCGGTGGCCCGCGACGGAGGCCTGCTGCGCGCCGCGGCCCTGGCCCTCGACAGCCTGGGACTGCTCGCCGTGCAGCGCGGCGATCCCGACTCGGGCGAGCGGCTCTCCCGTGAGGCCCTGGCGATCTTCAGGAAGCTGGACGACGCCTACGGGGTGGCGGCGACCCTCAACACGCTCGCCATGGCTTCGCTGGCCCGCGGCGACGTGGCGCAGGCCCGCGCCCGCAGCCTGGAGAGCCTGCCGATCTCGCAACGGGTGGCGGCGAGCGGATCGGTGGGGCGTTCCAGGCTGACGCGGGCCCGCGCGGCCCTCCTGGCGGGCGACCTCCCCGAGGCGCTCGCTCAGGCGGGCGAGGCCCTGCACGCCTTCCGGACGGCGGGTGAGCCGCTGGGGGTGATCCAGACGATCGAGACGCTCGGCGTCCTGGCGGTCCGCAGCGGCCATGCCCCCACGGCGCTGCGGCTGATGGCCTGCGCCGCCTCCGCCCGCGAGACCCTCGGGGCCGAGGCTCCGCCCGCGGAGCGTGAGGCCGTCGCGGACGCGATGCGGCAGGCTGCCGCCGCTCCGGACGCGGCGCCGGTGGCGCAGTCCTCCGGGGGCGCGATGACCCTGGAGGAGGCGGTCCAGGCCGCGGAGGCCTTCCTGCGCACCAGGGCGCATCCCGTGCCGGCCGCCGCGCTCCTCGGTCGGCGCGTGACGGTCCGGCTGCTGGGCGGGTTCGAGGCGATCCGCGGCGGGCGCGTCCTGCCCCGCCAGGTGTGGCGGCGACGGCGCGACCGTGTGCTGTTCTGCTTCCTCCTCGTCGCGCGTGAGCCCGTGCCGCGAGAGGCGGTGCTGGACGCGCTGTGGCCCGACCTGCCTCCTGCCTCCGCCCGCGCCAGCCTGAACGTCGCCTGGTCGAACATCAAGCGGGCGCTCCAGGCCGACGGGGATCCCGCCGTGGACTACCTGCTCCTCGACCGCGGCCGCTACGGCGTGCGGCGTGACCTGGTGCAGACCGATGTCGAGGAGTTCGAGCGGCACCTCGCCGCCGCGGACCGCCTGGCGCGCCGGCAGGGCGCTGGGGACCCCCGGGCGGAGGCAGGCGGCGCGGACGCCGACGCCGCGGCCGAGCTGGAAGCGGCCGTCGCGCTCTATCGGGGAGACCTGCTGCCCGATCTGGCCAACGAGCCCTGGACCACGGTCGAGCGCGAGCGGCTGCGCGCGGCCTTCATCGCGGCGCTCGAGCGGCTGGCGGCCATCCGGGCGGGGCAAGGGCGGATCGCCGAGGCGGAGGC
>DATLZI010000098.1:0-13614 GCA_035574075.1 bacterium | reverse complement strand
CACGCCCCGAGCGCCCGGCGGTTCGAGGGCGGCACGCCCGCCGTGGCGGCGATCTACGCCGCCCGAGCCGGGGTGGCCATCGTCGAGGAGCTGGGCGTGGAGGCGATCCGGACCCGACAGGTGGAGCTGATGCGCGGGCTGGTCGACGCGGCGCGCGCCGCCGGCCTGGCCCCCCGTGTCGGCGCCGATCCCGACGCGCTGGCCGGGATCGTCACCATCCCGCGGCAGGACCCCCCCGCGGTCGTGGCCGCGCTGCGCGAGCGCGGGATCATCGTCGACCACCGGCCGGGGCTGGTGCGCCTGTCGCCGTACTTCTACAACACGCCAGAGGACGGCGAGCGGGTGGTGGCGGCGATCGTCGACCTGGCGCGCCGGGGCGTGGCGTGAGCGACGAGGTGGTCGTCTACCTCGTCCGCCACGGCCTGCACGACTGGCTGCGCCCGGAGAGCAACCGGCTGGCCGGCCGCACGCCGGGCATCGCCCTGAACGAGGAGGGGCGGCGGGAGGCGGCCCGCGCCGCCGCGCTCCTCGCCGATCGGCCGCTGCGCTGGATCGCCGCCAGTCCGATCGAGCGGACGATGGAGACGGCGCGGCTCATCGCCCGGCCGCATCGCCTGGAAGTGGTGCCCGACAGACGCTTCCTGGAATGGGCCCTGGGACCGTGGGAAGGGATGTGGATCGAGGAGATCCGCCGCCGCTACCCCGAGGAGTGGCGGACGTGGCGCGAGCGTCCCCTCGCCCTTCGCCTCCCGGACGCGGAGACGCTCGAGGAGGTGGCGGACCGCATGGAGGAGGGATGCCGCGCCTGGATGGCGCGGGGCGGGGAGGGGGTCATCGTCTCGCACCAGGACCCCATCGCCGCGCTGCTGGCCCGGCTGATCGGCATGCCCCTGGACGGGATGCGGTCGCTGCACATCAGCACCGGCTCGATCTCGGCGGTGCGCCGGTCGGCCTTCGGGATCGCCGTGGAGTCGATCAACACCGGGGTGATGCTGGTGTGACGGAGGACGAACTGCTCGCGGCGGCGACGATCTTCGGCCTGCGCTGCGATCGCCTCCTGGCCCGCCGGCTGCTCGACGAAGTGGAGCGGCTGCGCGAGGCCGCGCAGCGCGTGCGCGACCTGCCGGTGGACCGCGAGATGCCGCCGTGGGAGGAGACGCGTGAGCGCTGACCTGGCCTACGCCGGCGCGGTCGAGATCGCCCGCCGGGTGGGCGCGGCCGAGATCACGGCCCGTCAGGTCGTGGAGGCGTTCTTGGAGCGCATCACCGCGCTGCAGCCGCGCGTCAACGCCTTCACGCAGATCCTCTCCGATCTGGCGCTGGAGCAGGCCCGAGGCGTGGACGAGGCGGTGCGCGGCGGCGGCGAGGTCGGGCCGCTGGCCGGCGTGCCGGTGGCGGTGAAGGACATCGTGGACGTGGCGGGCACGGCCACCACGGCCGCCGCCCACCCGTCGTTCCACCGCCAGGCCAGCGAGGATGCCCCCGTGGTCGCGCGGCTGCGGGCCGCCGGGGCGGTGCTCATCGGCAAGACCAACCTCCACGAATTCGCCTACGGGGTGACCAACATCAACCCGCACACCGGCCCGACGCGCAACCCCTGGGACCCGAGTCGCATCCCGGGCGGCAGCAGCGGCGGCTCAGCAGCCGCCGTGGCCGCGGGGATGGCCGCCGGCGCGGTGGGCACCGACACCGGCGGCTCGATCCGCATCCCCGCCGCCCTCTGCGGGGTGGCCGGGATCAAGCCGACGTACGGCCTCCTGCCGACGCGCGGCGTCGTGCCGCTGTCCTGGTCGCTCGACCACGTCGGCCCCCTGGCGCGCAGCGTGACCGATCTTGCCCTGCTCCTCGGCGTCATGGCCGGCGGCGACTACCTGGCCGCCGTCTCCCGGGCGCGGGCGCGCGGGTTGCGCGGGGTGCGGATCGGCGTGGCTCAAGAGTTCTTCTGGGAGCGCGCCGATCCGGAGGTGCTCGCCCTCGCCGAGCAGGCCGTGGCGGTGCTGCGGGGCACCGGGGCGGAGATCGTGGAGGTGACGGTGCCGCACGCCGCCCGGGCCGGCGCGGTCGCGGCGGTGGTGATGTCCGCCGAGGCCACCGCCTACCACGAGCCCCATCTCCGGACGCGCCTCGGCGACTACGGCGAGGACCTGCAGGTGCGGCTCCTGCGCGGGTTCTTCCTCTCGGGAGCGGACTACCTGGCCGGCCTGCGCGCCCGCACCTTCCTGCGCCGCGCCTTCCTCGAAGCCTTCGCCCGCTGCGACCTGCTCGTCACGCCCACCACCCAGGCGCCGGCTGAGCCGATCGCGGCCGATCCCGCCGCCGCGGCGCGCACCTCGCTCGCGCTCAGCGTGCAGCTGACGCGTTACACCAACCCGTTCAACGTGACGGGGTTCCCCGCGGCGTCGGTGCCCTGCGGGTTCACGGCCCGCGGGCTGCCGGTCGGCCTGCAGATCGTCGGGCGTCCGTTCGACGACGCCGCCGTGCTGCGCGTGGCCGCGGTCTACGAGGCCGCGGCCGGGGGGGCGCCGCGGCGGCCCCTGCCCTGAGCGCTCAGGCCAGGAAGGAGGTCATCAGCCGCCGTTCCAGTTCCTTGCTCACCTCGGTGACATCCTTGACGGTGTCCACCGAGCGCCAGTAGGCCCGCGACTTGTAGGCCCCGAGCTGCCGCTCGCGGGCCAGGGTGGGGAACGTCGAGTCCTCGTGGTCGCCCAGGGTGGGCAGCAGCGGTTCCACCTGCCGCGAGAGGACGTAGATCCCGGCGTTCATCCAGTACGGCAGCTCGGGCTTCTCGTGGAAGGCCACGATGTGGTCCTCGGCATCCACCTCCACGACGCCGTACGGGCTGATGAACGGCGCCAGAACGACGGTGGCCAGCACGCCCAGCTGGCGGTGCGCCGCCACCAGCGGCTTGAGCCGCACGTTGGTGACGACGTCGCCGTTGGTCGCCAGGCAGAGGTCCTCGCCGGGGGCGAGCAGGCCGAAGGCCAGCCGCAGCGCCCCGCCGCGACCGAGCGGCTGCGACTCCACGGAGTAGCGCAGCGTCACGCCCCACTTCTCGCCGCTGCCGAAGTAGTTCTGGATGGCCTCGTGGCGGTAGCCGCAGGAAATGATGATATCGGTGATCCCCTGCGCGGAGAGCCACTGCAGCTGGTAGCCGAGCAGCGGCACACCGAGGATCTCGACCATGCACTTCGGTCGATCCTCGGTGAACGGTCGCAGCCGCTCCCCCTTGCCGCCGGCCAGAATGATGGCCTGCATCCCGCGTACCTCCGTCCGCGCGCCGGGATGAGATTCACTTTGCCCGGTTCTCCTTCCTATCATACTCTGGACAGGGAACCCGGTTCAGGAGCCCGTATGAGAGACAGGGTGAGCGACTCTGTGATCAAGGCGCCGCGGGGGATGCACGACATCCTCCCCGACGAGGTGGGCCGCTGGCAGGCCCTGGAGGCCCACGCCCGCGCGCTGGCCGCGCGCTACGGCTACCGGGAGATCCGCACCCCGGTCGTGGAGCACACCGAGGTCTTCCAGCGCACGAGCGGCGCGACCTCCGACATCGTCGAGAAAGAGATGTACACCTTCACCGACCGCGGCGGCCGCAGCCTCAGCCTGCGGCCGGAAGGCACGGCCGGCGTGGTGCGGGCCTACCTGGAGCACGGCTTGGCCGCCTGGCCCCAGCCCGTGCGCCTGTACTACCTGGCGGCGATCTTCCGCTACGATCGGCCGCAGCGGGGCCGCTACCGCATGCATCACCAGTTCGGAGCGGAGATCATCGGCAGCCCCTCGCCGGCCGCGGACGCGGAGGTGCTCAGCCTGCCGGTGCGATTGCTGCAGTCCCTGGGGCTCACCGAGGTGACGGTGCGCCTGAACAGCGTGGGCGACCCGGCCTGCCGCCCCGCCTACCTGGAGGCGCTGCGCGCCTACTTCCGGCCGCGCGCCGACGCCCTCAGCCCGGACAGCCGCCGCCGCCTGGAGACCAACCCGATGCGCATCCTGGAGTCGAAGGATCCCGCCGACCAGGCGCTGGTCCGCGACGCTCCGCTCCTGCCCGACTTCCTGTGTCCGGACTGCCGCGCCCACCTGGCGCAGGTCAAGCGCTTCTTCACGGCGGTCGGCATCCGCTACGTGGACGACCCGTACATCGTGCGCGGCCTGGACTACTACACGCGCACGGCGGTCGAGATCCACTCCGGTCGGCTGGGCGGGGCGCAGAACGCGATGCTCGGCGGCGGTCGCTACGACGGCCTGGCCGAGCAGCTGGGCGGGCCGCCCACCCCCGGGGTGGGCTTCGGGCAGGGGATCGAGCGCCTGCTGCTCGTCCTGCAGGCGGAGGGGCTGGAGATCCCCGCGCCCACGCCGCGCGGCACGCTGGATGTCTTCGTCGCCACCGCGGGCGAAGGCGCGGCGGTGGAAGGGTTCCGCCTGCTCGACGCGATCCGGGGGGCGGGGCTCAACGCCGTCGGCGAGGTGGACGGCCGGGGCCTGCGCGCGCAGATGAAGAGCGCCGACCGCCTGGGCGCGCGCTTCGCAGTGATCGTCGGCGAGGTGGAACTGGCCGCGGGGCGGGCCGGGGTCCGGGACATGCGCCGCGGCGAGCAGATCGAGATCGCTATCGCCGACGTGCCGGCCTACCTGCGGGATCGCCTGGCCGATGGATAGGACGCTGATCCGGGACCTGGGCGCCGCCGTGGGGCGGGAGGTGCGCCTGCAGGGCTGGGTGCGCGCGATCCGCGACCAGAAGCGGGTGCAGTTCCTCATCCTCCGCGACCACACCGGCTCCGCGCAGGCCGTGATCGAGAAATCCGAGGCCAACGCCGCCCTCAACGCCGCCATCGCCGGCCTGACCCGGGAATCGGCGGTCACGGTGGAAGGCCTCGTCGTCGCCAACCCCGTGGTGAAGATGGGCGGCGTCGAGGTGCGGATCCGCGCGCTGCGGGTCGAATCCGCCGCCGAGCCGCTGTTGCCCCTCGATCCCTCGGGCCCCACCGAGCCGAACCCGGAGGTCCAGGCCAACTGGCGCTACCTCGACCTGCGCCGCCCCGAGAACCTCCTCATCTTCCAGGTGCAGACCGCCCTCGAGCACGCGATGCGCGAGTTCTGGATCCGGGAGGGCTTCCTGGAGATCCACTCTCCCAAGCTGATGGGCAGTCCCAGCGAAGGCGGCGCGGAGCTGTTCACGCTGGAGTACTTCGGGCGGCCGGCCTACCTGGCGCAGTCGCCGCAGTTCTACAAGCAGATGGCGATGGCCGCCGGGTTCGACCGCGTCTTCGAGATCGGCCCGGTCTTCCGCGCCGACCCCTCGTTCACCACGCGGCACAGCACGGAGTTCACCGGGCTGGACATGGAGATGTCCTGGATCGAGTCCCACGACGACGTGATGCGGTCGGAGGAGCGCTGGCTGGCCCACGCCCTGGCGCGGGTGCGGGAGCAGTACGGCGCGGCGGTGCGCGAGACCTTCGGCGTGGAGATCGTCGTCCCCGCCCTGCCGTTCCCTCGCCTCTCCATGGCCGAAGCCCAGGCCATCGTGCGGCGGCGGGGTCACACCCCGCCGCCGGAGCGCCGCGGCGACCTCGATCCCACCGGCGAGCGGCTGATCGGCGAGCACGCCCTGGAGGCGTTCGGACACGAATTCGTCTTCGTCACCGACTACCCGGTCGAGGTGCGCCCTTTCTACCACATGCGGCACGCCGACGCCCCGCACCTCACGAAGAGCTTCGACCTGCTGTGGAAGGGGATCGAGGTGACGACGGGGGCGCAGCGCGAGCACCGCTACGACGTGCTCGTCCGGCAGGCCCGGGAGAAGGGGCTCAACCTCGAGCCGATCCAGTTCTACCTCGACTTCTTCCGCTTCGGCTGTCCCCCCCACGGGGGGTTCGGGGCCGGGCTGGCCCGGATGCTGATGGTCCTGCTGGGGCTGCCCAACCTGCGCGAGGCGACGTTCCTCTTCCGCGGCCCCACCCGGCTGTTCCCCTGAGCGGCCCGCACTTGCCTGGGGGAGCGGACCGGGCGTATGATATGGCATGGAGCGTTCCTGCCGTGTGCGTGGAGGATGCTAGTCCCGATCCAACACGCACGACCAAGGGAGCCTCGCTCCGACCGCGGACGGCGGGCCTCAGCCGGTATGAGGTGGCCGGAGGCGGCCGGGAGGGCACCCACCTGCTGACGCAGGTTCGGGGACTACACCTTACGGCACGGCGGGAAGTAGTGCGGAGGCGGGGGGCGATCCCCCGCCTCCGCGGCGTTTCGTCGAGGGGGAGGGGCTACCGGCCGCCGAGGATGGCGTCCTTGGCCTGCTTGCTGACCCGGAATCGCACCACCCGCTTGGCCGGGATGCGGATCGGCTCGCCGGTCTGGGGGTTGCGGCCCATCCGCGCCTTCCGGTTGACCAGCACGAGCTTGCCGATGCCGGGCAGGGTGAAGGTGTTCTTCGCCTCCCGGTAGGCCAGCTTGGCCAGCTCCTCGAGGAACGTCGTCGCCTGCTTCTTCGTCACGTCGAGCTTGCCGGCCAGGTACTCGGCAATCTTCGATTTGGTCATGGCCTTCGCCATTGGGTGCCTCCCCGATACCAGAATGAGAATGCCGCCGTTCGAATTACCGCGCCAGCATTGAATCTCCTGCCGCCCGACGCTGAAAACCCGCCTGGGGCGAGGCGTTTCCGTGCTACGATCAAACTATGGCGCTGTTCGACCGGGACGCCGCCGCCGCTCCGCCCCCGGACGCCCCGCTGGCCGCCCGGATGCGGCCGCGATCGCTGGAGGAGTTCGTCGGCCAGGAGGCCCTGGTCGGGCCGGGCCGCCTGCTCCGGCGGGCGATCGAGCGCGATGAGCTCTCCTCGCTCATCCTCTACGGGCCCCCGGGCACCGGCAAGACCTCCCTGGCCCACGTCATCGCCGGGGCCACCCGGGCCGTGGTCGAGTCGGTCAACGCCGTCACGGCCGGCGTCGCGGACCTCAAGGAGATCATCGCCCGCGCCGCCGACCGCCGGCGCTTCCACGGCCAGCGCACGATCCTCTTCATCGATGAGATCCACCGCTTCAACAAAGCCCAGCAGGACGTGCTGCTGCCCCACGTCGAGGACGGCACCATCATCCTGATCGGCGCGACGACGGAGAACCCGTTCTTCGAAGTGAATCCCACGCTGCTCTCGCGGTCCCGCGTCCTGCGCCTCGAACCGCTGACCGACGACGACATCCGCACCATCGTGCGTCGGGCCCTCAGCGACGTGCCGCGCGGGCTGGGCGGCCTGGGGCTGCAGATCGACGACGACGCCCTGGCCCGTCTCGTCGCCCTGAGCAGCGGCGACGCGCGGGCGGCCCTGAACACGCTGGAGCTGGCGGCGCGCGTGGCGGTGGAGCGCCCCGACCGCCGGATCACCGCGCCGGACGTGACCGAGGCCGCGCAGCGCCGGATCCTGCTCTACGACCGGGCCGGCGACGCGCACTACGACCACATCTCGGCGTTCATCAAGAGCCTGCGCGGCTCGGATCCCGACGCCGCGGTGTATTGGCTGGTGCGGATGCTCGAGGCGGGCGAGGATCCGCGCTTCATCGCCCGGCGCATGGTCATCCACGCCGCTGAAGACGTTGGCCTGGCCGATCCCCGCGCGCTGCTCGTGGCCACGGCCGCGGCGCAGGCCGTGGAGTTCGTCGGCCTGCCCGAGGCGCAGATCCCGATGGCGGAGGCGGCGATCTACATCGCCACGGCGCCGAAGAGCAACGCCGTGGTGCAGGCGCTGGGCGAAGCGCGGCGGGACGTGGTCGACCGGCGGGCCGACCCGGTCCCGCGCCATCTGCGGGACAGCAGCCACCCTCAGGCCCGGCGGCAGCTCGGCCACGGCGAGGGGTACCGCTACCCCCACGATCATCCGGAGGGCTTCGTCCCCCAGCAGTACGTGCCGGACAGCGTGCGAGACCGGATCTACTATGAACCCACCGGGCGCGGCTTCGAGGCCGAGATCCGCGCGCGGCTGCGACGCTGGTGGGCGGGCATCAAGCGCTATCGAGACGATCCGGCGGGCGGCTAGGCGGCCCGGCCGCCGGTTGCTATCATGAAGCGCATGGGCACCTGGGCGGTGGCGATGAGCGGCGGCGTGGACAGCGCGGTGGCGGCGGCGCTGCTGCGGGATGAGGGGCACGAGGTGGTCGGCATCACGATGAACCTCTGGCCGGAGTGGCTGCCGGAGCCCGACGACGCCTTCCGCGCCTGCTGCGGCGTGACCGCGATCGAGGACGCCCGCGCCGTGGCCCGCCGGCTGGGCATCCGCCACTACGTCCTCAACCTCCGCGAGGCGTTCGCCGCGGCGGTCATCGAGGCGTTCGCGGAAGCCTACGCCCGCGGCCGCACACCCAACCCCTGCGTGGCCTGCAACCAGGCGATCAAGTTCTCGCTGCTCCTGCACAAAGCGCGCGCCCTCGGCCTGGACGGGCTGGCCACGGGCCACTACGCGCGCGTCGCCTTCGATCCGGCGACCGGGCGCTACCAGCTCCTGCGCGCTCGCGATCCGCGCAAGGACCAGTCCTACGTCCTGTACGGGCTGACCCAGGAGCAGCTGGCCCGCATCCGGCTGCCGATCGGCGACTACACCAAGGACGAGGTGCGTCGCCTGGCCCGGTCCTACGCCCTGCCGGTGGCGGAGAAGCCCGACAGCCAGGAGATCTGCTTCGTGCCCCGCGGCTCGTACGCCGACGTCGTGGCGCGCTTCCGGCCGGAGGCCCTGCGTCCCGGCCCGATCCTCGACACCGCCGGCCGGCAGGTGGGCACCCACCAGGGCATCGCCCGCTACACCGTCGGGCAGCGGCGCGGGCTCAACCTGTCCGCGGGAGAGCCCCGTTACGTCGTGGCGATCGACCCGGAGCGCAACGCCATCGTCGTCGGCGGCGAGGACGATCTGCGCTGCCACGAACTGACGGTCAGCGCCGTGAACTGGATCCTCCCGCCGCGCGATGCGGCGATGCGCCTCAGCGTGCGCGTGCGGCATGCCGCCGCCGATGTGCCGGCCACGGTCACGGCGGGACCCGCTGCCGGGGAGGCTGTGGTGCGCTTCGACGAACCTCAGCGGGCGGCGTCGCCCGGCCAGGCCGTCGCCTTCTACGACGGGGAGCGGGTGGTCGGCGGGGGCACGATCGCCGGCGTGCGGATGGCGGTCCCATCCGGGGTTTGACCTCTCGCCGATGAGAGCGGCGGTCGTCCTGGCGCTGGTCGCGCTCCTCGTCGTCGCGCCGCTCTCCCGGGCGCAGGACGCGGACGACAGCGCGCTCGTTCGCGACGCCTACGACTTCGTCCGGCAGTACGCCCTCCGTCCGCCGGAGGCTTCGACGATGCTCGCCCGGATGCTGGCCGCGGTGCAGCCGCACGCCGGCGACGGCGCCGTGCCCCCGTCGCTGGGCGGCGACCCGCAGGCCGACCTCGAGGCGGTGGCCGCCTACGCCGCCGCCGTGGCCCGCGCCCGGCCAGAGCGGGCGGAGATCGTCCTGGCCGCGGTGCTGCGCGCGCTGCTCCAGGATCTCGGCGATCCCCTCGCCGCCGTCTTCGCCCCGGCGCAGTTCGCCCGCTACATGGAGGAGCTCCGCGGCGAGCACGGCGGCATCGGCGCGCAGGTCGATCGGATCGGCGGCCGCATCGTGATCAGCGACGTCACCGCCGGGGGCCCGGCGGCGCGGGCGGGCCTCGCCCCGGGGGACGCGCTGCTCGACGTCAACGACCGCCCGACCGCCGACCGCACGCCCGACACCGTGCTGGATCTCCTCCACGGCCGGCCGGGGACCACGGTGGCGGTCACGGTGCAGCGCGGCGGCCGTGCGCCGCAGCGCCACGTCCTGACGCGCGAGGTGGCGCGCGAGAACCCCACGCGCTCGACAGTGCTCGAGCCGCGGATCGGCTACCTGCGGCTGCTGGAGTTCATCGAGGGCTCGGAGCAGGACGTCGGCCGGGCGCTGGCCGGCCTGCGGCGGCGGGGCGCGGGTGCGCTCGTCCTGGATCTCCGCCAGAACACCGGGGGCCTGGTCGAAGAGGCGGTCGCCGTGGCCAGCTTCTTCCTCGACGAGGGCGTGGTGGCGATGGAGGAGAACCGGGAGGGGATGGTCCCGCTGCCGGTGCGGCCCGCCGAGCGCTTCGCCGGCCCGGTGGTCGTCCTGGTGGACTTCTTCACGGCCAGCGCCGGGGAGATCGTCGCCGGCGCGCTGCAGGACGCGGGCGCGGTGCTCGTGGGCACGAAGACTTTCGGCAAGGCCACCGTGCAGAGCGTCTCGATCCCCCCGCTGCCCGGGGGGTGGGGGCTGCGCGTCACCACCGCGCGGTACTACACCCGCCGCGGCCGGCTGATCGAGGGCACGGGGCTGCAGCCGACGGTGACCGTCCCGATGGCCATGAGCTTCATCCAGTCGTCGCAGGACGTCCAGCTCCAGGAGGCCCTGGGCCGGCTGCACGCGCAGCTGGGCGCGCGCAGCGGACGGCCCTGACCGGCCAGGCCGTGGGGACGCGGCGCGAGGGCGCTGTGGAGATCGTGCGCCTGCTCCGCGCTCGCGGGCATCAGGCCTACTGGGTCGGCGGGTGCGTGCGCGACCTGGTGATGGGCCGCGAGCCCCACGATTACGACATCGTCACCGACGCCACCCCGGAGGAGGTGGCGGCGATCTTCCCCGGCGCGCGCCTGGTCGGCGCGCGCTTCGGCGTCGTCGTCGTGCCCCGCGGCGACGCCCGCTACGAGGTCGCCACCTTCCGCACGGAGGGACCGTACCTCGACGGCCGGCGGCCGAGCGCCGTGGCGTTCGCCGACGCGCGGGCCGACGTGCTGCGGCGGGACTTCACGGTGAACGGCCTGCTCTACGATCCGCTCACGGAACAGGTCATCGACTGGGTCGGCGGCAGCGCGGACATCGCCGCGCGCCGCATCCGCACGATCGGCGATCCCGCGCAGCGCTTCGCCGAGGACCGCCTGCGCATGCTGCGCGCGGTGCGCCTGGCGGCCGAGCTGGGCTTCGCCATCGATCCCGCCGTGCTGGCGGCGATCCGCGCCCAGGCCCCGGCGATCACGCAGGTCAGCGCCGAGCGCATCCGCGAGGAGCTGCTCCGCCTGCTGGTCAGCCCCGGGCGCGGGGAGGGCGTGCGGACCCTGCGGGAGAGCGGCCTGCTCGCGGCGATCCTGCCGGAAGTGGAGGCCACGGTCGGCGTGCCCCAGCCCCCGGAGTATCACCCCGAGGGAGACGTCTTCACCCACACCGTGCTGACCCTGGAGCGGCTGCGCGATCCGCACCCTGTCCTGGCCCTCGCCGCCTTGCTGCACGACGTGGGCAAGCCCCCGACGATGACGCGGGCCGACCGCATCCGTTTCCACGACCACGATGCCGTCGGCGCCGCCATGGCGGAGGCGATCTGCGCCCGCTTGCGCTGCTCGGCGGAGGAGACCGCCCGCGTCGCGCGCCTGGTCCGCGACCACCTCGCGATCAAGGACCTCCCGCGGATGCGCCCGGCCCGCGCCGCCCGCTTCCTCCTGCGAGAGGATGCCCCCGATCACCTCGAGCTGCATCGCGCCGACTGTCTGGCCAGCCACGGCGACCTCACCGTCTACGCGTGGGCCGTGGAGCGCCGCGCCGCGCTGCTGCGCGCGCATCCCCGGCCGGCGCCCCTGCTGCGCGGGGACGATCTCATCGCGATGGGCTATCGTCCCGGGCCGCGCTTCAGGGAGATTCTGGCCGCGGTCGCCGACGCGCAGCTGGAGGGCACGCTGCGCACGCCAGACGAAGCGCGCGCCTTCGTCCGGCGGACCTTCGGCGAGCCGGAGGGTTTGCCCGGCGAGAGCGGGAAACCCCCTGGACGGGGTGATGCGCAGTGAACGAACTGGCCGTCGTCTATCTCATCCTCAGCCTGCTCGCCCTCTTCGTCATCGTCGGCGCGCTGATCCCCAGGTACCTGCCGGGTCTGGTCCGCCGGCTGGACAGCGTCGGCCGCGGCCGGGAGGAAGGGCAGGGAGCGCACTAGCGGCGCCGCCGCATCGATGAGGAACGCGGAAGGGACCAGGCCAGCGCCTGGTCCCTTCCGCGCGTCGTCGGCGCCGTGGCGACTAATCAGGATCGTCGCCGTGCGCGACGGCTTCCACCTCCGGGGTGCGCACCCCGTCCCGGCGGCCGTCGTGCCGCACCGACCACTCCGCGTCCAGCTTGCGCAGGCGCGCCACGATGCCGCCGTACTCCAGCTCGGACATCGGCAGCATCGCCGGCTCGAAGAACCCCTGGCGCCGCATCTCGATCGCCTTCTCGGCGACGCGCTCGCGCAGCCGGCTCCAGAAGGGATCGGCGAACAGGTCCACCGGCCCGGTGAGATGGCCCTCGTGCATCGAGAAGCCCAGCGCCGAGACCATCGGCACGCAGAAGAAGGTCGAGGCCATCGTGTTCATCGGCACCGGCATCAACGGCAGGTTGTGGCTGCCGCGCGTATCACCGCCGACGAACGGACCGACGGCGAACGCCGGGCCGAACTCCTCCGTGGCCGGGAAGATCTTCTGCGTCCGGACCACGGCCGGCGGGTCGTCCTTGCCGACGTACCGGCCGGCGATGTTGCGCAGCCGGGTGGTGCCCACCGCCACGGCCTGCTCGTCCGGGTACTTGCGGGACCAGATCGCCTCGATCGCGTAGCGGTTGGTGTCGCGCAGCAGGGCGGCGATGTCGTAGAGGCGTTCCGGGGCGTTCAGGACGATGACCCGATCGCCCTCGGTGTGGTCCATGTCCATGATGTGGAAGGTGAACCCGTCATGCAGCCCCTCGGAGAGCATCAACCCCGGAGAGTACATCGGGTCGGCGAACGCCAGGTACAGCGGCAGATTGAACGCGCCCGGGCCGCACTTGTCGCCGAGCAGGACCATGAGCGCTTCGCTCGGCCGCTCCTCGAACTCGATCTCCGCGCTGCCGGGGCCCAGACCGCGCACGTTCCCGGAGAAGGCTTCCTTCAGCAGGTCCTGCCCGGCGCCGTAGAGGCCCTGGGCTTTGGCCGTATCGGTGGCCTTGAGGAACGCCTCCCAGGCCAGCTGGTGAATGTCCGGGTCATCGCGTCCCCGGGTGTGGGACATGATGATCCCGATGTCGTCGCCGGTGTTGCAGACGAAGGCGTCGATGAGCAGCCGTCCCCGCTCGCGCAGCACCCGCTCGCGCACCACGGCGAGCGTCTCGGCGCTGGGCAGGGTGTGGCCGCCGATCGCGCCGATGTCGGCCTTGATCACACTGACCGTGATCCGCATCTGTGCGCCTCCCCGCGCCGAGAGTGCACCCATTTTAGCACTTCGAACGAGCGGCCAAAACCCCTGGGGCGGCGTGCTGCGGGCGGCCGCGCGCGCCGGCGCCGCGCCGCAGGCAGAGAGGAAAACGTTCCGAGGGAGTCGAACACGCAACCGAACGAGACGCCGGAACGGGCGCCTGACCCCCCCTCAGGCGCGCGCCGTTCACGTGACGACTGATGGCGGTGCGTGTCGTGGGACGGCTGCGGGTGGCGGGGGTCCGCATCGAGCGCGCCCCCGGGCGCGTGGCGGCGACGGTCACCCTCGATTACGGCGGCGGTACGGTGACCGGACGGGCGGAGCGGGCGTCCGGCGATAGCCAGGCGGTGGCGGCCGAGGCCGCGCTGGACGCGGTG
>DATLZI010000097.1:0-2858 GCA_035574075.1 bacterium | reverse complement strand
GGCGGTGGCCAGGCGCGTCCCTCCCTGGCGCGGGTTCTCCGCGCGTACCGCGACCCCGACCTCCAGCGAGGCCCGGCCGATGTGCTCGACCTGCGCCCGGATGACGACCAGGTCGCCGATCGCCACCGGCGCCACGAAATCGAGATCGTCCATGCTGCCGAGGACGACGCTGCCGCGGGCCACTTTCATCGCCGCCATCGTCGCCGCCTCGGTGATCCAGTCCATCATCACGCCGCCGTAGAGGGTCCCCAGGGGGTTGGCGTGCTCCGGCAGCACGAGCTGGACCATCTCCAGCGCGGTGGCGGCGATGGACGGCATCTAGCGCGCGACGCGATCCAGCCAGGCGGCCACGGTCTCGATGCCGCGGTAGAAGTACGGCAGGTAGAACTTCTCGTTCGGCGCGTGCAGGTTGTCATCGGGCAGCCCGAAGCCGAACAGCACCGTGGGCACCTTGAGGATCCGCGAGAACTGCGTGACGATCGGCACACTCCCACCCTCGCGGATGTAGACGGGCTCCGCGCCCCAGAGCTCCCGCGCCACGGCCGCGGCGGCCTGGATCGGCGGGGCGGACGGGTCGATCACCACCGCGTCGCTGCCGGAGAGCAGCCGCACATCCACCTGGACGGCCTCCGGGGCGAGGCGCCGCACGCGCTTCTCGAAGGCCCGGAAGACATTCTTGGCCCGCTGCTCGGGCACCAGGCGCATGCTGATCTTGGCCCGGGCGCGCGCGGGGATCACCGTCTTCGGGCCGGCGCCCGTCCAGCCGCCGACGATGCCGTTCACATCGAGGGTCGGCCGCGTCCAGCGGCGTTCGAGGATGCTGTACCCGGCCTCGCCGGGCGACGACGGCAGACCCAGCTCCCGGAGGTAGGCCTCCTCGCTGAAGGGCAGCCGCTCCCACGAGGCCTTCTCCTCCGGCGCGGGATCCCGCACCGGCGTGTAGAAGCGCGGCACGGTGACGCGCCCCCGGCGGTCCTTCAGACCGGCGATGATCGTGGCCAGGGCGTTGATCGGGTTGGGCACCGCCCCGCCGTGCTGCCCGGAGTGCAGGTCGTGCGACGCGCCGCGCACCTCCACCTCCGTGTAGCACAGCCCGCGCAACCCGGTGACGATCGTCGGCAGGTCCGGCGCGAAGAGCTGCCCGTCGGAGACCCAGGCGAAATCGCAGGCCAGCTTGCGCCCGCGCCGCTCGATCCAGCGGTTGACGCCGGGGCTGCCGATCTCTTCCTCGCCCTCGATCAGCACCTTGACGTTCACCGGCAGGCCACCCGCCCCGCGCAGGTGCGACTCGATGGCCTTCAGCACGGCGAAGAGCTGTCCTTTGTCGTCGCTCGCGCCCCGGGCGTAGAGGTTGTCGCCGCGCTCGGTCGGCTCGAAGGGCGGCGAGATCCACTCCTCCAGCGGATCCACGGGCTGCACGTCGTAATGGCCGTAGAACAGCACCGTCGGGCGGCCCGGAGCCTGCAGCCATTCGCCGTAGACCATCGGGTGTCCGCCCTCGATCGGGATGATCTCGCTGGCGAAGCCCAGGCCCTGCAGATGCTCGTGCAGCCACTCCGCCGCGCGCCGGACGTCGTCGGCGTGCGCCGGCAGGGCGCTGATGCTGGGGATGCGGATCAGCGCCTTCAGCTCCTCCAGGAATCTGGCCCGGTGGTCCCGTGCGTACGACGATGCGCTCATCACTCACCTCCGGAGGCCCGGCAAGGGGAACGTCGTTGTGGGTTCGACGGCGAGCGGCGCGGCCCTGCGCCCGCGCTCAGGGGCGGACGAGGCGAACCCTGATGATGATCTCGATCGGATCCTCCGCGCGGAAGACGAGGAAGCGCGGGATGGGGATGCCGAAGGCGGAGAGGCGGATCGTCAGGCGACCCTCGGCCAGGTAGTGGTCGGCGAGGGCCGTGACGCGCAGCGGGATCTCGACGGGTTGCGTCACGTCCCGGATGGTCAGCTCGCCGCGCAGCGCGACCGGAAAGGCCAGCGCGCTCACCCGATCCGTCGGTCTGGCCACGCCGCGGAACGTGATCGTGGGGAAGCGGTCGGTCTGCAGGAAAACGCCCCGCATCTGCGCGTCGCGCAGGGCCAGGCCCGTGGTGATCGCCCGGGCATCCACCTCCGCCTCGACGTCGGCGGCGAACGCGCCGTCCCGCTCCTCCACCGTGGCCCGCACGCGCAGGCGGGGCGCCACGCCGGTGAAACCGCCGCGGTTGTCCCGCACCCGGAACTCCAGGCGGCTCTGCGCGGGATCGAGCGCGAACGGACCGACCGGCAGCAGTGTCGCCGCCGCCAGCGCGGCGGCCAGCGGGATCCCCCACGTCCGGCGGCGCGCCACACTCCCCTCGTACCCGGGAAGCGTCACGGGCGTGTCAAGGAGAAGGCCCTCGTGCCTGCCGAACATCCCCTCCGTGGGCGTTCGCCTGCTCCTCAGTCGCCTGGCTTCGGCGCCGACCCGCGACGCGGCGGCCCGCGCCCTGGCCGGCCTCTGCGCGCTCGGCGCCGCGCTGACCATCCTCGTCCTCGGCGCCACCGGACGCGGGAGGATGCCGTGGCTGTTCGTGCTCCTGGCCTGGGCGCTGTTCGTCTACATCCCGCTGCGCATCCTGCTCGAGACGGCGCAGACCTTCGCGCCCGCGCTGCGCCGACGCCTCAGCGCCGACGCCCGGCGGCGGCCGACGCGGTACGCTGCCCGGGCGGCGATCGAGCTGATGGTCGACCGGCTCTTCGAGCGCGCCGTCGTCATGCCGCGCATCGCGCGGCCCTGGGAAGCCGCGAAGGCGCGCGACGGCGCGGCGGCGGTCCTGGCGCGCGCCGGAGAGCGCGACAGCGATCTGGCGCAGGCGGCGCGCGACTGCCTGGGCGCC
>DATLZI010000096.1:0-5553 GCA_035574075.1 bacterium | reverse complement strand
AGCTGCGCGCGCTGACGCGGCCTCCCGGCGAGGCCACCGACATCGCCGCCGCGATCCGCGCCGCCCTGGCCGCGCTGCCGGCGTCCGGCGGGCGCCGCATCGTCCTGGCCACCGATGGGAACGCGAACCGGGGCGACCTCGAGCAGGCGCTCGCCCTGGCCGCAGCCCACGGGGTCGACGTGTCCGTGCTTCCGCTGACGCCCGGTCGAAGCGACGACGTGCTGCTCGAAGAGATCGTGGCGCCCGCGGAGGTGCGCGTGGGCGAACGCTTCGCGGTGCGCCTCCCCATCGTGGCCACCACCGCCGGCCGGGTCATGCTGCGCCTGACCGAGAACGGCCGCCTGATCGCCCAGCGCTCCCTGCGCCTCAGCGCCGGGCGGACCACGGTGACCGTCGAGCGTCTGGCGGGAGTGGAGGGCGTGCTGCGCTACGCCGCCCAGGTGGCCGGCACGCCGGATGCCGTGGCCGGGAACAACGGGGCGCAGGCGCAGGTGCTGGTGCGGGGCGCGCCGCAGGTGTGGTACGCGGCGGCGACCCCCGGCCCGCTGGCGTCCCTGTTGCGGACGCAGCGGATGCGCGTGCGGACGATGACGCCCGAAGCGCTTCCGGCGCGGCTCGCCGACTACCGCGGCGTCGGGGCGGTGGTGCTGGACGATGTCGCCGCGCTGCGCCTCAGCCCATCGCAGATGGCGGCGCTGCGCGACTATGTCGGCCGGCTGGGCGGCGGGCTGGTCGTCGTCGGCGGTCCGTCCAGCTACGGCGTCGGGGGGTACGCCGGCACGCCGCTCGAAGAGGCGCTGCCGGTCTCGATGGATGTGCGGCACCGCCTGGCCATCCCCTCGATGGCCATCATCCTGCTCCTCGACACCTCGGGCAGCATGGGCGCCTTCGGCCCGCAGATCGCCAAGGTGGAGCTGGCCAAGGAGACGGCCCAGTCGGTGATCGATCTCCTCGGCGAGCGCGATGTCATCGGCGTCATCTCATTTGACCAGCAGCCGCGCTGGCTGGTCCCGCCCACGGAGGCCCGGCACCGCGACGAGGTGATGGCGCAGGTGGCGCGCGTCCAGGCCGGGGGCGGCACGGCGATGTACCCCGCCCTGCGCCTGGCCGCCGACTTCCTGCGCAAGGCTTCGGCGAAGGTGCGCCACGTCATCGTCATCTCCGACGGCCAGACCGATCCCGGCGACTTCGAGGGGCTCGTCGGCCGGATGAGCCGCGATCGGATCACGACCACCACCGTGGCCGTGGGAGCGGACGCGGACCTGGAGATCATGGCCGACATCGCCCGCTGGGGCGGGGGCCGCAGCTACCACGCCCGCGATCTGTACTCCATCCCGCAGATCCTCACCGCGGAGGCGCTGCTGGCGTCGCGCGCCTACATCATCGAGGAGCCCTTCACGCCGCAGATCGTCCAGCGCGGCCTGGTGGACGACCTGGCCCCGCCGCCGCTGCGCGGCTATGTCGCCACCGCCGTCAAGCCCGCCGGGACGGTGCACCTCGCCTCCCCCTCCGACGATCCCATCCTCGCCGTGTGGCAGTACGGCGTGGGCCGCGCCGCGGCCTTCACCTCCGATGGCCGGGCGCGATGGGCTGTGGAGTGGATGCGCTGGCCCGACCTGGCGCGCTTCTGGTCGCGCCTGGTCCGCTGGGCCCTGCGCGAGGACGAGGACGGGTTGCAGGTTGTCGTCGAGCAGGTCGACCCTTCTGGCCGGCCTGCGCCCGCGGGCGGGATGGCGGCGATCACGGTGGATGCCTTCACCGACGCGGGCGATCCGGTGGATGGTCTGGCGGTTGAGGCGCACGTCGTGGCTCCCGACGGCACGGCCGCCGTGGTGCCCCTGCCGCAGGCGGCCCCGGGCCGCTACGAAGGCTCCACGCCATCGGTCCGCCCCGGTCCCTACACGGTGAGCGTCATCGCGCGCGGCCGGGGGCGGCCCCGCGTTGCGACGAGCGGGTTCGTCGTGCCGTACGCCCCCGAGCTCCGCGACGTGCAGCCCAACCGCGCCGTGCTGGCGCGGATCGTCGAGGTCACGGGCGGCCGCATCCTGACCGATCCGCGCGCCGCCGTGGATCCCGGGCGATCGGCGAACGCCCGTGCCGAAGGCTGGCCGGCGTTGACCGCCGTGGCGGTCGGCCTGTTCCTCCTCGAGATCGCCTGGCGGCGCCTGCCCGCCGTGGCGCAGCACGCGGCGGCCCTCGTGCTGTCGGCGCGCGACTGGCTGCGGCGCCCGCCCGGGGCGGCGCAGGCCGAGGCCGACCGGTCCTACGACGAGGCGGACCGCTGGAAGCTGGTGGAGGAAGAACCGTCGGCCGGGTCGGAATCGATGGAGGCGGCCGCCCGCCTCTACATCGCCCGCCTCAAGGCGTTGCGAGAGGACGACCGCAGGAGGGAGCAACGATGAGCGACTGGCGTGAGCCCTTCAGCTTCACCGCTCCCGCGAACGTGGTCTTCGGCCCCGGGGTGATCGGCCGGCTGCCGGACCTCGTCAGCGGGTTGGGCGGACGGGCGGTTGTCGTCTCCGACCCGGGAATCGCGAAGGCGGGGATCCTGGACCGGGTGCTGGCCGGTCTCGATCAGGCCGGGGTGACGGCGGAACCCTATCCGCACGTCGAGCCGAATCCCAGCGTGGAGACGGTGGAGGCCGCGCACGACCTCTTCCGCCGGACGCGCGCCGCCTTCGTCCTGGGGGTCGGCGGCGGCAGCGCGATGGACGTGGCCAAGGTCGTCGCCATCCTGGCCGCGCACGGCGGGGGAGTGCGCGACTACGAGGGGATGGGGAAGGTGCCGGGGCCGGGCGTGCCCTGCGTGGCGATCCCGACCACGGCCGGCACCGGCAGCGAGGTGACGATCTTTTCCGTGATCACCGACCGCCAGCGCAAGTTCAAGATGACCGTGGGCAGCCCGCACACCGTGCCCCAGGTGGCGGTGTGCGATCCGGAGCTGACACGCTCGATGCCCCCCGCGCTCACCGCGGCGACCGGGATGGACGCGCTGACCCACGCGATCGAGTCGTACATCAACACCGTGCACAACCCGATCGCCGCCGCCCTGGCGCTGGAGGCGATCCGCCTGATCGGCCGGGCGCTGCGCGCCGCCTACAGCAACGGGAACAACCTGCGCGCGCGCACGGAGATGCTGCTGGCCAGCACGATGGCCGCCCTGGCCTTCGCCCGCACGCGGCTGGGGAACGTGCACGCCATGTCGCATCCTCTGGGCGCGCACTTCGACGTCCCGCACGGCGTGGCCAACGCCGTGCTGCTGCCGCACGTCATGGCCTGGAACATGCCCGCCTGCTACGACACCTACCCGGCGATCGCCCGGGCGCTGGGTGAGCGCGTGGACGGCCGGCCGCCGCGCGAGGCGGCGGCCGCCGCAGTGGAGGCCGTGCGGCTGCTGGCCCGCGACGTCCAGATCCCCGAGCGGCTGCGCGATCTGGGCGTGACCCGGGAGGCGATCCCGGCCATGACGGAGGACGCGATGAAGAGCGGGAACGTCCTCGTCAATCCCCGCGCCACCACCGCGGCGGATATCGCCGCGCTCTTCGACGCCGCCTACTGACTGCCCGCGCGCCGCGACGCGCTGTGAGCCGGGTGAGAGGG
Source organism: bacterium (assembly GCA_035574075.1). GTDB lineage: Bacteria > Sysuimicrobiota > Sysuimicrobiia > Sysuimicrobiales > Kaftiobacteriaceae > Kaftiobacterium. The sequence goes on along the minus strand of DATLZI010000096.1, from coordinate 1,953 downwards.
GGGAGTGCTATCGTGCACCACGCTCGGTGAACGCTCCCGGATCCCTCCGGCACCGAGACACGTCGGTCCGGCGCTCTTAGGGCACGCCCTCCTGTCCAAGAGCCTGCCGCGGGGGATCCGGGGGCCAAACCGCTTGCGCCGCCGTGGTCACCGTCCGTGAGGAACGCGCCTTCTGGGCTCATCAGGTGCACGCGCACCTGCTCAACACGATCGGCGCCGCCATCGTGCAGTCGCAGGTCTGCGAGGCCGCGGTGCGTGGGGCTCTCCCCACGTCGGTGGACGAGGTGCTGCGCCTGCGCGAGATCCTGCGCACCCTGGAAGAGACGGCCCGGGTCATGGCCGCGGCGGCGGTCCGGCCGCGGGATCTGCCCGACGAGGTGCGGGGCCGGGTGCAGGCCTTCGCCCAGGCGCATCCGACGATCGCCGTGCAGCTGACGGTGCGCGGGCGCGGACGGGTGGGCCGCCGGACCGCCGCCGCGGCGGTGATCGTCCTCGGCGAGGCGCTGGCCAACGCCGCGCGCCACGGCGCCCCGCGGACGATCGAGATCGATCTCGCCGCGGGCGGCGGCTCGCTGCTGCTGCGCGTGCGCGACGACGGGCGCGGCTTCGATCCGGCCAGCCTCGATACGCCGGTCGGCCGCCCGCGCCTGGGCGTGGCGATCATGCGGCAGTGGGCCGCCGCCCTCGGCGGCCGCGTGGCGATCAGCGCGGTGCCGGGCCGGGGAACGCAGGTCACCCTGCACTTGCCGCTTGACGAGGGGAAGGGTGGTCCAACAGAATAGGAACGTTCACGCGCGGGCCGTTCAAGCGTCCGCTCCCCGGCGACGATGATGCGATGAGACGCTTCGCCCTCTTAGCTCTCTCCGCGACGATCGCCACCTTCCTGCTCATCGTGCTGGGCGGCGTGGTGCGCACGATGGGCGCCGGCCTGGCCTGCCCGGACTGGCCGTTGTGCCACGGCGCGCTGATCCCGCCGCTGGAGGGGCTCGTCCTCGTCGAGTACGGCCACCGGCTGGTCGCCTCCATCGTGGGGGTGCTGGCGCTCGCGGTTGTCGTGGCGGCCTGGCGCCGCGGCGCCTACCGTGCCCACAGCGCCCTGGCAGCGGTCCTCGTCGCGGTGCAGATCGTCCTCGGCGGGCTGACCGTGCGCACGGAGCTGACGCCGGCGTTCGTTGTCGCTCACCTCGGCACGGCGATGGCCTTCTTCGCCGCGCTGGTCTCGCTGACCGCCCGCGCGTGGCTGCACGACGTGCGGCCGGTGCGCACCGCCTGCGCGCGGCTGTTGGCCATCGCCGCCGTGGCGGTCTTTGGGTTGATCCTGCTCGGCGGCACCGTGAGCGCCACGGCCGCCGGCCTGGCCTGTCCCGACTGGCCGCTGTGCTACGGTCAGCTGGCGCCGACGCTGAGCGGGCGGACCGGCATCCACGTCGCGCACCGCCTGGCCGCTGCCGCGGTCGGATTGCTCATCCTTCTCAGCGCGGCCTGCGCCCACCGCCTCCGCCCGGCGCGCCCCGACCTCCAGGCCGGCACCGCCGTCGCCGTGGGGCTGCTCGTCCTGCAGGTCCTGCTCGGAGCGCTGAACGTCGAGTACCGGCTGGCCCCGGGGGTGGTGGTCTCGCACCTGGCCACCGCCGCAGCGCTGTTCGGTCTGCTCGTCCTGCTGGCCGTGATGGCGTCGCATAGCGCGCCGGTCCCGGTCCCCTCCGGCTCGGCGCCCGCCGGCGATGCCCTCCGGGCGCGGCGCCTGCTCGCCTATGTCGCCCTGACCAAACCACGCATCATCGTCCTGCTGCTGATCACCGCCCTGGCTTCGATGCTCATCGCTGCGCCGGGGACCGTGTCGCCGTGGATCATCCTCTTCACGCTGGCGGGCGGGGCGGCCTCGGCGGGCGCGGCGAACGCGATCAACCAGGTGCTCGACCGGGACATCGACGCGATGATGGCGCGCACCCG
>DATLZI010000095.1:0-4938 GCA_035574075.1 bacterium | reverse complement strand
GACCGCGTCCGCTGTCGGGGCCGCCGCACCGGCCGCGCCCCCGCTGGGCGCCGTGCGCTCGCCCGCCGGCGCGGGCCCCGCGGTGCAGGCGACCGCCAAGGCAGCCACCACCAACCCGAACCGTATTCCTTGCTTCATCAGTTGCTTCTCTCTCGCCCTCCGAGGCGGTTTGCGTCTCGCCGGCCTACACGGTCGCGATCGCCGGCCGGCCCTGCTGTAGCCATGCTATCACCCGAACGCATGGCCGCGACGCGCGAGTAATCGCCGCCCAGGCAGCGGTGGCGGAGTCCGCCTGCCACCCCTTGGGCTGTCAAGGCGCGCCCTAGTGCAGAATCAAGCGACTTGTTCGGGAATGGACAGATGCGGTTCATGGGCACACCCAAAGTAGGCGCAGATGCGGTCGATCAGTTCGCGTGCCGACAGCAGCCTGTCTGGCTCGACCACATGGCGCTTGCTATGCATCCAGTGCGGCTCGATGTTGTTGAGCCAGGGGCTCTTGGTCGGCAGATAACACGCAATCAGGCGGACGCCTTGGCCAGTGCGTTTGACCTCCCGGTTCTGGGCACGGATCCAGGCGCGGACGGCCTTGCTGACGTGCCAGCCGGCGTTGTCCCAGACCAGGAGCAAGGCGCGTTTGCCTTCCTGGGCCAGGCGTGCGAGGCACCAGGCGAGAAACTGAGTCGTGAGCGCACTGACCGGACGGCCGTCGACGAAGCGCAGCCAGACCTGCTCACGATCGGCGCGCAACAGCCCGTAGCAGGCCAGGGCTTTGGGATCGCTATCCTCCTCTTGCGCGACCGTCTGCTCGACCAGCCGCAGGGGCTGGTCCGTCGGGCTCCAGGCGTGCAGCGCCGGCTGCGCGAACCGACTCCACCAGACCTCGTCGAGAAAGCCGAGGACGTAGTCGGGATGGAGCGAGGCCAGGCGTATCAGCCGGTCGCGCGCCCTTTTTTTCGGGCGTACGCCGGGTCGGGGCTGGTCAGCCACTGCTTCGCCCGCTTCCAGTTCACGCCCAAACGGCGTAACGCCTGGCGGATCGTCTCGCGACTGACCCGCTCGGGGGTGATCCCCTGGGCGAAGCTGACCTCGGCCGCCCGTTCGAGCGTCCAGAGGCTGGTGGGCAGACCGAAGGTGCGCGGACTCTGGTGCAAGAGGGCACGCAACCGCTCGGCGGCGCCCCCATCGAGCTTGGTCGCCGGCCGCTGCGGCCGGTGGGACCGCCGGGTAAGACACGCGTCGATCCCGTCGCGCTCGAAGCGGCGAATGACATTGCGGACGGTCTGGTCGTTGCAGCCCAGCGTCTGGGCAATCTGGGGCGGCCGTTCGCCCCGACCACTCGCCAGGAGTATCTGGCAGCGACGGAGGACAAAAGCACTGGCCGAGCGCAACCCGGCCTCCAAACGAGCACGCTCGTCGTCCGTGAGCGGACGCACCAAGATGGGTGTTTTCATCCTTCCCATGATGCCCTATCTTCGCCATCCCCGACAAACTCTCTGGACATTGCACTAGGGGGCCAGCGCGCAGGGGCTGGGGCCAGCTCCCGGCCCGGCACCCAGCGTGGGCATGCCGGCGGCTAGGGCGGCCGCCCGGCGTGCACACCAGCGCGGTCCGTCCTCACGCAGCAGGGCCGCGACCTGCTCGGCCGCAGCCTCGTCGCGCAGCACCACGCCGTGCACCGCAACCAGGTAGGCCCAGAGCGACGCGTCCCCGGGGGAGCCGTCGCCCATGTCGCGGTACCAGACGGCGGCGTGCTCGCCTGGTGGCAGGAAGCTGGCTGCCGCCCCACGCCCGAGCCAGGTATCGGGGCTGTCGGGGGGCGCGCCGGGGACGGGGGCCCCGTTCACGAGGTAGTCGCGGCTGTTCTCGATGCTGGCGAGATCCACGCGGGTCGGGGCGGCGCGGAGGCTCTGGACAACCTCGCTATGACGTAGCAAATCGGCGAGCACCCGCCCTGTGCCCGCTGCTGCGGCCACGGCCGGCGGCGCTGCGGCAAGTGCGACGGGCAAGAGCGCTGGGTTAAGGCCGCCCACCGGACTGTCCACTAGGATCACACGATGGATGGCGACCAGCGGGCTCTCGGGCCCCGGCTCCTCGGTGACGACCCAGCGCAGCGCGATGATCCCACCTAGGCTGTAGCCGATCAGATCGAACGACGCGGCCGGGTCGCAGTCAAGCAGCGCGCGGAGCAGCCAGCCCAGGGCATCGGCATGCTCCTGCACCGGGAAGTCCGAGGTGTCGGCCATCCAATAGCGCGGCTCGTTCTCGTGCAAGAACGTGTCGCCCAGCCACGCGGCCAACGGAGCGTCGCCGCTCGCCAGGAGCCGGGCCAAGCCGTAGCTGAAGTAGACCACGTGCGGCGGTGGGTCGAGGGCGTCGGCGAGGGCCGCCCGCAAGGGCGCGAAGGCCTCTCGCACCTGATGATTGGCCGGGTCGAGCACACCAGGCTCAGGCCCGGTCAGGCTGGAACTGAGGAAGCCGGGCAGCAGCACGACGTACCGGGCGCCTAGGCCGGCCCCCGGACCCGGACAGCGCGGTTCCGCAGGCGCTGCCCGGACCGGTGCCGCGCTGACAGCCACGGTCCCCGCGAGGACGATGAGCGCGCCGAGGCTGGTCTTCAGGTGGCGCATAGCCGCGGGGAGTGGCACCGGCCCGACTGGGCAACACGCGGCCTGGTAGCCACCGTATAGCCCACCCAGGTCTCGGCCGCCATCACGAGTGCGACAGTCCGATCGTCCAATGACTGACATCCGCTTCCCGGTCCGGGCGGTCAGTTGTCGTCGGGGGCTCCCTCGCCCAGTGAGGTCACCAGGTCGTCGGGTCGCACTGTGGCGCGGCGCTCGAGCAAGTAGCCGAAGCCGCGCACGTTGGCGATATAGGTCTGCTCACCTGGTGGCGGCTCCAGCTTGGCGCGCAGGTGGCGGATGTGGACTTTCACGATCTGCTGGGCCTCGCGGTCCGTGCAGGGGTAGCCCTGGGCCTCTTGCAGGAGCTGGCGCGCGGAGACAACACGGCCGACGTTGCGCGCGAGGCAGCTCAGGATGCGGAACTCGGTCGGGGTCAGCGCGACGGGCACGCCACGCAAGCGGGCCTCACAGCGCTCGCGGTCGACTTCGAGGTCGCGCACCGTGATGATCGGGGGCGGCTCTGGTTCTTGGAGCGTCGGGCGACGGCGCAGCGCGGTAAGCGCGGCGACCAACAGATCGGCCGCCACGGGCTTGAACAGGAAGGCGTCGGCGCCCAGCCCGAGCGCTCGCAGGATGGCGGGCTTGTCCTGGGGCGTGCCGAGCAGGAGGATCGGCGCCTGGGTCAGGAAGCGCAGCTTCTGGCAGAGCTGCGTGCCCACGCCCCCGGGGTCGGCGCTCGCGCCGCCGATTGCCAGGTCGAGCAGGATCACCTCCGGCGCCTCGGCCGGCACCTGTTCGAGGGCGCGCGCGGCCGAGGTGGCCCAGACGACGGTCAGATCGCGCCGGGCCAGGCCCATCACGATCGCCGTCGGATCGGCCAGCCGTTCGGGGGTGATCAACAGGGCAGTGCCGCCAGGCATGGTCCCCTCCGGCCCGCGCTTGCCCGTAGCATACCGCGTCTGGGGCGTGCTCAACAGTCGGTTCCTCGCCAACGGGCGAGGAAGCTCGTCTGAAATGCTGAAAAGCGGTCCTCCAGGATGCTCTGGCGAATCTGCCGCACCAGAGCGCTCAAGAAATGCAGGTTGTGGATCGTGGCGAGTCGCGGCCCCAGCATTTCGTTAGCCACGAACAGGTGCCGTAAGTACGCGCGACTGAAGTGCCGACAAGTGTAGCATGTGCAGTCCGCTTGCACTGGGGCGGGGTCCTCGCGGTAGGCCGCGTTGGCGATGTGCAGCCGCCCCGTCGGCACGTAGAGGACGCCGTGGCGCCCGAGCCGGGTCGGAGCCACGCAATCGAACATGTCGATCCCACGCCCGATGGCCGCGAACAGGTCCTCGGGCTCTCCGATGCCGAGCAGGTGGCGTGGCCACGCGGGGGGCAGCAGGGGCACCGTCCACTCGAGCACCCGGTGCATGTCCGCCTTCGACTGGCCCAGGGACCCGCCGATGGCCACGCCGTCGAACGGCAGCGCGCCGATGAAGCGCGCGCTCGCCTCGCGGAGGTCGCGGTACTCGCCGCCCTGCACGATGCCGAACAGCGCCTGATCGCGCCGCGTGTGCGCCGCCAGGCAACGCTCCGCCCAGCGGTGGGTGCGCGCGAGGGCCTGGCGGGTGTACGTGTAGCCGGCGAGCGGCGAGGTGCATTCGTCGAAGGCCAGCGCCACGTCGGCGCCCAACGCCTCCTGGATGGCGATCGAGCGCTCCGGCGTCAAGCGATGGGTCGAGCCATCGATGTGCGACGTGAAGGTTACGCCGTCGTCATCGATCCGCGTGAGACGGGCGTGGCCGCGGCCAGCCGGCGCGGCGGGCGGCTTGCGCTCGGCCGGTGGCGCCTCGGCGGGAAAGATCTTGGCGATCTTGCCCACACCGTGCTCGCGCCCGAAGCCGAGGCTGAAGACCTGGTAGCCACCGCTATCGGTCAGGATCGGACGGGACCAGGCCATCAGCCGGTGGAGCCCGCCGAGCCGGGCGATGATCTCGGGGCCCGGGCGCAGGTAGAGGTGGTAGGTGTTCGCCAGAAGGATCTGGGCGCCCAGCGCCTCCAAGTCGTCGGGGGTAAGGCCCTTGACGGTTGCCTGGGTCCCCACCGGCATGAACACGGGGGTCTCGACCGTGCCGTGTGGCAGCGTGAGCACGCCCGCGCGCGCTGCGCTATCGGCCGCTTGCTTGATGACTTCGAACCCGATCACCGATGGGCGCCCACTTCCGAGCAGCGACTGCCCTGACTAAGCTCCACGGGGCATGCAGACGGATGGTCGGGGGCCCTACGCAGGCCCCGTGCCGCACCGGCACTAACTGCTCATAGATACCAGCCG
>DATLZI010000094.1:0-5924 GCA_035574075.1 bacterium | reverse complement strand
CTGGGCACCCGCCGCGCCGGGGATGCTTTCGCCCTGCGCCGGGCCGCCGGGCTTGTCGCCTCCGAGCTCCGCCGCGCCCACGCCGCGGCCGTGGCCGAGAACGCGGATCACACCGTGGAGTTCGTCCTCGGATCACCCGGTGCGCTGGCCGTCTACCGCGCGAAGCTGGCCACCGAGAACTGCCCGAGCGGCATGGCCCCGGTCAGCTCTACCCTCTGCCGCCGCCTGATCGCCGCCGGGGAGTGGCCGGGGAGCGTCGGCATCGAGAGTGCGAACACCACCTTCCCGTCGTGCGCCGCGCCCGCCGATCCCGCCAACAAGTGCGTGGTCTTCAAGCCGCTGGGCTACGCCGAGACCTCGTCGTCGTGCAGCAGCTCGCCCTGCCAGGTGCAGCTGCGCAGCCGCAGCGGGGTGGGGGCGGCGATCGCCGTCGCCCTCCCCACGGGGCGGGTGAGCGTCCTGCCATGAGGGACGAGCGCGGCTTCACGCTGCTGGAGATCCTCGTCTCCCTGGCGATCTTCGCCGTTGTCGTCGTTGGCGCGCTCGGCGTCCTGGGCGCGGCCAGCGCCGGGGGATTCCTGGAAGGTTTCCCCTCGGGGTTCGCCACCACCCGCGCCGCGCGGGACGTCACCGCCGCCGCCGTGTACGTCCAGGCGTTCCAGGAGTTCGTCGCCGGCCAGAACAGCGCCGCCCTCACGCCGGGCACCTACTGTGAAGGCCCGCAGTGTTCCTCACCCAACCTGGCGTCGTCGGGGCTGAGCGGCTGGCCCGTCCCGCCGAGCGAGCCCTACCAGCTCGACTGGCAGCGGCTGGACGTGACGATCGAGCGCTGGTACTGGGACAGCGCCTCGCGGGCCTACCGCTGCAGCGAGCCCAGCCCGCCGTGCACGTTCCCCATCCCGACCAACCCGGTGACCGAGTACCTGGTGCGGGTGCAGACGCAGCTCACCTGGCGGCTGCGCGGTGTGACGCGCACGATTGACGTGGAGCGCTTCCTGCCATGAGGACACGGATCCGACGGCTGCACCAGGGCCAGCGCGGCGTTACCCTCATCGAGCTGCTGGTGGCGATGGCGGTGTTCACGCTGTTCCTGTTGATGATCGACGCCGTTTTCAGCAGCACCCGGACGAACAGCCGCAAGACCGAGCTCGCCGCCGACGTGCAGCAGAACGCGCGCGTCGCCGTGGACCGGCTGACCCGCGAGCTGCGGGAGGGGCGGTCGCAGATCGATCCAGCGCTCTGCCCGACCCTGGCCCAGTGCCTCGTCGTCGACACCACGCAGGGCCCCGGCCGTCACGGCATCGTCTTCAAGTCGGCCCGGCTCGTCGGCGCGCCAGCGACGTTCTGCGTCTACGTCCGGACGCGAAGCGAGCCGTTCTGGAACCAGTCGTGCTACGAGAGCTTCCCCGGGACGGCCAACGACGTGCCGATGCCGCCCTCCAGCGGTAGCTACACGGGCCCGCCGTATCCCCTCTGCGCCCCCAACACCGACTCCACCAAGCTGCCGCCCTGCGGCAGCTACCAGCCGATCTGGCAGCGCTACATCGGCTACTACGTGGAGGCACTTCCCGACGGCTCGCTGCAGCTGCGCCGCGTCACCGGGCAGCTGAACGCGCCGACCGAGGCGCTCTCGGCGTCGCTGCTCAGCGGCGGCGACGTCATCGCCACGATGGTCGAGAGCTTCGAGGTCGGCCTCGCGGCGAACGGCGTGGTCTCGGTCGCGCTGAAGGCCAGGGGGTCGGAGGTCGTGCAGGGGCAGGCCATCCCCGATCAGGAGATCCGCCTGCCGGGCGGGGCGAAGCCGCGAAACTGACCTTGCCCAGGGGCAAGGATCACGTGCACAGGGCTGTGATGAGGATGAGAGGGTTTCTCGAGGAGCCGGGACGGAAGGTCCGCGGAGGCGAAGGGGGGGCCGCCCTCGTCACCGTGCTGCTGTTCGTCGCCCTGGTCTTCATCCTGATCACGGCGATGCTCAACGTCAGCGGCAACGAGATCGTCATCGCCGGTCTGCAGCGCGACGGCGTGCGGGCCATGGAGCTGGCCCAGGCGGCGATCCAGGAAGCCATGACGCGCGTGCAGGCCGGCCGGCCGTACCTGCCGACCTTCACCAGCTCGCTGGCCCCGGCCTGTCCGGCCACGCCGCGCTGCGTGACGATCACCGTGGTCAACCAATACAACCAGGGCGACGGCGCCGCTTACCTCGAGCTGCGCGCCGACGCCACGGTCGGACGGTCCACGCGCCGGCTGTCCGCGCTGGTCCTGGCCCGGGCCGTTTCCTATCCCCCGGACATCACCTTCGCGGCCAGCGTCAGCGAGACTGGCAGCGCGGAGATCACCTGCGGCGATGCCTACGCCCAGACGTTCCTGCAGTACAAGAACTACCCCAACAACTCCGACTGTCCGTCGCAGCCCGCGCCGCTGACCTACGCCGGCTGGCGCGTGAGCAAGGTGAGTCCCGGACCCGTGGCGGCCTGCTACTCCAACGCGCAGTGCGTGGCCGCGAACCCGGGGAACAGCGACGTGGCGCGCTGGTACCCCGGCACGCGGCAGAGCGCGAACCCGGGGACCATCGATCCGGAGACCGGTCAGGACATCGGCAACCAGATCCTCAACTGGGCGAACGCCCAGGACACCTCCTCCTGTCCGACCACGACGCCCGTCTCGACCACCAAGGTCGCCGACCTCGCCTCGCCGGGGGACAAGTTCGCCTCCGTGCCGTACGCCAACCAGGACGTCTCCGCGAACCCGACCGTGCCGCTGTACGGCTTCGACACCGACGGCGGTCTGGCCGTGGGGCCGGGGCTGCCGTGCGGCCTCCCCTACGTCTGGGTGCGGCGCCAGGTCTTCGATGAGACCGGCGCGCCGGCTGGCTACTGGTGGTTCAAGACGATCGTTTTCAAGCAGTGGCTCGATCGCTACTGGTTCTTTGACGAGAACGACCTGAAGTTCAAGAAGGGCTCAGACCTCGCGGCCAACCCGGCCTACGGCACGGTGCCGCCCTTCCCGGACTTCAGCACGTTCACGACGAACTACGACTGCAAGATCACCGGGGGTGGCACCCTGAACACCCTGCCCGTAGGCTGCATCGCGCCGCCCGATCCGCCCGGCACACCGACGACGACGGATCTGGGCTGCCTGGCCACCCAGATGGCCTGCTCCCCGACCCGCCCGAAGGTCATCGTGCTGGAGGGGGACTGGACCGTGAACGGGACGATCGCGGGCCACGGCACGCTGATCGTCAACGGCAACATGATCGTCAGCGGCACTTTCGACTACTGGGGCACGATCGTCGTCAACGGCACCCTCCAGGCGGGTACCGGCAACGTGAACATCCACGGCGGGCTGGTCGCCCAGGATACCCTCAAGCTCATCGGCAACATCACCGTCGAGGGCGGGACCACCGTGGGCGGCACGCCGCCCACCGGCCCCGCGAACGTCATCGGCAAGGCCTGGTGGGAACGGTAGAGGACTGGCGCCGGCGGGCCGGGGGCATGGACCATTCGGGACTTCCATCGAACCGTTGCAGGATTTGCAGCGGGCAGTCGGAACTGTTGCCTAGCGTGGGGTCCCGCATTCACGGGTAAGGAGCGGACCGCATGGCCCTGTTCGGCTCCAAGCGCTTCGTCGGTGTCGACGTTGGCAGCCACACGATCAAGGTCGTCGAGCTCGCCCCCGCCGGGAACCGCTTCCGGGTGCTGCACGCCGGGAGCGTCGAGACCCCCGCAGGGGCCGTGAAGGAAGGCGCGGTGGTCGAGCCCCAGAGCCTGGGGCTGGCCGTCCGCCAGGCCCTGACCAAAGCCGGGATCCGCCCCGGGCGGGTGGTCTCCGCCGTGGGCGGGCAGGCGGTCATCGTGCGGGAGCTGAAGCTGCCGCCGATGAGCGAGGACGAGCTCAAGCAGGCCGCCCGCTTCGAGGCCGAACGCTACATCCCCTACGGCGTCAAGGAAGTGAACATGGACTTCGATGTCATCGGCGAGACGACGGAGGACAACCAGCGGAAGATGGTCGTCCTCCTCGTCGCCGCCCGCCGCGAGATCGTCGACAAACACGTGCAGGCCCTGGAGGCGGCGGGGCTGCAACCGTTTGTCTTGGACGTGGAGTCGTTCGCCGTGACGCGGTCGCTCGAGGCTCAGGCCCGGCGCAACGGCGACGGCGAGGCGGCGGTCCTGGTCGACCTCGGCGCCGAGACCACCGACATCGTCATCATGGACGGCGGCCAGCTCCGCCTGACCCGCAACATCAGCATCGGCGGCAACAGCCTGACGAAAGCCATCGCCGCGCGAATGGACATGGAGTTCAAGACCGCCGAGCAGCTGAAGGAAGAGAAGGGGATGGTTCTGCTCGAGGGCGAGCCGCTGCCTGAGGATCGCACGGTGCACCAGCTCCACGACGTCATGCTGCCGGTGCTGAGCGACCTGGCCACGGAGATCCGCCGCTCGCTGGATTACTTCCAGACGCGGTGGCGGGAGAGCCGCGTCGGCCGGGTCGTGCTGAGCGGGGGCGCGGCGCCGATGCCGAACCTGGACCGCTTCCTCTCCCTGGAGCTGGGGGTCGAGACGGTGGTCGGCGACCCGTTCCTGACCTGCGAAGCTGTAGACCGGGTTCTGCCGCCCGACCGGCGGAAGACGCTGGCGCCGGCCATGGCCACCGCGGTTGGGCTGGCGATGCGGGGGGCGGCCGAGCGATGATCAAGATCAACCTCCTCCCCCGGGAACGCGTCCGTCGGGCGCCGGTCGCGCCGCGGATGCTGGCCATCGCCGCTGGCGCCGCGGCGCTGGCCGTCATCGTCATCGCCACGCTCGTCCTGAACGCCCGCATCCACGGTCTGCAAGCCGATCTGGAGCGGGTCAACGCTGAGATCGAGCGCCTCCGGCCGGTCGTCGCCGAGGTCGAAGCCCTGCAGCGCCGGATCGCCGAGGCCCGGCAGAAGGAGCAGCTCATCCAGCAACTCGAGGCGCTGCGCATCCCCTGGGACGAGATCCTCGTTGAGCTGCGGCAGATCGTGCCCCAGGACGTGTGGCTGATCCGGGTCGAGGCCCGGCCGGACGGCAACCTGACCTTCAACGGCTACGGCCTGAGCTACGAGGCCCTGGCCCGCTTCATGGTCAGCCTCGACAACTCCGCGATGTTCGAGGGCGCCGACCTGAACATCGCCCAGAAGCAGAGCCAGGGCGGGCGCGACGTCGTGAACTTCTCGGTGTCCGCCAAGCTGGTGCCGGTGCGGAAGGAGGCGGCGAACCGATGACGCGCCGGGACCGCATCCTGCTCATCGTCGGTGGCGGGCTGATCTTCGCCCTGCTGTTCTACTTCTACTTCTGGGTGCCCAAGCAATCGCAGATCCGCGACCTGCAGGCCCAGCTCGCCGAGCGCCGGGCGCAGCAGGAGCGCATGGAGACCATCGCCCGGCAGGTCACGCAGCTGCGCGACGAGTACCAGCGCCTGACGACGTTCATCGCCCAGGTAGAGACGCGCCTGCCGGCGGCGAAGGAGACGCCGGCGTTGCTGGTGCAGCTCGAGCGCCTGAGCCGCAGCGTCGGGGTGGGTCTGATGTCCATCCGGCCGTCGCGCCTGGAACCGGCGTCGGCCGCGCCGGCGGCGGGGACCGGCGCCCAACCCGCACGGGCCGCCGCCCCCACCTACCTGCGCTTCCCCATCGCGATGACCGTGCAGGCGACGTACAGCCAGACCGTGCGCCTGACCACCGCGCTGCGGGACTTCCCGCGGATGATCGCGATCCGGAGCCTCACCCTGCAGCCGCGGTCCCTGCCCGGCCTGACCCTGACCGTGGATGTGGAGACGTACGTGTTGCCCCGGGAGGCGCGATAGATGGGCCGGATCCGCGAGTTCCTGAGGAAAAATCCGCTGGCGGGTTGGGCGGTGGTCCTGGGCTTCGTCGCCGCGGCCGGCTACCTGCTGGCGAGCCG
>DATLZI010000093.1:0-8614 GCA_035574075.1 bacterium | reverse complement strand
CCGCCTCGACCAGGCGGGGGTCGAACTGCCGTCCGGCCCCGTCCCGGATACGGGCCAGCGCCTTCTCCCGGGACCAGGCCGCGCGGTAGGGGCGGTCGGAGGTGAGGGCGTCGTAGGCCACGGTCAGATTCGGCAGGGGATGAGCGGGCCGCGCTACAAGACCTCCAGCACCGTCCCTAGACCGCGAACCTGAACTGCACCACGTCGCCGTCCTGGATGACGTACTCCTTGCCTTCGAGGCGGATGAGGCCCTGCTCGTGGGCGGCGCGCAGCGAGCCGGCCCGCACGAGGGCCTCCCAGTGAATCACCTCGGCGCGGATGAACCCGCGCTCCATATCGGTGTGGATGCGCCCGGCGGCCTGGGGGGCCCGGGTGCCGCGGGGCACGGGCCAGGCCCGCACCTCCTTCGACGCCGTGGTGAAGAAGGTGACCAGGTCGAGCAGCCGGTACGCGGCCTGGACCAGCCGGACCAGGCCGCGCTCGGCCAGCCCGTAGGCCGCCAGGAGCTGCGCCGCCTCGGCGTCGTCGAGAGCGGCGGCCTCCGCCTCCAGCTTGGCGGCGAGAACAACGGCTTCCGCCCCCGCCGCTGAGGCCTGGCGGCGCACCGCTTCCGCCGCCGGTCCGCCATCGGGGAGATCCACATCCGCGACGTTGGCGACGTAGACCACCGGCTTGGCGGTCAGCAGGCGCAGCGGATGCAGCGCCGCGGCGCCGTCTGCGTCGAGGGACAGACGGCGGATGGGGATGCCGCGCTGCAGCGCCTCCACCGCCGCCGTGAGGGCGGCCAGACGAGCCCGCGCGCGGGGATCGGCCTGGGTCCGCGCCAGCGCGCGGACTCGCTCCCGCTCGCGCTCCAGCACGGCGAGATCGGCCAGCGCCAGCTCGGTCTCGACCAAAGCGATGTCCCGCAGCGGATCGACGGCGCCCTCCACGTGCGGCACCTCCGGATCGGGGAAGCAGCGCACGACGTGAGCCAGGGCCTGCACCTCGCGGATCTGGCCGAGGAACTGGTTGCCCAGCCCCTCGCCCCGGGACGCCCCGCGCACCAGCCCGGCGATATCGACGAAGGCCACCGCCGCCGGAACCGTGCGGTCCGGATGGGTCACCCTGGCCACGGCGGCCAGACGCTCGTCCGGCACCGGCACCACCCCGCGGTGGGGCTCGATCGTCGTGAAAGGGTAGGGGGCCACGGCCGCCGCGGCGCGGGTCAGCGCCGTGAACACCGTGGACTTGCCGGCATTGGGCAGGCCGACGATCCCGATGGCGAGGTCCACGCTGCTGGATTTCTAGTGGAAGACGTGCGCCACCTGGACCTTGTTGCCGCCGGAGCGCTTCGCCGTGTACTGCGCGCGGTCCACGGCGTCGACCAGGGCATCCACGCCCTGGCCGTCCTCCGGGCTGGCCGCGACGCCCACGCTGAGGGTCACGGAGGTGACGATGCTCTCGCCCAGCACGAAGGGATAGGCCTCCACGGAGCGCCGCAGGCGCTCGGCCACCTCGTAGGCGATCTCCTTGGGCGTGTTCGGCAGGACAATCATGAACTCGTCGCCGCCATAGCGGGCGACCAGGTCGCTGGTGCGGCTGCCCTTGCGCAGCAGGTCGGCGACGGTGCGCAGCACCTCGTCGCCGCGCTGGTGGCCGTAGCTGTCGTTGTAGCGCTTGAAGTTGTCGATCTCCAGCATGATCAGGGAGAGCGGCTGGCCGTCCCGGGTGCAGCGCTCCAGGGCGCGCTCCATCGCCTGGTGCAGGTAGCGGTGGTTGAACAGCTCGGTGAGACCGTCGGTGATCGCCAGGTGCTTGGTCTGCTCGTACAGCCGGGCGTTCTGGATGGCGATCGTGGCGTAGCCGGCCAGCGTCGTGAGGATGTTCAGGTCGCGCGGCCCGAAGGCTCCCCGGCGCGTGCTCTCCGCGTTGAACACCCCGATCACGCGTCCTTCGCTGATCAGCGGTACGGCGATCTCCGCGATGACGCGCTCATCCACGCCGATGTAGCGGGTATCCTGGCGCACGTCGGGGACGATCTCCGCCTTGCCGCTGCGCTGCACCCAGCCGGTGATCCCCTTGCCCGCGGGGATGCGGTAGCCGCGGGTGCCCTTCGGATACCCGTAGGTGGTCTCGACGACGAGATCTCCGTTGCGCTCGTCGGTGAGGAGGATCGCGCCGTACTCGTAGCCGAAGGCGCGGCAGGGCACCTGCACGAGGTTCTCCAGGACGGACTCCAGCTCGAGGGAGCTGCTGATCGCCTTCGCCGCTTCGTACAGCACGCTCAGCTCGTCGCGGGCCTGCTGCGCTTCCTGGTAGAGCGTGGCGTTGCGCAGGGCCACGGAGAGCTGGCGGGCCAGCGTCTCCAGCAGGGCCAGATCGCCCGGGGTGAGGGGACGCTCGGCGCGGGCCTCGATGTTCAGCACGCCGATGACGTGCTCATCGTGCAGGATCGGCACGGCGGCCTCCGAGCGCACCGCCGGGTCGGTGGAGATGTACTCACGCTCGCGGGTCACGTCCGGGACCAGGATGGGCTTGCCGGCGCGGGCGACGCGGCCCATCACTCCTTTGGTGATGTGGATGCGCTCGTGGATGCGCGTGTAGCCGACCTGGGCCTGCAACAGGAGGTACTCCCCCTCCCGCCGGTAGATGCTGACGTGCGAGTAGCCGAAGGTGCCCGCCACCTCCTCCACGATCCGCCGGAACAGCTCCTCGAGATCGAGGGTCCCGGTCAGGGTGCCCATCAGGCGGTTCAGCAGATCGACCTC
The DNA here is from genome assembly GCA_035574075.1 of bacterium. Classification (GTDB taxonomy): domain Bacteria; phylum Sysuimicrobiota; class Sysuimicrobiia; order Sysuimicrobiales; family Kaftiobacteriaceae; genus Kaftiobacterium. The sequence goes on along the minus strand of DATLZI010000093.1, from coordinate 5,864 downwards.
CGCGGCGCGGCGCTGAGCCTGGGCGAAGAGCGTGGCGTTCTTCACCGCGATCGCCGTCTGGTTGGCGATGGCCTGCGCCAGCTGCAGGTCGTCGTCGTCGTACGGCCGGGCGCGATCATGGAAGAAGACCAGCACACCAAGCTGCTCGCCGTGGTAGTGCAGGGGGAGGATGGCCAGGGTCCGCGCCCGCGCTTCCGCCTCGCGCACGTCCTCGCCCAACCCGCCGTAGAGCAGGGCGCGCAGGGCCTGCACACCCGGGTGGGCGCGGGCGTCCTCGATGACCAGCGGCCGGCTGATGTCCAAGGGCAGCGGTCCGATCGGCCCGGTCAGGGCCTCGCGCATCGCCTGGACGTGCTCCGGCGGGAAGCCGTGGGTGTAGATCTCGAGCAACCCCTGCCGCAGATCACCGAGGAAGAGCGCCGCGCGATGCACATCGAGCGTGGCGCGCGTGCCCTCCACGATCGCCGGGACCAGCATCTCCATCTGCAGCGTGCCGGCGATCGCCGTGGACAGGCGCTGCAGCGTGGTCAGGCGATCCACGCTGCGCCGGCTGGCCTCGAAGAGGCGGGCGTTCTCGATCGCCGTGGACACCTGGCCGGCGATGGCCTGCAGCAGGCGCAGATCGCGCTCGGTGTAGGCGAAGAAGGTGTAGCTCTGCACCGAGACGAGGCCGATCGGCTGGTCGCCCTTCAGCACCGGCACGAACATCAGCGAGGCGCTGCGGCGGTCTTCCCGTCCGACCCGCTCGAAGTGATCGGGCTGCTGCATCTCCTCCGGGGTCCGGTTGATCAGCGTCGGCGTGCGGCGCCGGAGGATCTCGCCCATGGCCCGGCCGTGGTCGTAGGGCTGGCGAGGATAGCGCTGGCCAGAGTCGACGAGGTACTCGAACATCAGGCGCTCCCGCGCCGCGTCGTAACTGGCCACGTAGAAGGCGTCGGCCGACATCACCTGCGCGATCTCCTGGTGCAGCGCCGCGTACAGCTCCTCCAGGTTGAGCGTCATCGCCGCCCGGCCGATGCGCTCGATGATCTCCAACTCGCGATGGGCCTGCTCGCGGGTGGTGTAGAGCATCAGGATGTAGCCGACCAGGAGGAGGGGGATGGCGAGGATCAGGGCCACGGCGGGCAGGGTCCGCAGGTAGATCAGCGCCAGGATCATTCCCAGCGTGGCGAAGACCAGGGCGTTGACCGCCTCCCACAGGATGTTCGCGCGGAAGATGGCAAGCAGCCGCCCCGCGCCCCGGCGGGCGACCATGCCGCTGACGAACAGGCTGCTGGTCACGACGTAGGTCAGCAGGGCGCACAGGAACGCCGCCCAGAACAGCATGTCGATGCGCCCGGTGAAGAGCGGTCCGTCGAGGCCCGCCGGTCGGCCGTCCACGGCGATGAACACCCGGCTGGCGAGGAGCAGGGAGAGGATGTACTGCCCGCTGTTGAACACCGCGGTCCGGTAGGGCCGGCGGTGCAGCAGCCCGTTGCCAACGCCCACGCCGACGGCCATCACCAGCGCCGTGTACACCGGCCCGAGGACGAGCAGCGCCGCCGCCGCGGCGGCCGCCCCGGCGGACTGGAAGCCGCCCCGCGGCAACGGCACGATGAGCCACTCCGTGACCACGGCCAGCAGCGCGAAGATGGCGACGAGGTCAAGCGGCGGCGGAGATGATCCTGCCAGGAGAGCGAGCAGGACCCCCCATCCCGCCACCGCCGTGCCCCAGGCGTAGAGCATCACTCTGTACCTCTGCCCCCCTGCCGGAGGCCGTACTCCTAGGAGGCGCCGGCCTCCGGAGGCCGGCTGATGAACCGCTTGATCCGCCGCTCGAACTTCACCCGGTTCATGAGCACGTACCGCCCGCAGCCTCGGCAGCGGATGCCGATGTCCGCGCCCAGCCGTTCGATCGCCCACTGGTCGCTGCCGCAGGGGTGGGGCTTGCGCGTCTGCACCACATCGCCGATGTAAAGCCTGATGACGGGCATCGGGTCCCTTCCTGCCGCCCCTTACCGCGCCAGCAGCAGCCGATCCACGGGGGCGTAGTCGTCGGTGAGCACGGGGACGTCGTCGGTGCGCACGGGGATGGCGTAGAGATCGCCCGCCGCCTCCAGGAACCGGTCGATCGTCACACCCGTCCGCCGCCGCGCCTCGCCGGCGGCCCGCAGCACCGCGGCGCGGGGGCGCGGGGGGTCCTGCGTCGCCACGACGATGATGTTCCGCAGGCTCTCCGCGCTGTCGTAGCGGCTCCAGTCCGTGGGGAAGACGTAGACCGATGGGAACACCGTGCCCAGCGTCTTGTAGACGGCGCGGAAGAACCCGCTGCGCGGCCCCTCCAGCGCGCCGATGATGTTGCTGGCCAGCACCCCGCCGGGCGCCAGGCGCGAGCGGACGTCGGCGAAGAACTCCCGCGTGGCGAGGTGGAAGGGGATGGTGTCGATGAGGAAGGCGTCCAGGATGATGATGTCGTAGGGTGGGCCGCCGGCGGCGACGAAGAGCCGGCCGTCGGCGGCGACGAGCCGCATCCGCCCGTCGCGCGGCACGCCGAAGAAGCGCGTCGCCGCCTCGATCACCGCCGGGTCGAGCTCCACGACGTCGACCGTCAGCTGGGGGTAGTCCTCATGGTAGCGCCGTGGAGCGGTGCCGCCGCCGAGACCCACGAACAGCACCCGGCGCGCGTCCGGCTGGAAGAGCAGGGGCAGGTGCAGATAGTCGGCGTAGGGAAAGACGGTGCGCCGCGGATCGCGCAGGTCCATCCCGCTCTGCCAGTAGGCATCCAGCCGCAGGTAGCGCACCCCGGCCTCGTCGTTCACCGTGATGCGATGGTAGACCGTGTCGCGGGCGAAGACCAGGCCCGGCGCATCCGGCGAGCCGGCCAGCAGGGCGCCCGCCCCGACGAGGGCCGTGAGGCCGATCGCCGCGGCGGCGGCCAGCCGCCGGACGGGGACGAGCAGCAGCGCGCCGAGGGCCAGCATCACCAATCCCAGGCCGACGACGATGGTCCGCGCGCTCATCCAGTCGAGCAGCAGAAAGGCCGCCAGCAGCGTGCCGCCGATGCTGCCGAGCGTGGACAGGGCGTACAGCGAGCCGGCGACGTTCCCCAGGGTGGCCATCGTCCGCGCGCCCAGGCGCACGGCGAAGGGCGAGATCATCCCGAGGGCGACGGCGGGCGGGAAGAAGAGGGCGGCCGTGGCGGCGAGGGGGCCGGCGCGCGGTCCCAGGCCGGCCCGCTGCACCGCCTCCAGGAGAGCCGGGGCGAACAGGGGGATCGGCGCGATGGCCAGCCCCGCCAGGACGGCCAGGGCGGCGAAGACGCCCGGGGTGGGGAAGCGATCGGCCACCCGCCCGCCAACGGCGTAGCCGACGGCCAGGGCGGCGAGGAAGACGCCGATCAGCGCTCCCCAGACGTAGATCGAATTGCCCAGAACCGGGGCCACGACGCGGCTGGCCGTGATCTCCAGGGCCAGCAGCACCGCCCCGCTCACGACCACGGCCAGCGGCAGCATCAGACGGGCACGGCTTCCCGCACGTGGAAGGTCAGGCCGCCGGGCGCGTAGTCCACGTCCACCCGCTGGCCGGCCCGCACCTCGCCGCCGAGGACCATGCGCGCCAGGCGGTTCTCGACCTCGCGCTGGATCAGCCGGCGCAACGGCCGGGCGCCGAAGTCGGGGTTGTAGCCCTCGCGGCCGAGGTAGTCCCGCGCCGCCTCGCTGACCTCGACGGTGATCTTCTGCTCGGCGAGGCGCGCCGCCAGCTGCCGCAGCTGCAGATCGACGATCGCCCGGATCTCCCGCCGGGTGAGCGGCCGGAAGACCACGATCTCGTCGATGCGGTTCAGGAACTCCGGCCGCAGGGTGCGCCGCACCTCATCCAGCACCTGCACCCGCGCCAGCTCGAACTGCGCGGCCTGGTCCGGATCGATCCGCTGCAGGTACTGGCTGCCGATGTTGCTGGTCATGATGATGACCGTGTTCTTGAAGTCCACCGTGTGCCCCTGGCCGTCCGTGAGGCGGCCGTCATCCATGATCTGCAGCAGGATGTTGAAGACATCGCCGTGCGCCTTCTCGACCTCGTCGAAGAGGACGACGCGGTAGGGGCGGCGGCGCACCGCCTCCGTGAGCTGGCCGCCCTCCTCGTACCCCACGTAGCCAGGGGGGGCGCCGATCAGGCGCGAGACGGTGTGCTTCTCCTGGTACTCCGACATGTCGAGGCGCACCATGGCGTCCTCGTCGTCGAACAGCGTCGCGGCCAGGGTGCGGGCCAGTTCCGTCTTGCCCACGCCGGTCGGCCCGAGGAAGAGGAAGGACCCGATCGGGCGCCGGGGATCTTTCAGCCCGGCGCGCGCCCGGCGGATGGCGTCCGCCACCGCGCGCACCGCCTCCTCCTGGCCGACCACCCGCTCATGCAGCCGCTCCTCCAGGTGCAGCAGCTTCTGCATCTCGCCCTCAAGGAGCCGCTGCACCGGAATGCCCGTCCACTTGCTGACGACCTCGGCGATGTCGTCAGCGGTGACCTCTTCCTTGAGCAGCTGACCGTCCTGGTGCGAGTCGGCCAGCATCCGCTCCTGCTCGGCGAGCTGCCGCTCCAGCTCGCGCAGGGTGCCGTAGCGCAGGCGGGCCGCCGTTTCCAGATCGGCGCGCCGCTCCGCCTCTTCGATCTGCCGGCGGGTTTCCTCGATGCGCTGCTTCGTCTGCCGCAAGGCGCCGATCGCCGCCTTCTCCTTCTCCCACTGCCGACGCAGCCGCTCGCTCTCCGCCTTGAGCTCCGCGAGCTCCCGCTCCAGCACCTCCAGCCGCTCGCGGCTGGCCGGGTCGAGCTCGCGTCGGAGCGCCTCGCGCTCGATCTCGAGCTGCATGATGCGCCGGTCCACCTCGTCCAGCTCGGTTGGTTTGCTGTCGATCTCCATGCGCAGGCGGCTGGCCGCCTCGTCGATCAGGTCGATCGCTTTGTCCGGCAGGAACCGGCCGCTGATGTAGCGGTCGGAGAGCGTGGCCGCGGCGATCACCGCGGCGTCGGTGATGCGCACGCCGTGGTGCACCTCGTAACGCTCTTTCAGGCCGCGCAGGATGGAGATCGTCGCCTCGACGCTGGGCTCGCTGACCAGGATGGGCTGGAAGCGCCGCTCCAGGGCCGCGTCCTTCTCCACGTGCTCGCGGTACTCATCGAGGGTCGTCGCGCCGATCGTGCGCAGCTCGCCGCGGGCCAGCATCGGCTTGAGCATGTTCGCGGCGTCGATCGCGCCCTCCGCCGCGCCGGCGCCGACCACGGTGTGCAGCTCGTCGATGAAGAGGATGATCTCCCCGGCAGCGGCGGTGACCTCTTTGAGCACCGCCTTCAGGCGGTCCTCGAACTCGCCGCGGTACTTCGTGCCGGCGACCAGCGCTCCCAGGTCGAGCTGCACGATGCGCTTGTGCTTGAGACCTTCCGGAACATCCCCGCGCACGATGCGCTGGGCGAGGCCCTCGACGATCGCCGTCTTGCCCACGCCGGGATCGCCGATGAGCACGGGGTTGTTCTTCGTGCGCCGGCTGAGCACCTGGATGACGCGGCGGATCTCGTCGTCGCGGCCGATCACCGGATCGAGTTTGCCCTGGGCGGCCAGGCGGGTGAGATCGCGACCGTAGCGCTCGAGGGCCTCGTACTTGCTCTCCGGGTTGGGATCGGTGACGCGCTGCCCGCCGCGCACCTCGGCCAGGGCGGCGTAGACCGCGTCGCGGGTGATCCCCGCTTCGGCGAGGATCGTCGACGCGGTCCCGCCGGCCTCGATCACGCCCAGGAGGAGGTGCTCGGTGCTGACGTACTCGTCGCGCAGCCGCTCCGCCTCGGCCTGCGCCGCGGCCAGGACGCGCTGCAGGCGGGGGCCCGCGGCCACGCCCTCG
>DATLZI010000092.1:0-8020 GCA_035574075.1 bacterium | reverse complement strand
GGGGTGGAGGACCCGCCGCACGGCACGTGCCAGCGACGCTGCGATGCGTGCCCGCCGCACGTCCCGCCCGGGCGGGTCGGGAGCCATCCGTGCCCGACGGTCCCCGATCTCCTCGGGCGCCAGGGGGCCGCGCAGCCCGCGCGGGACGAAGCCCTTCGAGAGCAGGAGCAGCCGGGTCGCGTCCAGGCAGTCGTCCATCTCGCGCTCCGGCGCCGACCGATGCGCTTGCGCCTCCCGGATCAGCTCCTCGCCCGCGCGCCGTCGCAGCCGCCGCGCCTCGACCGCGGCCACCAGGCCCTCCATCTGGAACAGGAGGATCAGCAGCGCAGTCCCCGGCGGCAGGCTATCCGCCACGATGGCACGGGACCCAGGCTCAGTGGACGGTTCCTCTCCCTCTCGTTGTGGCGACAAGACCGGTGGCGCCAGGCGTGCAACCCGCTTGGGCGTCGGCGGTCGGCTGCCTGAAGGTGGGGGCAGAAGTGCGGAGAAGAGCACCATGGAGCTTGGGTCGATTACATCCGCGACGACTTCCAGGTCTCGAGTAGCTCCGCCGCCTGGGTCGTGTGCTCCCGATAGTGGTCCGTGAGCCACCCCAGGATATCCGCGGCTGAGGTCGGGTACGGCTCGGTCGCGTCTGCCCCATAGAGCACGGGCGCTTTGCGCGTGTAATCCGCTGCCGACAGAGCCCTGACCTTGGCCGCCAACGCGTCGTGGGCCGTTCCCATCTCGGCAAACACCCGAGCGCGCTCGGCTCCCCCGTAGCCCTCGCGGATCAGCGCCTCCCGCTCGGCCCGCCCCTCTTCCGGATCGACGACGCGCACCTGCCCGAAGCCGGCGGCGATCATCTGCTCCAGCGTCCGCGCGTAGTGCTCGATGACATCGGTCACGTGGACGACGAGTCCGCCGAGCGTGTAGTCCTCACCGTGGGGCACATAGCGGAGCGCCTCGTCGGGGACGACACGATAGGCATCCTGGTAACGATCGCGGGCCTGCGTGAACGCCGCCAAGCCTGCGTCCCGGTCCGAAGCCGGCGCCGTCGGTTCGGCCATGTCCTGCGCCTCCTGAAACAGACGTGGATCGCGTCGATCGCGGGGCCTGCACCAGCCATGCCACCCGGGCCGCATTCGCTGCTCAGCGACCGCGCGATTCTATCATGCAGTCCGTTATGACGAATGTTTCATTCGTAACGAATCTCAAGGGAGACCCTGTTCTGTTCGCACCATGCCCACCCCGGGGACCACGACCGCAGGCTGACTCCAGTGCGGGTCGCGGGTGCGCGGCTGGCGCAGGGTCCGCGGGCGGCACCGTGCCTCGCGGGTGATGCGGCGCGGGCAGCGCTCGGGACCTGGCGATCAGTCCGCCCGTGGCGAGCTGGCGGGCAGCCTCCCCAGCTCGCGGATGTACTCCTCCGCGATGATCGACTGCCCGGTCACCCCCGCGGATTCGTCTGACGCGAGAAAGAGGGCCGCGGGCACCAGTACGTCCGGCGGGTTGCGCCGCGGGTCCGTTCCCCCCCGGGGGTTCACGGCGGCGCCCGGGAGCAGCGCGTTCATGCGAACCCCGTACGGCTGGAGTTGGCGGGCACCAGCGCGCGTGAACGCCTCCACAGCCGCCTTCGACGGCCCGTAGGGGATGTGCCGCTCGGAGGTCAGGATGTGCGCCGTCGAGGTGATGTTGATGATCGAGCCGCTGCGCTGAGCGATCATCTGGCGCGCCACGCGGCGCGTGCACAGCCAGAGCCCGCACACGTTGACGTCCCACAGCTCGCGCCAGCGGTCCGGGTCGATCTCCCAGAACGGGGGCCGCTCCGGCGCCTCGCCCTGGATGAACGAGGAGAGGAGCGCGGCGTTGTTGACGAGGACATCGATGCGACCGCAACTCGCCAGCACGCGGTCTACGGCCGCCTCGATCTCCCACTCATGCCGCACGTCCACGAGGAGCGCGAGGCACACGTACCCGGCTTCCGCGATCTCCGACGCCGCCCGCTCCAGCGCTTCCTGGTGGCGGTCGAAGATCGCCACGTGCGCCCCCGCCTGAAGGAAGGCCTCGACCGTCGTCAGGCCGAGCCCCTGGGCGCCGCCGGTGACGATGGCGACTTTGCCACGCAAGGGGAGGGTGCGGTTTTCCCGAGCCTGGCGCATGGCTGGTCGGCCCCGCTAGTACCTCTGCGCGGCCGCCTGGATATGCGTGGCCGCCCGAGCGAAGTCCTCCTGGTTCATCACCGGCAGCACCTCGACCTCGGCTTCAAGAGAAAGCCAGAACGGTTCCACATACGCCGGGAGCTCCGCTGGATCGTCGAAGTTGACCACGAGGTACATCGTTCGCTGGCCGTGCTCCGCGAGGAAGTACGCTGCCTCCGGCTTCACCTGCGCGAGGATCCCCTGCAGGCGCTCCCCGAACTTGGGATCACGGACGAGGTCGTTCCCCGCCTCCACCGGAATAGTCGCCTTCAAGAGAAACCGCATGACGCCCCTCCTTCTGCGCAGCCACGGCGCCCTCACAGTATACGCGGACCCCGGTGACACCGGCGGGCGAATTCCTACGCGGCCACGAGCGTTTACGCGCGGCTGTTCGCAGGATCGGGCTGGCAGCGAGGGCAGATCGAGCTTCCGCGGCCGGCCACCCGAATGAGACGGATCGCCTCCCCGCAGCGCGGGCAGGGCTGGCCAGCGCGGTGGAACACCCGCAAGAAGGCGGCGTTTCCCCCCGGGCGGCCGTACAGGTCCCGGTAGTCGCTGAAGGTGGTCCCGCGATGCGCGATCGCCTCCGTGAGGACCTGCACCACGGCCGCGTGGAGTGCCGCCGCCTCGCAGGGGTGGAGGGTATGGCAGCGGCGGGCCGGGTGGATGCGCGCCGCCCACAGCGCCTCGTCCGTGTAGATGTTGCCGAGCCCGGCGACGACGCGCTGGTTGAGGAGCAGCGCCTTCACCGGCGTCTTCCGGCGCGCGAGCTGGCCGGCCAGGTACGCCGGTGTGAAGTCACGGCCGAGCGGCTCCGGCCCCAGCCGGGCATCCAGCGCCGCCACCTCCGCCGGTGCCAGCATGCGCACCGCCCCGAACCCACGGTGGTCGCAGAGCCGCAGCTCCCGCCCATCGGCAAGCGCCAGCACGAGATGGAGATGGCGGTCCGGGGGGGCATGCGGGTCCCGCAGGAACAGGTTGCCAGTCATCCCGCGGTGGAGGAGCAGCGTGTCCCCACTGGAGAGATCCAGGAGCAGAAACTTCCCCCGGCGGCGCACCCCCATGATAGTCTGGCCGGTGAGGCGCTCCACGAGCTCCGACGCGGCCCGGCCCCCGAGCATCCGAGTCTGGGCCACCACCACATGGCCGATGCGGCAGCCCATCACCTCGCGCTCGAGGTCCGCCCGCATCGTTTCGACCTCGGGAAGCTCCGCCACCGCTCTCCCTCCGTGCTCCGCCGAAAATAGAACTCGCCGCGAGCGCCAGCCCGAACCCCGAAAGGAGCCGAGTGGCCTCCCACATGGTAGGGCGCGCTGGGCGTTGCTGCACTGGTCCCGTGAGGGGCACGCCCTCTCCGGCTGCGAGAGGGCAAGGCTGAGGGGAAGCAGCAACCCCCTCTCTCCGCCGCGGGAGAGCGGCGTGTCCCCCTCTCCCCTCTGTGGGAGAGGGTGAGGGAAAGGCCCCCTCTCTCGCGCCGTCAGCCGCCAGGGGGGAGGGGAAGGCTCTCGCTCCTCCGGCGGCAGAGGAAGGGGGTGAGGGGATAATCCCATCTGTGGGAGAGGGTGGGGGTGAGGGGGGCGAAGTGAGGGCGTTCCCATCGGGTGCCCAAGCACCGGGCCCACCCCGCATCGTCTCCGGCCTTGACCGCGCCCGTGCGGGGGCGCGATAGTTCGCATGATCGTGCAGTCACCCGGGGGGGTGATTGCAGTGGTGGAGAGGAGGCAGCATGGCCGCATTCACGGACGTGCGGAGATTCATCGACCTCGTAGACGACCTCGGCGAGCTGCGCACCGTGCGGGGAGCGCACTGGGACCTGGAGATCGGCGGGATCACCGAGCTGGCCCAGCACCAGATCAACGGGCCGGCGGTGCTCTTCGATGACATTCCGGACTACCCCTCCGGCTACCGGGTGTTCGTGAACAGCATGGGGTCCGCCAACCGCACGGCCCTCGTGCTCGGGCTCCCCACCGGCCACAGCTTCCGCGAGCTGCTCCCCCTGTGGCGGGAGCGCGCCCGGCAGATCACGCCGATCCCCATGCGCTACGTGAAGGACGGGCCCGTCCTGGAGAACGTGCTCGAGGGCGATCGGATCGATATGTTCGCCTTCCCCACCCCGCGCTGGCACGAACTGGATGGTGGCCGCTACATCGGCACCGGCAGCTTCGATGTTACGATCGACCCGGACGGGGACTGGATCAACCTGGGCTGCTACCGCGTCATGGTGCTCGACCGCGACCGGCTCGGCTTCTATATCTCCCCCGGCAAGCACGGGCGCATCATGCGCGATACCTACTTCGCCCGCGGGAAACCGATGCCGGTGGTGATGTCCTTCGGCCACGACCCGACGCTCTTCCTCGGCGCGTCGGTCGAGGTGCCAGCTGGCGTCTGTGAGTACGACTACGTGGGCGGGATCAAGGGCGAGCCGGTAGAGGTGATCCGCGGGCCCGTGACCGGCCTGCCCTTCCCCGCCGACGCGGAGATCGTGGTGGAGGGCTTCGCCTATCCGGGCGAGACAAGCGAGGAAGGCCCCTTTGGGGAGTGGACCGGCTACTATGCCTCGGACCACCGCGCCGAGCCGGTGCTGCAGGTCAAGGCGCTCTACCACCGCAACAACCCGATCATCCTTGGCTCCCCGCCCGGAAAGCCGCCGACCGAGCTGACCTCCTATCGTGGGCTGATGCGCTCCGCCCTGCTGTGGGAGCAGATCGAGAAAGCCGGCGTACCGGACGTAACCGGCGTCTGGTGCCACGAGGCCGGCGGCTCCCGCCTGCTCGTCGCCGTCTCCATCAAGCAGCGCTACCCCGGCCACGCCCGCCAGGCCGGGCACGTCGCCGCCATGTGCCACGCCGGCGCGTACCTCGGCCGCTACGTCATCGTCGTGGATGACGACATCGAGGTCACCGACCTCAACGATGTGATCTGGGCCATGTGCACCCGCGCGGAGCCCGAGGAGTCCTTCGACCTGATCAAGCGCGCCTGGAGCGGACCGCTGGACCCGCGCATCCCGCCCAGTCGGAAGGGGCACAACTCCCGCTTCGTCATCGACGCGACACGCCCCTGGGAATGGCGTGACCAGTTCCCACCTGTGGCGGAGATGAGCGCGGAACTGCGCAAGCAGATTACGGAGAAATGGGGCGAGCTGATCCTCGGCCCGGGCCGGCGGACCGTGCCGGCGGGCGTCTGAGCCCTGGCGGGGGCCGCGCGGATCCATGGACTCGCCACAGACGGGCGCCGGCGCTGAGCGACCAGCGGCCGCGCCTTTCGACGTGCACCTGCGGCCGGAGCCGATGGTGGGCGCGGTGCTGTTGGCGAGCGGCTTCGCCCGCCGGATGGGGCGCTCCAAGCTCACCCTCCGCGTGGGCGGGCGCCCGCTGCTGGAGCGGGCGCTGGATGCGCTCGTCGGGGCGGAGCGCGTGGCGCGTCGGATGGTGGTGCTGCAGCCCGCGGACCTGCGGCTGCTGGACCGCACGCGCTATCCCAGCGTGGAGCCGATCGCGAATCCACTCGCAGCCGAGGGCCAAAGCGCAGCCATCCGCCTGGCGACGGAGGCGCTCGCCGCGGATCCTGCTATCGGGGCGATCATCTTCTGCGTCGTGGACCAGCCGTTCCTGGAGCCCGCCGTCCTCGACCGCCTGGCCGGGGCCTGGGCCGGGGACACCGATGCGATCCTCGTCTCCCAGTACGGTGGGCAGCGGGGGAACCCCGTGCTCTTTGGGCGGCGCTACTTCCCCGAGCTCCTCGAGCTCCGGGGCGACGTCGGCGGCCGCGAGATCCTGCGCGTCCACCCGGACGCCGTACGCGAGGTGTCGATGGCGGACCCCGCCGCCGGACAGGACGTGGACACCTGGGACGACCTGAAAGCCGCCCGCGCGCGCGCCCGCCGGCGCCGGAACCGTGGCCAGCCGTCCCGCGAGGAAGACGACGGCAACGCGCCACGGCCCGCAGCCGGAGTGACCGCAGGGAGCACGACCGGTGGCTGACACCTCCCTCTATGAGCGCCTCCGCCCGATCTGGGAACGGGACCCGGACCGGACGTTGCTGGAGCACCCTAACGGGCGTCCACGGACCTACCGGTGGCTGTTGGAGCGGTCCGCACGCGCCGCGCGAGCGATCCAGGAGGAGGGCGTGCCCGTCGGCGGACGCGTGGCGGTGCAGGCAGACAAGGGCGAGGACCTCCTGGCCGTCTATGTCGGCTGTCTGCGCGCGGGCGCGGCGCTGCTCCCGCTCAACCCGGCCGCCACCGCGGAGGAGGTGGCGTACTACCTGCGCGACTCGCGAGCATCGCTGTTCCTGTGCCAGCCCGAGCGGCTGGAGCAGATGCGCGCCATGGCCGAGCGCTGTGGCGTGCCAGCGGTCGAGAGCCTGGCCGCCGACGGCGAGAGCGGGACCTTCCAGCAGCGGCTAGCGCGGACCCCGGCCGACCCAGGACCCGTCAGCCTCCGGCCGGAGGCGACGGCGGCGATCCTCTACACGTCAGGGACGACGGGGCGCCCGAAGGGCGCGATGCTGACGCACCGGAACCTGGCGGCGAACGCGGATGCCCTCCATGACGCGTGGGGGTGGACGCGGACCGACGTATTGGTCCACGCGCTGCCCCTATTCCACATCCACGGGCTGTTCGTCGCCGCGGGCGGGGTCCTGCGCGCGGGCGCCTCGATGATCTTTCTGCCGCGTTTCGACCCGGACGCGGTGATCCACGCCTTCCGCCGCGCCACTATCTTCATGGGCGTGCCAACGATGTACCACCGCCTGGCAGCGCATCCGGGCCTGACCTCGGAGGCGTGCCGCGGGATGCGGCTGTTCATCTCCGGGTCCGCGCCGCTGAGTGTGGCCGACTTCGAGGCCTTCCGCGCGCGGACCGGGCACACCATCCTCGAGCGCTACGGCATGACGGAGACCGGGATGAACCTCTCCAACCCCCTGCGCGGGCCGCGGAAGCCGGGCTCTGTCGGGCTGCCGCTCGCTGGCGTGCAAGTGCGGCTCGTCGACCCGGAGACTCGGCGGGACGTCCCGCCGGGCGAGGTCGGGGAGATCTGGCTGCGGGGGCCGAACATCTTTGCTGGGTACTTCGGCGCGCCGGAGAAGACAGCAGAGGCGTTCCACGAGGGCTGGTTCCGCACCGGGGACCTGGCCCGGCGGGATGGGGACGGCTACTACGCGATCGTCGGACGGCTGAAGGACATGGTCATCAGCGGAGGTCTGAACGTGTACCCCGCCGAGGTAGAGGCGGTGCTGGATGCCATCGACGGGGTGGAGGAGAGCGCCGTCGTCGGCGTGCCCGACGCCGATCTGGGGGAGCGGGTTGCGGCGGCGATCGTGCGGTGTGCATGGGCCGCTGAGCTGACCGAGGAGCGCGTGATCACCGCGGCGCGCGAGCGGCTGGCGCCCTACAAGTGCCCGAGGACCGTCCGCTTCCTGGAGGCGCTCCCGCGCAACGCAATGGGGAAGGTGGAGAAAACGCGGCTGCGGGAGATCCTGGCGGGCGCCTGACCGCCGCGGCGCTAGCGCGCGGCCACGCGGGAACACAGGCGCAGAGGGATGACTCCACCTCCCCCAGGCCGCCCAAGCACTTCCGCGTATACCGCATTCAGTCCCGGACAATCCCGGTGCTGCCGCCGGAGGCTCCCCACATCCCTTAGTCGGATCGAAGCGGTGCGATCAGACCTGCGCGTCCTCGTCCGGCGCGACAACGCGCGCCGGGCTTTCAGTATCCCTTAGTCGGATCGAAGCGGTGCGATCGTAGGCGAAACGCGGCGCCTGCGCGCCGCGTCCGGGCCCTTTCAGTATCCCTTAGTCGGATCGAAGCGGTGCGATGGCCCTGGGTCTGGTGCCAGGACGGG
>DATLZI010000091.1:0-3044 GCA_035574075.1 bacterium | reverse complement strand
GAGTGCGCGTCGTGCCGGTCGAGCATGCGCAGCTCGTGCCACAGCTTGGTGACGACCTCCGTCCGGGGGCGCACCACCTGGCGGTCCATCGTCTCACCTCCTCTCGTCGGCCGTCTTTTACCCACCGCGGTCCCCCTCATCTAGACCTCCGGGACGCGCGGATGACCGGCGGCCGGGGCGCGGCCTCCGCGACGACGGGGCCGCCGGGGCGGAGCGCCGGGAGCCGCTCGGGGAGATGCGCCACACCACGCCGGTCTGCGGGATGAGCTCGAGGCCCCTGTCGGTGACAGTCGACGCCCCCCAGTCCGGCACGTACATGCTCTGGTCCGGGCCGAAGGCGATGTCGGTTGGCCGATCGACCCCGCCGCCGCGGTTGACCTAGGAGGGGCCGGGGAGCGCGTTGGAGGCGAACTCGCGCACCTGACGGGTGCGCACGTTCACCTGCACCACGCTGTAGCCGGCGGGCCGGATGTTCACGCCGGTGGCCGCGGGGACGTAGGCGCCGAACATCGCGATGAAGGCGTCCCCCTCGAAGCCGAACGCCCCGCCGGGGGAGAAGGCGAAGCCGTTGACCCCGGAGTGCGTGTCGAAGGTGACGTCGGGCGGCGTCAGGGCGGGATGTCCGCGCCAGAGGAAGCGGGGCGGCGCCTTCGCGGGGGCGGCGAACCGCCGCTCCGTGACGGGCCGGCCGGCGAAGTACTCCGGCCACCCGTACCAGGCGCCCTCCCGGACGCGGACCAGGGAGTCCGGATCGTTGAAGATGCTGCGGCTGCCGCGGACATCCGCGCCGTGGGAGGTGGCCCACAGCCGGCCGTCGTCATCGAACGCCAGGCCGAAGGGATTGCGCAGCCCCCACGCCACCAGCTCGAACCGTGAGCCGTCGGGACGGAACCGCACGATCGAGCCGCCGCACCTGGGGTGCCCCCTGATCACCTCACCGGGGCGGCCGGGCGTCCCGAAGGGCTTGTACGCGCCGGTGGTGGCGCGGTCGTCCTCCTCCGGCGTCAGGGGGTTCTCGGTCTCGAAGCTCTCCCCCACGAGCGTGACGTCGCGGCAGGGGACCTCGTGCAGCCGCGGGTGGCGGTGGAGCCAGCCGAAGATGTAGTTGTCCACGCCGACGACGGCCGCGTTGGTGACGGTTCCCTGGCCCATGTAGATCGCGCCGTCGGGGCCCGCCACGATCTGGTTGTTCTGATGGTCGCCGTCGCTCGGCAGGTCCGTCACGACGTCGCGGACGATCCGGCCGCCCTCCACGACGGACACGCGCCCGCGGTGCGAGACGTACAACGTCCCGTCCAGGACCAGGAGGCCCGTGACCGGGCCGCGCAGCCCCTCGCCGGCGAGCACCTGCACCCGCCCGTCCGCGGCGACGCGCAGCACGCGCGGCTCCGCCGTATCCATCCAGCCGGACTCGGCGATGACGAGATCCTCCCCGTCGACGACGATCGTCGTCGGGACGCTGAGGTTGGTGACGACGGGCTCGATGCGGTACCCGGCCGGCAGGCGGATGGCCCTGACGTCGATCCTCCGTCCGCCAGGCGCTGCGGCGGCGGGCCGGGCGGGCATCCCCGGGCTCAGCAACGTGAGACAGACGATGATCAGGCCCACCCGGGCGGGGGCGGGCCGCCGGCGGCCTCTGCCGGGGCCTCCGGTCGGATCGGCGGGTTCCGGGCCGGTGCGGTCTCGCCGGTCCTCCATCGGGCGCCGGTCGTGCGGCGGCGGCCGGTTCAGCGGCGCGGTGTCCCGGTCGGGACGCGCGGCCGCTCCCCGGCCTGCGGCGCCCCCGGTCGGGGCCCCTCCTCGGCGACGCCCACACGGTGGTCGTAGACGAGGTCGCCGCCGAGCCAGCCGGAGTACAGCAGCGCGGCGATGCCGATCACCGAGAGGATGTAGCCGGCCGCGGTCTCGGGCGTGGCGACGCGGAGGAGGTAGTTGACGACGAAGAGGACGGTGATGCCCAGGTTGACCAGCATGTGCTTCGTGGCGGTGCCCTTCACCCGGGCCGGCATGGGCGCCGTGAAGTAGTCCACGAACCCCGCGATCGCGGCCAGCAGCGCGCCGATGATGCCGAACCCGATGAGCGTCGTGCCCATCGAGGTCCAGAAGTCGTTGTCGGTGGCGAAATAGGCGAAGTCCGCGATCAGCGAGCCCACCCAGAACGCGATGGGGAAGGGGATGAGCATCGGGTGGATCGGATGCTCCTTGATCCGCGCCTTGCCTTGCATGGGGCGCCTCCTGGGGGGTGAGGGGACCGGGCCCGTCACGTGTCCCCCCGATTTTCCCCGCACGGCCGCGCGAACAAACGGTCGGGCCGCCAAGGCCCGGTGCTCAAGCCACGGCCCGGCGCCTCAAGCCTGGGCCCGGCGCTCAGGCCGCGGCCCGGCGCTCAGTACGAGAAGATCGCGGTGACCCGCGCGGTGACGGTGATCAGCCCCGGCTCGATGGGGGTCGGCACGGCGGGCGCCGGCGCCGGGACCGCCCGCTCCAGGCCTCGAGCCTCCACCCCGACGAACTCCTCCGAGATCTGGACGACCGAGCGGATCGTCAGTCCCGCGGCCCGGGCGATCGTCTCGGCCTTGTCCCGCGCCTCCCGGACCGCCATCGTCAGGGCCTCCCGCCGCGCCTCGGCGGGGTCGCCCAGCCCGAACCTGACGCCCATCACCTGGTTGGCGCCGGCCCGGACCGACTCGTCGATCGCCGGCCCCACCTGCCGCAGGTCGGTCAGCGTCACGGTGAACGTCGAGATCGCGCGGTACCCGACCACCTCGGGCGCACCCTCGCGCGGCGCGCTGAACACGGGCATGAGCTGCACGCCGGACGTCCGGATGTCCTGCCGGCGGATGCCGAGCGCCTGCAGGCGCGCCAGGATCTGCTCCGCGATCCGCGCCGCCTGGCCGGCCGCCTCCGCGGCCGACGGACGCTGCACCTGCGCGCCGACCGTCACCACGGCCTCCGTGGGCGGGACCCTCACCTCGCCGGCGCCGTGGGTGATGATCTGGTTGCGGGCGGGCTCCGGCGCCTGCGCGGCGGCGGGTCCCGCCGCG
>DATLZI010000090.1:0-2886 GCA_035574075.1 bacterium | reverse complement strand
GACCGACCGGGCAGCGCGGGAGGCGCTTCGTTCACGGCGCGTGGAGTTCGACGGCCGGCGCGGGAATCCATGCGCGCGCCGCCGCAGGCGCGGTGGCCGGCCAGCGCGAATCACACCGGGGATGACGCGAGACGACGCCTGGGTCCTGGTCTGCGAGTGGATCCAGAGCCCGAACCTGCGCAGGCATCTCCTCGCCGCGGAGGCGGCGATGCGCGCCTACGCCGAGCGCTTCGGAGAGGACCCGGAGACGTGGGGGACGATCGGGCTGCTGCACGACCTCGATTACGAGCGCTGTCCCTCCCAGGAGGCGGGCCACCCGTTTGTCGGCGTCGAGGAACTGCGGCGGCGGGGGGTGCCGGAGAGCTGGACCCGCGCCATCCTCTCCCACGCCGACTACTCCGGGGTGCCCCGCACGACGCGCCTCGAGCACGCCCTCTATGCGGTGGATGAGCTGGTGGGGTTCATCACAGCGGTGGCCTACGTGCGGCCGAACCGCTCGCTGGCCGAAGTGGACGTCGCGGCGGTGAAGAAGAAGATGAAGGACAAGGCCTTTGCGCGCGGTGTGAACCGCGAGGATGTCGTGCGAGGAGCGGAAGAACTGGGCCTGCCGCTCGACGAGCACATCGCCTTCGTCATCGACGCCCTGCGGCGCATCGCGCCGGAGCTGGGACTGTGACAGCGCGCGCCCGGGGCGATATGCCGCCCGAGGAGTTCGAAGAGCACGGCCGGCGCGCCGTGGCCTGGATCGCCGACTACCTGGCTCACCCGGAACGCTTCCCGGTGCTGGCGCGGGTGGCTCCGGGCCAGATCCGGGAGGCGCTGCCGGCGCAGCCGCCGGCGCGGGGCGAGCCGATGGAGGCGATCCTCGCCGACGTGGAGCGCCTGGTGCTGCCTGGCATCACGCACTGGAACCACCCCTCCTTCTTCGCCTACTTCGCGATCACCGGCTCAGGCCCCGGCATCCTGGGCGAGCTGCTCACCGCGGCGCTCAACGTCAACGGCATGCTCTGGAAGACGTCGCCGGCGGCAACCGAGCTCGAGGAGGCGGTGTTGGACTGGCTGCGGCAGATGGTCGGTCTCCCCGAGGGCTTCATGGGGATCATCATGGACACCGCCTCGGTGGCCAGCCTCTGCGCGATCGCGGCGGCGCGGGAGGCGGTGAGCGAGCATCGCTTCCGGGACGAGGGGGCCGCCGGCGGTCCGCGCCTGCGCCTGTACGCGTCGGAGCAGGCGCACTCCTCGATCGAGAAGGCGGCGATCGTCCTCGGCATCGGGCGGGCGGGGTTGCGGAAGATCCCGGTGGACGACGCCTTCCGGATGGATCCCCAGGCGCTGCGCCGGGCCATCGCCGAGGATCGCCGCGCGGGCTGGCGCCCCTTCTGCGTCGTGGCCACGGTCGGCACGACCTCCACGACGAGCGTCGATCCGCTGCCCGCGATCGCCGCGATCTGTGAGGCCGAGGGGCTGTGGCTGCACGTGGATGCGGCCTACGCCGGCATCGCCGCGATCGCCCCCGAGTTCCGTTGGGCCCTGGCCGGCGCGGAGGCCGCTGACTCCGTGGTCATCAATCCGCACAAGTGGCTGTTCACCCCCCTGGACTGCAGCGCGTTCTACTGCCGCCGTCCGGACGTGCTGCGCGCGGCGTTCAGCCTGGTGCCGGAGTACCTGCGCACGGCGGAGGCTGAGCGCACGGCGGTGCGCGACCTGATGGACTACGGCGTGCAGCTCGGGCGCCGCTTCCGCGCGCTGAAGCTGTGGATGGTCATCCGCTACTTCGGCTGGGAGGGGCTGGCCGCGCGTATCCGCGAGCACGTGCGGCTGGGTCAGGCTCTGGCCGCGTGGATTGACGACGATCCCCTCTTTGAGCGCCTGGCGCCCACCCCGTTCAGCACCGTCTGCTTCCGCGCCCGGCCTCCGGGCCTGGACGAGGAGGCCCTGGACCGCCTGAACGCATCGCTCCTCGACGCCGTGAACGCGAGCGGGGAGGCCTATCTCTCGCACACCAGGCTCCAGGGGCGCTACGCGCTGCGAGTGGCGATCGGCAACATCCGCACCGAAGAGCGGCACGTCCACGCGGTGTGGGAGCTGATCCGCGCCACGCTCCGCCGCCTGCAGCCCGCCGCGTAGCCCGCCCCGGACCGTCCCCACAGGAAACCCCCCGCCGGCGTGGAAGGGATGAGGCGCCGGAGGGTCCGAGCAGGTGACAGCACGGCGATGACGTTCCGCGATCGGCGGGATGCCGGCCGGCGGCTGGCCGAGGCTCTGGAGGGCTACCGGGCCCGGCAGCCCTATGTGCTCGGCATCCCCCGCGGCGGGATCGTCGTGGCCTACGAGGTGGCGAAGGCGCTGGATGCCCCGCTGGACGTCGTCATCCCGCGCAAGCTGCGAGCGCCCTACAACCCGGAGCTGGCGATCGGCGCGGTGGCGAACGACGGCACGGTCTACTACGATACCCCGCTGGTCGGCGCGTTGAAGGTTCCGGAGGACTACCTGCAGGACGAGATCGCGTTCCAGCTGGCGGAGATCCGGCGCCGGCAGGCGGCCTACCGCGGCGACCGGCCGCTGCCGCGTCTGGAGGGTCGCGCCGCGATCGTGGTGGACGACGGGATCGCCACCGGCTCGACGATGATCGCCGCGCTGCGCGCCGTGCGGAAGCTGGCGCCGGCGGCGATGGTGGCGGCGATCCCGGTCGCGCCTCCGGAGAGCTACGAGAGCCTGCGCGCCGAGGCGGACGACGTGGTCTGCCTGATGACGCCGCTGACCTTCTACGCCGTGGGGCAGTTCTACGACGACTTCAACCAGGTGACGGACGAGGAGGCGGTCGCGCTGCTCCAGAGGCGCGCGCGGGAGCTCCATGGCGGTTGAGCAGCTGCGGCGCACCAGCCT
>DATLZI010000089.1:0-2940 GCA_035574075.1 bacterium | reverse complement strand
CAGGGCCACGCCGATCGTCGCCGCGACGTTCACCAGCGGGTACTCCGACCCGCCGTTGCTCACCCACAGTCCCCTCGCCCAGTGCACGCGGGCGATGGCCATGAACATCACGGCGCAGATCAGCACCGTGCCGACCGGGTTGAGCCAGCCGAGGGCGAACAGAGCGCCCCCCAGGACCTCCGCCGTCCCGGCGACCGCGGCCCACGTCCGGCCCGGCCGCAACCCGATCCCCTCCATGAACTGGCCGGTGCCGGCGAGGCCGTGGCCGCCGAACCACCCGGTCAGCTTCTGCAGACCGTGCCCGATGAACAGCAGACCGATGATGGCGCGCACGATGAGCAGACCGAGGTCGGCCATCATCTCTCACCTCCTGCCTGTTGGAGTTCGGGAGGACAGGGAGTGCGGGAGGGAGGCCTCGCGCCACCCTCCCGCACAAGGCGCTCAGGCGCGGACCACCTCAATCGGAACCTTCCGCGGCTGCAGCGCCTTAGCCACCGGGATGGAGATCTCCAGGATCCCCTCATGCCATCGGGCCTTGATGTGCTCCGGATCCAGACCCTCCGGCAGGTTGATGGTCCGCTCGAACGTCCCGTAGGGGATCTCCCCGAAGACCCGATCGTCGGCCGGGACCTCCGGCGCGGTGCGCTGCCCCTTAATCGTCAGCGTGTTCCGCGCGAACGAGACGTCCACGCTCTTCGGGTCGACACCGGCCAGCTCCGCGCGGACCACCAGGTGGCCCTCCCTGTAGTACGCCTCCATGGCCGGCGTGAAGCGGGTCGGCGCCGGCATGGTGGTCTGGGAGAAGACCCGGTCAAACAGGTTCATCAGATCCCGCTGGAGCGCAAAGAGCTCCTCGAACGGCGTCCACCGAGAAAGCATTCGAGTCACCCCCCTTTCCGTCGCGTCCTGTGGGCCCGGACCGATCCGGGCCTGCCAGTTTTCTTAGATACTCAGTGCCACCTCTATTGTCAAGGGGGACGGCTTGACATGCCATCGGATCCCGGCGAATCGCGCCCCGGCCGGAGGATCAGCAGAGGATCAGCGGTCGAGCGCCGGGCCGCCGGGGGGCGGCGCGCCCGCCGGGCGCTCAGTCCAGGTGGGCGAGCACCTCACGCAGATCGTGGAGCGTCACGCCGGGCTGCAGCGTGCGCACCGGCCCGACGAAGCGGCGCACCCGCTCCAGGTGCACGGCACGGTCGTCGACGAACAGCACCTCTTCGGGAGCGAGGCGCACGCCGTCGGCAGCCAGCTCGTCGAGCAGGGCGCGGATCGTCTTCTCCTTGTACGGGTGGAACTCCACCTTGGGGCGCGTGAAGTACGGCATGAGGTCGAGCTGCTCAAAGATCTCCAGCACCGGCTCGGGGCGGTTCCAGCTGGCCACGGAGATGAGGATGCCGCGGGCGCGCAGGGCGTCCAGCACCTCGCGGGCGTGGGGCCGGAGGCGGACGCGGACGCCGGCGGCGTCGGCGACCGTCGTGGCGTCGATCCGCCGGAACGGCCGCTGCAGCTCCGAGACGTTGGGGTGATCCCAGAGGGTCCGGTCGCAGTCGAAGATGACGAGCTTAACGGCCACGCCGGCGCCGCAGGACCGCGCGCACGTCGTCGAGGGCCAGCCCGCGCGCGGCCAGCAGGACGAGGGTGTGGTACAGCAGATCCGCCGCCTCCTCCGCCACGCGCCCCTCGGGCTCCTCCCGCGCGGCCCGGATCAACTCTCCTGCTTCCTCCTCGATCTTCGCCGCGACCGCGTCTGGGCCTTGCGCCAGCAGCGCCGCCGTGTACGACCCCTCCGGCTGGGCCGCGCGGCGGTCGGCGATCACCGCGCTCAACTCATCCAGGATCTCGGCCGGCTCGGCCGGCCGCTCCCGGCCGTCGAGGTCACGGAAGAAGCAGCTGCGCTGCCCGGTGTGGCAGGCCGCCCCGACCTGTTCGACGAGCAGCAGCACGGCGTCGCCGTCGCAATCCACGCGGATCTCCCGCACCCGCTGCCGGTGGCCCGACGTTTCGCCCTTGCGCCACAGGCGGCCGCGCGACCGGCTCCAGTACCACGCCTCACCGCTGGCCCGCGTGCGCTCGAGCGCCTCCCGGTTCATGTAGGCCACCATGAGGACGCGCCGCGTCTGCGCGTCCTGGGCCACCGCCGGGATCAGGCCGTCCGGGCCGAACCGCAGGTCCACCGCTACACCCGCACGGGCAGCCCGCAGCGCGCCAGGTGCGCCTTGACCTCGGCGATGCGGAGCCGACCGTGATGGAAGATGCCGGCGGCGAGGGCGGCATCCGCCCCGCCTTCGCTCAGCACCGTGCGGATGTCCTCGACCGAGCCGGCGCCCCCGGAGGCGATCACCGGCACCGGCACCGCGTCCGCCACGGCGCGGGTCAGCGCGAGGTCGTAGCCGTCGTGCGTGCCGTCCTGGTCGATGCTGGTCAGCAGAATCTCCCCGGCGCCCAGGCGCGCCGCCTGCGCGGCCCAGGCCACGGCGTCGAGCCCCGTACTACGCCGTCCCCCGTAGGTCACCACCTCCCACCCTCCCCCGGCGGTGCGCCGCGCATCGATGGCGCAAACCACGCACTGGCTGCCGAAGCGGTCGGCGGCCTCCGCCAGCAGCGGGGGACGCTCCACCGCTGCGGTGTTGACCGCGACCTTGTCGGCGCCGGCCAGCAGCAACCGCCTGACGTCGCCGACCTCGCGCACCCCTCCGCCGACCGTCAGCGGGATGAACACCGCCTCCGCAATCCCGGCCACGACCCGCTCCATCGTGCGGCGCCCCTCGCTGGAGGCAGTGATGTCGAGCAGGACCAGCTCGTCCGCCCCCTCGGCGTCATACGCCCGGGCCAGGGCGACGGGATCGCCGGCGTCGGCCAGGTCCACAAACCGCACGCCCTTCACGACGCGGCCCTGGCGTACGTCCAGGCAGGGGATGATCCGCCGGGTAACCGTCATCC
>DATLZI010000088.1:0-3670 GCA_035574075.1 bacterium | reverse complement strand
CTTGGGCTGCGTCGCCCCGATCCCCGCCAGCGTGTGCGTGATCGCCGCCGTCAGCGTCGTCTTCCCGTGGTCCACGTGCCCGATCGTCCCAATGTTTACGTGCGGCTTCGTCCGCTCAAACTTCGCCTTGGCCATCGTCGCCCCCGAGAACCCGTAATGGCGTGCAAATGACTCGTCCGCCGCCGGCCGCCGGCCGGCGCATGACGAGTCACGCGGGTGGAGCCCACGACCGGATTCGAACCGGTGACCTTGTCCTTACCAAGGACACGCTCTGCCGCCTGAGCTACGTGGGCGCGTACGCCACCCGTATTATAGGCCCCCCCTCCCCCCCGTTCAAGCCTGCGGTCCCGCGCCTGCGGAGGACTCCCCCAGGGCATAGCGAATGGGAAGGCAACGCTACGACAGGAGGGAGGGAGGACACGTTGGACTGGATCTGGTGGGTCGTCGCCCTAGCGATCGTCTGGTTCCTCTTCTTCCGCAACCCGTAACGAGGTTGCGCTCCTGTGCAGAGCAGGCGAATGAGCTGAACGGAGGCCCCGGGATTTCCGGGGCTTTCGCATCTCTCGGGCGCTCAGTATAATGAACAGCAGGCCGCGGCTCCTCGGGAGCCGGAGGCGGAGCGGGCGGGAGTAGCTCAGAGGTAGAGCGTCTCCTTGCCAAGGAGAAGGTCGCGGGTTCAAGTCCCGTCTCCCGCTCCAGACATCGCCGGGGCGGCGTAGCCAAGAGGCAAGGCAGGGGTCTGCAAAACCCCCATTCCCCGGTTCGAATCCGGGCGCCGCCTCCAGAACGCGCGAGGGCGCGTTCTACCAGCCATCCCTCAGACGAAGACGCCCCACCGGATCATCTCGTCCTGCGCCGTCCCCGGCGTCTGGAGAACCGCACCCTTCGTGATCGCGCCGTGCTGCGCCGGCGGCGCACACCGCGGCCCGAGGAAGCGAGCTCGCCTGGTGCCCAGGGTGGGAGTCGAACCCACATGGCCCTCGCGGACCAGGAGAGTTTAAGTCTCCCGCGTCTCGCCCGTTCCGCCACCTGGGCGTCGATGTCGAGCCCATTCTAGCACAGGACGCGGAGAAAACCGCTCAGATCCAGAAGGTCCGCCGGCGGTGGCGGCGCAGGAGGAAGAGGAAGAATGGCGCCCCCAGCGCGGCGGTGACGATCCCGACCGGGATCTCCGCCGGGGCCGCCGCCGAGCGGGCCACGGTATCGGCGAGCAGCAGCGTCACGGCGCCGCCCAACGCCGCGGCCGGCAGCAGGCGGCGGTGGTCCGGCCCGACGACCAGGCGCAACAGGTGCGGCACGACCAGGCCCACGAAGCCGATGAGGCCGCTGACGGAGACGGCGGCGGCGGCCATCAGGGTGGCCGCGCCGATGAGGAGGGCCCGCCTCCGGCCCGCGTCGACCCCCAGCGCGCGGGCGGCCTCGTCCCCCAGGACCAGCAGATTGAGATCGCGGGCGAAGATCCGGGCCACGGCGTAACCGGCGGCGACGTAGGGAAGGATGAGCGCGACGTGCCGCCAGGTGCGCCCGGAGAAGCCGCCCATCAGCCAGAAGATCACCTGCTGCAGGCTCTGTCCGCCGAAGAGCTGCAGCGCGGAGATGACCGCGGCCAGGAACGCGCCCACCGCCACGCCGGCGAGCAGCAGGGGCTCCACGGCGACCTCGCCCCGGATCCAGGCCAGACGGTAGACCAGACCCGTGACCAGCAGCGCCGCGACGAACGCCGCCAGCGTCACGGCGCTGATCCCGGCCACGGCGGCGGTCCAGCCGAAGACGATCGCCGTCGTCGCGCCCAGGGCCGCCCCGCCGGAGACGCCGATGATGTACGGGTCAGCCAGCGGGTTGCGGAAGATTCCCTGGAAGACGGTCCCCGCGGCGGCCAGCGCCGCGCCGACGAGCGCGGCCAGGGTGATGCGCGGCAGCCGGAGCTCCAGGACGATGGCGCGGGTGACCGGATCCACCGCGGGACCGAAGCCCAGCGCGCCCGCGATCGCCGACGGCGCCACGGGCACGGCGCCGATCGCCGCGCTGGCCAGCCCGCCGAGGACGAGCAGCGCGGCGAGCAGGATGAGGAGGGAGGCGCCGTCGCGCGGCCGCTCCGCGGGGCCGGACGCCGCCCCCTCGAGGTAGGCCATCGGTCAGCGCTTCCCCTCGACGATAGCGAAGAACTCCGCGCGGGTCCGCGCGTCCTCGCGGAAGATCCCGCGGGTGGCGGAGGTGATCACCCTGCTGCCCGGCTTCTTGATCCCCCGCATGGTCATGCAGAGGTGCTCGGCCTCGACGACGACGGCCGCGCCGCGCGCCTTGAGCCCGCCCTCGCAGAGGAAGTCGGCCACCTGCGAGGTGAGCCGCTCCTGGACCTGCGGCCGGCGGGCCAGCATGTCGACCAAGCGGGCCACTTTGCTGATGCCCAGGATGCGCCCCTGCGGGATGTAGCCGACATGCGCCACGCCGTGGAAGGGCAGAAAGTGATGCTCGCACATCGAGAAGAACGGGATATCCTTGACGACCACCATCTCGTGATGATCCTCGTCATCGAAGCCCACCTCGAGGAGCGAGCGGGGATCTTCCCGCAGCCCGCTGAACAGCTCCGCGTACGTCTCGGCGATCCGCCGCGGCGTCTCCCGCAACCCCTCGCGGTCGACGTTCTCCCCGATCGCCTCGATGATGTCCCGCACCGCATGCTCAATGACCGGCTTGTCCACGCCTGCTGACCTCCTGGGGAGGATGCACCGGCCGCCGGCCGGTGAGGTACTCGATCATGCGCGCCACGCGCACCATCGCCCGCACATCATGCACGCGCAGCATCGCCGCGCCCTGGACCGCCGCGAAGGCCACCGCCGCGGCGGTGCCCTCGAGGAGCTCCGCCGGGGGGAGGGCGAGCAGGTCGCGGATGTAGTCCTTGCGGGATGTGGCGACGAAGATCGGACAGCCCAGGCTGCGCAGCTCCGGCAGGCGGCGCATCAGCTCGAGATCGCGCGACGGGTGCTTGCCGAAGTTCAGGCCGGGATCGACGAGCAGGCGCTGCCGGGGCACTCCTGCGGCGACGAGTTCGTCCGTGCGCCATCGCAGGAATGCCGCCACCCAGTCCATCATCGACGGCACCGGGACGTCCGCATAGCGCTGCTTGGGCTGGCCGTGCAGGTGCATGACGACCAGCCCGGCCTCGCTGCCGGCGATGACCTGGGCCATCGCCGGGTCGGCGGCGCCGCTGATGTCGTTTACCAGCACGGCGCCGGCCTCGATCGCCGCCCGCGCCACCGGCGCCTTGTAGGTGTCCACCGCCACCGGCAGGGGAAAGCGCCGGGTCAGGGCGTCCACGAGCGGCACGACGCGGGCGATCTCCTCCTCGGGCGCCAGGCGGGCGCCTTCCTGCGCGGTTTCGCCGCCGATCTCGATGAGATCGGCCCCCTCGCGGACGATCTCCTCCGCCCGCGCCAGCGCGGCGTCGCGACCGAAGTGGCGGCCGCGATCGTAGAAGGAGTCGGGCGTGTTGTTCAGGATCCCGGCGATGTAGACGCGCGCGGTGAAGTCGAAGGTGTGGCTCCCCAGCCGGACGGGCGGGAGGGGGCTCCGCGCGCGGTGCAGCGTCTCGCGCACCGCCTGCGCCGCGGCATCGTCCTGGCCGGCGGTGTAGCGCGCGAACTGCGCCAGCGTGCCGGCCAGCACGATC